>QWQG01000256.1 GCA_003670925.1 Planctomycetota bacterium | reverse complement strand
TCGTGGAGTTCAGGGAATGAAATATGGCCGTCGGAGACCCAAAGTCCGATGGCAGAAACTCCTTCTAGGAACAAGACAAGTGCTGTGCCGATCAGCGTCAGAAACAGTACGCGTTTTTTCATTGGCAAGCGACGACGGTTTCGAGTGAGTGGGTTGGCAGCCATGTGTCATTCAAGGACGTCAGTAAAGATGTTGTTTCGCCGGGGTTGCACGAATTGCAACACACACCTCAAATTTTACCTCGCGGATTGTATCGCTTCGGTAATCACGAATGTAGCCTGAATTGCCACACGATAGCGATCCACAGCAAGCTAGCATTCTCGATAGTTCCATCGAGATGGGCTATTTTTCCGCGCATCATTCTGGTCCCAACGGGTGAGTTGCTGGATTCCTAGGTTGTGTTTTCTCTGAAAGCAGGGCAAACATGGAAGGACAAATCGCAGGAACAGGATAAACTACTGACACAAAGTGGATCCTCAATCTGTGGGTGAGTCTGAAATGTACACACTGCGTATGGCCAAACGGATGTTGTTCGAAACGAACAAGCGACTGCTTTGGAAACTCGTCTGGAATCTTGGCGTCAAGGGTTCCCTGTCGGTATTCAAGCATCGACAACGCATGAAGAAAGGGCAGTTCTTCCCGCCTTTTCTGTATATTTCGATTATCAATACCTGCAATTTGCGATGCCAAGGATGCTGGGTCGATGTCGCGAGTAAGCAGCAGACTATCGATCTGCCCGCAATGAACAAACTCATTACAGAAGCCAAGCAGCAGGGGAATACGTTCTTCGGCATCGTGGGCGGTGAGCCCTTTATGCATCCGGAATTGTTCCAGATTCTCGAAGCGCATCCGGACTGTTATTTTCAAGTCTTCACGAACGGTCAGTTCATCACCGATGAGAAAGCTCGACGACTGTTCGAACTCGGAAATGTCACGCCGCTGATCAGTGTCGAAGGTAACGAGATTATCAGTGATGAACGTCGCGGCAGATCGGATGTTTATCAGAAGACCTTGGCCGGCATCGAGAACTGTCTAAAACACAATGTTATGACAGGCGTTTGCACAAGTCTCGCCAAAAGTAACATTGATCATTTGCTGACGGAAAAGTGGGTCGACCGCCTGATCGAAATGGGCGTGCTGTACACGTGGTTTCACGTCTACCGCCCGATGGGGCCGGATGCGAAGCCCGAATTGTGTCTGACGCCTGAACAACAACGCAAAGCCCGGCAGTTTGTCGTCGATATGCGGGCAAAAAAACCAATCATCATCATCGATGCTTATTACGATGGCGAAGGTCAGGCGCTGTGTCCGGCGGCAAACGGGATCAGTCACCATATCAATCCGTGGGGCGATATTGAACCGTGTCCGATCGTCCAGTTCTCACGCGAATCAATTCATGCGAAGGACGATTCTCGCTCGCTATTCGATAAGTTCACGAAATCCGAATACCTCGCCGATTTTCGTCAATTGTCACAGGAAACAACACGCGGTTGCATCGTGCTAGAACGTCCTGATCTGCTGCAACAACTTGTGGAACGCCACGGAGCAAAAGATTCGACGGCACGCGGCACGGCGATGCAGGAACTGAAAGGCATGATCCCGCGTACGTCGCAGTATCACCCGGGGCATGAGATCCCCGAGAAGAATGTGTACTATCGCATTGCTAAGAAATTCCTGTTCAACGACTTTGGCGTTTACAAAGGCCATGATCACACAAAGACCGCAGCTCCTTTTCTTGTCGGGACGACAACGCCGGTTGGAGACGTGTCAGCAGATGGCAATTGTTGCGGCGCACCGACGGAATGCAGTTCGCACGGAACTGTTGTGCCGTTAAAGGTGAATTAACCATAGACCGCGTTCATCACGCGTCCGTCGCAAATCTGAATTGGGCGGTTGACGGGGTCAAAGTAGTGCTGCTGCGGATTGATCCCTAGGCTGGAAAACATCGTGGCCATCACGTCCCAAGGACCGTACGCTTCCGTATGCGGATATGCTCCTCGACTGTCCGATTCTCCTACGACCGATCCACGCTGAACTCCGGCCCCAGCGAGGGCGATCGAATACACCCAACTCCAGTGTTTACGTCCCGGAGTTGCCCCCGAAAAATTTCTCTCCAAAGCAACGAGCGGAGCGCGGCCAAATTCCCCCATGCAGACGACCAGCGTTGTCTCCAACAGACCTCGCTGATCCAAGTCTTCGATCAAGGCCGAGAACCCTTGGTCGAATCGCGGCAACAAGTGATTCTGCAGGCCGTGAAAAATGTCGTTGTGAGTGTCCCAGCCGTACAAATCTGTATTGGTTGGATCCAAATCCTGTCCGCGACTGTTGTGTGACCAGATCACGGTCACTAACGGAACACCCGCCTCAACCAGTCGGCGAGCTAACAAACACGCCTGTCCGGAACGATTGCGACCATAACGGTTTCGCAGAGTTTCTGGCTCTTTGGAAAGATCAAACGCTTCGCGAGCATTTTCACGAGCCAGCATCTCAAACGCCCGCTGATACAACACATTCTTATCCAACACTAACTTCTGATGCTCTAAGGTCTGCATGTTGTGTTCGATGGCCGCTAGCAGCGATTGCCGCGATGTCATGCGAATCGGCGGCAGGTCCGCATGCGGCAACAATGCAGGAACAGCGATTTCATCCTTCGTCACATCTCCCAGCGTCAGCGGATCAAATCCTTTTCCGAGCAGTCCACCGAACTGCCCTGGTCCTTCGATCAGCGGAACATAAGCTGGTCCGTTCAAGTGAATGGCCGTCTGCGAAAACGCTACACTCGGACGCACACGCTGCAGGATCGCACCGTGACAAGGTAGGTCATCCGGCGACGGTAGCGGGTTGCCCGATTTTTGCCGATGGTAGCGGCCCGTCATGGAAAGATAAAACGCCGAACCATGATCTAGATCTTCATGCGCCATGCTGCGGACAATGCAGAGTCGGTCGGCGATCTTCGCAATCTGTGGCATATGCTCACCAAACCGCACACCGGGGATGGCCGTGCCGATTGAATCAAATGCACCACGGATTTGTTCCGGAGCATCCGGCTTGGGATCCCACATATCAATCTGGCTCTGACCACCGCTCGCAAATACCACGATCACGGATTTGGCTTTGCCAAATCCCGGTGCCGCGTTGGCAACAGAATCTGCAGCCAGCGTACGTCGTGGAATCAGCCCCGGCAAAGCCCAGTTCATGCCGGCAAGACCACCGATGCGTAGCCATTCGCGTCTGTGCAGTTGAGTGCCGACATGTGCCTGTTGGATGAAGCTCAGCATAATCGGAATTCTACGCCCCCGGCTCCGCACAAGTGATCCTGCGGACGATGCAGAATCAATCTCCCCTGTGCTGCGGAGCATAGCAAAACCAGAGCGCACGTGCGCATCAGTTGAGGTTCGAGCGAGCGGGTGAAGGCGATGTGCTGAGTTAACCCGTCAGCCGCAAAGGGGATGCAGGCGTAATGTCTACGACCACAGGGCCGACCGAGACGGCCGGGAAATCCTTCTGCGGAAAACGGGGAGTGGATTCGTCGAGATACGCCAGACCGTTGCCCTCTTTGGTTCGCGTAGCCGGCTCGTTGTCCGCGTGCGCAAAATAAGTCCAAAATACGCACCAGAAAATTCCAACAGACAGTCGCAAGATCGACACTTACATCGAAAATTTCCCAACACCATCATGGGCGAATCATATTTCTGAGCATCGTGGACTACCTCTTTAACGTCTCAGCTGTCACAAGATCTACTGGAGTTTCTTTGTCTTGCAGATCAGGCGTTGCGGCATATATTAATTGGAATGCAAGTTCAATTCCAAAGACCGCGAGTTGGTCACCATGTTGATCGACTGTTGCTAGGATTTGGCCACCACGGATCGCCTGCTGCACAGCCGAGATGTTGTCGAACCCGACAATGACCAAATCTTTTTTTTCGGCTGCCTTTGTCGCTGACAAAGCCCCCAGCGCCATGCTGTCGTTGCAAGCGAGGACCGCCTTGAGTTCCGGATGTGCGGTAAGCATTCCCGCGGTAGTCTGATCGGCGATACTCATTTCCCAACGCGCCGACTGTGAATCGACGATTTTCATTCCAGCAGCAAGCATCGCATCTTCAAATCCAAGTTTTCGTTGTTGACCGTTGAATGAGGTTTGAACGCCCTCGAGGATTGCCACTTGATCGCCTGCGGTTAGTTTTGACGCTAGAAATTCAGCGACTTTTTTGGCACCGATTCGATTGTCCGGCCCAACAAACGGCACGACCAGTTTTGCCTCCTGCATGGCAGTGGCGTCTAGCTTATTATCGATGTTCACTAACACTATTCCAGCCTCGTGGGCACGCTTCAGTACCGAAACCAGTGCCTGCGAATCAGCCGGAGCAATCACGATCGCATCCACATCCTGCGCAATCATCTGCTCCACGAGTGACACTTGAGCACTCAAGTCGGTTTCATCCGGAATCCCGTTGACGATCAGTTGATACTGGTCAGCATGTTTTTCGGCATGCTGAATGGCCCCCTCTGCCATCGTCGAAAAGAACTCATTTGCCAGCGACTTCATCACGAGTGCGATGCGGATTTTTTCCTGTTTCAGAATTTTTTTACGCGGTTCAATGTCACTGATTTGAGAAGGGACTCCTTCACCCGTACAGCCCACGCCCGTAAATCCTAACAACGTAACTAACAGCCACTGAAGGCAAGGGGAAATTGACGGATTCAGACAACGCTTCATGGTATGACACTTGTGAAAAATGGTGCAGGATTGCGCGAGAACTCATTGTCTTTACAGCATGATCTCGCGAAGTTTGTCGCGCATTCAAAGGCAAATTGTTATCAATTAAAATCCCTACCGGTCAGTCGTTCTTCCACAAAATCAGCTCGGCAGCCTAGTTCGATCACGCTACGTCGAATGTCCTCGCCACTCACCGTGCCTCGCGGGTAAGTATCGACCATCACAAAGTGTGGTTGACCGTCGACATCACGAATCGAAATGGCTCCATGATGAACGACAGCGTTGAGCCGCAATGCGTCTTCATAGAAATCTGAACTTGCCCGACAACACAGACTGTAGATGATCAGCAGTCGATCACCGGCTGCGTGTTGGCTATTTTCAATGTACACCCTCTGAGTGCGTTCTCCACGGAGTGTCAGCGACACCTTAAAACGTTCACTGCTCTCGCGTTCCCAGTGGATATTTGGCAGTCCACTGAACGCATCATGAATTAAATTGTCGAGATCTCGCACCGAGCCTAGCACGGCCTGTAATAACTGGGAGGCTACTCCCCCATCGCGTGGTCGTTGATCAGGCTCGCGATTCAGCATCTGCGACACGCATTCGGCGATGTCCAGTGGAATAGCCTCGTTGATGCGGCGGACACTGGTGTACGGTGCCGTCAGAATAGACTTCATCAGAGCATTTACAGATTCACCTTGAAACGGATAGTTTCCCGTGAGCATCAGATAGTAACACACACCTAAGGCGTAGACGTCCGTAGTTCGCGTCGCCGGTTGCCCCTCAAACAATTCCGGTGCCATAAAATATGGCGTACCAACGACTGCTTGCCCTTCAACGTTAGCCCCAACGACACGTTTTGCCAGCCCGAAATCCACGATCTTGGGAATGCCGCCCGGTGTCACAAGGATGTTATCGGGTTTTAAATCCCGATGGATGATACCGAGCCGATGAGCCAGTGAGAGACCCGACGCGATCCCGACTGCCATCGTCGTCGCGCGAATTGGTCCAATCCCACCCTGCAGATCAATTTCACGCTGCAGTGAACCTCCAGCGACGTATTCCATTTCGAGAAAATGAAAATCGTCAACGCGACCAATTGCATGTGTCGTGACGACGTTTGGATGCACCAGTGCCGCTGCGGCGCGGCCCTCATTCGCGAAGCGGGCGACGTAATCAATATCTGTTTGAAGACGGCGGGGTGAGAGGAGTTTGAGCGCGCAAAGCCGATGCAGGCTTGTGTTGCGGGCAAGATACACAACACCCATCCCCCCACGACCCAGCATTTTTTCACACTGGTAAATGTCGAGAACCTGACCGGGCAGGAGTAATTGGTCAAGTTCAACTTCGGTTAACTGCTCGTCAACATTCGCAGCGTCAACATTCGCGCCGCCAGCGTTCGTGATCACCGTGTCACGCATCGATCCACGAGGATCTGCCATAATCAGTTTTCCACAACGTGGGCACAATCCGGAGTTCAATGCCACAGCATGTTGGCAGTGCGGGCAGACATCTGTCATTGAAGTCGATTCTTATACCGCCGGCAAATCAAAACAGGCAATCAAGCCAGATTCTAAATCTCCGATTACACAGTCAGAGTCTCAGAGTCTGACAGAATCCTAGAATTTATGAAGATCCAGCGGTTGATCAGGCAAATTTTGGTGATGAGACAAAGCTGTGGCAAAGTCCGTCAGATCTTGGCCAATCCGCGCAGCCTGTTCATCGGTCAGTTCTACCTTGCCAAAACGAACCTCGTTAAACGCTGTCGCAATCCTCATGGGCATTTCACGAAGCTCGACAGTTTGTAATCTTTCCCCGAATCGCAAAACCGATGCACGCCCGTTTTCGAGGGCGCTGTCGGCGGCTGAAAGTTGCATGCCGTATTGTTCGCACAAGCCACAGAATCTTGCGTAGAACCGTATCACCGATCGACGAGTTCGTTGTTTTTCAGAAAATCGCGTCACAAGAGATTGCACAGCCCTCAGGAAATGGGCCAACGGATGCAGTCGCAAAATCAGTCCGCTGGCCAGCAGCAGAAGAAAGGTTACAAGGCCTCCACGCCAGCTAAACCACGATGCCGGTGACCTCAGAAACGCCTGAACTGCGTTCGATGTTGCGGTCAAAAAACCCTGTTGGCGAATCGATTCAAACATCGACTTTGACTTTGAAATCACGGGCGCGAAGAAGGCTTTTTGCCGCTCTGCTGACATATTGTGAACACCATCATTCCACATGTCGGAAATCGCCGTCTGCAGATTATTTATCAGTGAATTCGCCTTTCCTGCCGCAACCGTCTCACGCCGTGCCGCCGCGGGTGTCGGCTCCAGCGTCTGCCAGCGACCGTTCAGAAATGCCTCCACCCAACTGTGTGCATGCCGCTGCCGGATTTCATTGGAGCCGGTCATCGAATTAACGTCGCTGCCGTAGTATCCATTGACCAATCGAGCGGGAATCTGCACTGATTGGAGCATCAGTGTGCAGGCAGATGCGTAGTATTCGCAATGGCCCGATTTTGTATTGAAGAGAAAGTCTTCGACCGGATCCAGCGACTTATCATCTCGCGTCTGCAGGGTAGAGTACTGAAATCCATTTTCAGCACTCAGATACTGCAGCACCACGCGGACCCGTTCAGCTTCCGAAATCAGACGGCCATCTTTCAGACACAGTTGACTGGCAAGCCCATGGAGACGTGGTAATTCGGCATCGATATTCGCCATCACATAAAAGGCATGTGCTGTGCGTTGGGCCGATCGTTTCATGTCATCGATGTTGGAGGCTGAGGCATGATCCAGGATTGTCCAGTATGCAAATGTGGCTGGCATCTCAGAGGTCGGATCAATGCGGGGGCATTTCACTGTGAATGTGAGAGGCTGGCCAGATACCGGATTGCCCGCCCAAGTTATCGTTGCTGTAACCGGACGCATCCGAAGCGGAGAGTTACCGGCGCCGCGAATCTCCACGACGGGGTATGGGGCAAACGCATACATCCCGACCGGCGCATCCTGAGTAATCTCCACTTGAAATTCAGCATCAGAACTGTCGCTGCCCGCAAATCGGTCTGGCGTAGACTCCGAAACCACCAATTCGGGTTCCCGCACTCCCACGTTCCAGTTTCCACTGTGGTAGGTCCCGAGAGCGTTGCCTCGAAATCGGACCTCATCCATGTCGATCGCTGCGGCAAAATCTGCGGCGGATACAGGTTCTTGCGACTTTAGTCTTGTGACACTGAAGAGCAGCACACGCTGTTGACTGAGCATGATACGTCCGACATGCCCCAACGTCACTTTGTCATTAAAGCCGCTGCGAGAACCACGCCCGCCTTGACTTGACGTCTCAGCAGCAAACGTGTCTGTCGCCGGGACCCATACGCGGGGAAACGCGGCAAAGACAAATACCGCAAGAATCAACGACACCACAAACGAGCCACTCACCATCGTGCGGAATCGCCACCCGACCCATGGTTCAGAAGTGTCACGCTGCAAACCATTGTGAATCTGAATCAACAAATCATTGCTGTTGTGCTGCCATGATGATCTGACTGATCGCGAATCGTGGCGGGGACGAGAATTGAAGACTGCGTGCTTCAATTGCCGACGGACATACTGATCCATCACACGATACAGCGAAAATATCGACAGGGTCCAGAGCAAGAGGGCCATCATGATGAGCATCGAACCACCGAAGAATACACCCGTCTGCAGCACCGCTGCTACCGCCATCTGCAGCAATATCAATGCCAGTAGCCACCAGTATTGGCGATAGCCTTTGTGCATCATCAGCACAATGCATGTCAGGTAAACCAACATGTGCGCTCCAGACAGCAATTTGCCCTCCACTGTACCCCGGCTAAATTCGTAAATTGACATTGCCAACGCAGCCAGACCACACCCATTCGCAAGCCATGTCGGTAGCCGAATCCAACCCAAATGATCGACAAAAATCCACGCCATGATGGCAATGAACGGGATCAGCGCGGCGGGAAAAAAATTCCCTTCACTGTGACAAAGAAGCAACGCCGCCGCCGCCGTCGTGAGCGTCATGCTTCGAAAGAAGGCGGATTGCAATTTTCGGTCGCTGCCGCCCAAAACCGATACCTCCCACTCGCGCGTTGGATCGCCTTGGAGCGGAACGCTGACGAGATCTGCGGCGGATGACATTGCAGTGGATGTCAGTTTCTCATCCCCAGCGGGAAACGTATCCAGATCCAGCGCTAACGTGGCACTCAGTGTCGCCTCATCCGCCGTCAGGATCATCAAACGCCCAATAAACTGTTGCTCATGGCGGAGGTTTTCCTGCGCAATCGAATCGGCTAGCAATCTGGCAACTTCAGGCCGGGGGGTGATCAACACAAAGCGACTATTCGGAGCCAAAGAACTTTGGCACACTGCGAGTAGCATTGATCCAAGTTCAGCCTTCACCGACGGCTGGCAAACCGCCAGTTCCTTCAGTGCCGCGTCGCGGAAACCTCCAGAGCCGGAACACTCCACCTGCTGGAGCTCGTGCCCGGCAATCATCAGCCGATAACGGCCCGATGTTGACATCCGAGTCTGCTCAACGCAGATCGTGGCGGCCAAACTGATCGCACGTTCTTGCAGTGGTTCCGAAAACCCCTGCGACGAGTGCAAATCCAGCAGCACGATTAGATCGGCTTCTCGATGCTGTTCATGCTGTCGTACCATGATCTGTCCGTGCCGAGCTGAACTCCGCCAATGGATGGCTCGTGGATTGTCGCCGGAACGGTATTCGCGGATTCCGTGAAATTCGTCATCGTACAAACCGATACGGGCGTTCGACCTCGCTCCGGATTCCGCAAATTCACATTCGCGACGTGTCCACGCTGCCAACAGACGTCCTATCTTCGGGTGCACGATCACTTCGTCGTCGGCAGATACCACATGGCCCCGTTCACCAATCCCCAACGGAAACCGCGAACTCAATCGGATGGGACCGAACTGGTACAAACCTCGTCGCGAAATGCTAATGTCGTAGTGGGCCGAACGCTGCTGTCCCGGTGCGACGCAGACAAATACCACTTTGCCCTCATCCCGGACTTTTAGACCTTGAATTACGTCTCGTACCTCAACCAGCCGCGACGACAGTAATTTTTTGCCGTTCTGCAGCCGGATTTCCACGGAAAACAAAGTTCCTGCGGCGACTGAAACCGGCAGATGCCGCGAGACCTTGACGCGGGCCAGCATCGCCACCACAACCCAACCATTGAAGACAAATGGCCCTGCCATCATGCCAAAGATTAACAACAGCATGTTGCCCGTGTCCGGGTTCCCGCCGGTCAACGCGGCAATGGCTATGACCAACATGATTCCTAAATACACAATCCCTTCCCGCGGCAGCAACATTCGGGATCGAATCCCGATTTTCTGAGCGAGCAGCGTTAACCAAGGACGCAAAAGCATTGACAGCAGAGTGACGAGCAGGAATCCAACGCCCAGCACAATCAATAATTTTTGGGGAGATCCTTCAAATTCAGGAAAACTAGCAGGCAACACAAACGCTGCGAGAAAACTAGCCAGCGCTGCCAATAATTGCAGGACGTTGCTGGCATTGAAAGAAATTGGAACCCATGTTTTTTTCGATTCACCAGTTGACATGTGAACTACCAATGGCGATTTTTGCTGACAAAAAAACAGCTGAGTTGTTACTGTGTTCCCAAACCATGCTACCTTTTCCAAGATTTTCTGCCTGTGGTCTGCAGACGATCTAAGGCTGTCTGGCTTGCGGTTTTGTCATCGCATCCACGATGAAGTTGAAACAAAGTTTGTTGTAATGTTTTCCGTGAATTCCGTGGCGAGACGTGGGATAAAACATGACTTCGAAATCATGCTCGGTCTTTTGCAAGGCATGGATGAGTTGAATCGAATTCTCGGGATGCACGTTGTCGTCCTTCAAGCCATGCAGGATTAACAAGCGTCCCTTCAAGTTCGATGCTCCAGCAACGACTGATGCTTTGCGATAGCCTTCCGGATTGAGTTGCGGCGTCGACATAAATCGCTCGGTATAAATCGAATCGTAGTTCGCCCAATCTGTGACAGGAGCGCCGGCAATTCCAGCACAGAGTTTATCGGAGTGCGTCATTGCGTACGCTGTAAAGTAGCCGCCGTAACTGTGACCGCTTTGTCCGATACATTTGGCTTCGACCCATGGCTGATCATGCAGCCAGTCGCATACAGTATCCAAATCTTTCGTCTCTGCGACACCCAACTGCTGATAGGCTAGCCATGCGCTTTTCGCCCCGTAACCGCTCGCCGTTCGAGGGTCCCAGATAATGACGACAATCCCTAGATTCGCCAACAGATGATCGGGCATCCGGTTGCCCCAAGAATTTTTCACTAAAGGATGATGCGGACCGCCGTACGTTCGCAACCAAACTGGGTATTTCGTCGCTGGATCGAAATTCGGCGGCATGACAAAAATTGCTTTTGTCGTGGAACCATCCGCCATCGGGACATCGCGCAGCTCTACGGTTCCGAACGTATACTTGTCATACGGCACCGACACTGGTTCAGAAATCACGCGCAGTTCCTGACCGCTGGCATTTCGTACGACGACTCTTGCCGGTTGAGCAATACTGCTGTACGAATCTACCAGATAGCTGCCGTGCATGCTGACGCTGGCAACATGCGTCGCATCTTCGGCAGTCAGACGCACCACGTCGTCCTTCTTTTCCAAAGAAACGCGGTACACATTTTCAGCAATATGCGAGTCCCTCGTCCCAGACACAAGCACGGCTGTCTCATCGTTAGTAACAGCGTGCAAGACGCGAACTTCCCATGCACCCGTGGTGACTGGTGTCATCTGTGTCCCATCCGAGGAAACGCGATACAGATGACGCCATCCAGTCCGCTCACTGAAGAAGAGAAAACTGCCGTCGGCCAGAAATCTCAAATCCCGTGGATTATCGACCCACGCCTCGGTTTCATCTCGCAACAACTTCCGTGTTTTTCCATCATCCACCGAAGTGGTTAGGACGTCGAGCCATGTCTGAATGCGATTCTGAGCATACCAATAAAGTCGGGAATTGTTCGGTAACCAGTTGAAGTGCGTTACTAGTAGTTCATCAGCCGGATACTGCGACGTATCGACCCATGTTGTTGGCCCGCCGGACATTGCCACGATGCCAAGTCGTACGCGGGGGTTGTGATCCCCGGCCTTCGGAAAAAACTCCGTCTCGAAAGACTGCCCCACCGACGCGTGGTCACTGACCTGAAACTTAGGCACATCGGTGTCATCAAACTGCTGGTAGGCCAAGTGTCGGCCATCAGGGCTCCAGCGATACGCTTGCCAATTACGGCCGTAGACCTCTTCAAAATATACCCAGTCGGCTTTACCGTTCCGTACATCGCTAGATGCATCATGCGTCAACTGCCGGACTGTCTTGGCTTCGAAATCCACAACGCAGAGTTCATGCTTGCGAATGTACGCTAAGCCGGAACCTGTCGGGCTCAGCGTCGTGAGTTCGATGTCCGTGGGTACATCTTCGACAACGGAAACATTGGAACCATCCAGTTGAATTCTAATCAACCGCTGACCAAGACGAAACACGACAATGTTCTTGCCCGGTAAAAACTCAATCCATGCTCCCGCGGCCATCCGCTGTGCGTCGGATTCCAACACATGCGGAATCTGAACTAAGACCTTTGCCAATGCCGCAGCATCGTACCATAGCTCGCTGTCACCTGAATTTGCCGAGACCTTTTGCCACCCATCGCTTTCACGCTGAATGTAGCATTCGTCGTCAAGCCATGTGATTCGCGTGGGCGAGAACGCTCCGATTGAAATCAGTTTGTTGCCGTAGACGTGCTCGTAGGTGATAGATTCTCGCAGACTGGGCGCTGCTGATTCCTTCGCCTCCGGAGAAGTTTTGGGCATCACCGCTTGCTCGATAACGGGCTGACCTACCGCCAATGGTGCCGCAGCAAGCATCGCCAGAATCGCCGCCAGTTCGCACAGCAAAAACGAATGATCACCGGAGTTTTCGTTGCTCATCGATGCCTCAACAGCCTAGCATATCGTCTTCAACGCTGATTCACTGGAGTGCGCCTCTTGGTCGCTGCACTCCAATCCATGCTGGCTTCAAAGCAATTACTGCGGCAACCTCGCACCCGTTACAAACGGGAATGACCCTGTACACGCACGCATGAATTCTACAAGATCATTGCTCTCCAGTGGCGTCAGTTTGAGCGGCAGAATCTTGTCGCTGAGCCACGGGTTTTTGGCACCACCCTTGTTGTAGTGTTCCACCACTTCTTCCAACGTCGCGAGACTCCCGTCGTGCATGTACGGAGCAGACAAGGCTACGTTACGAATGGTTGGCGTTTTAAAAGCACCCTTGTCTTTTTCGGCTTTAGTTTCCGCGAATCGCCCTAGATCAGGCTCTTTGGCAGACATCCCAACCCCTAGATTGTGATACTGCTCGTCCGCCAGATTTGCACCAACATGACAATTACTGCAGCCTACACGTTTGCTGAAAAATAAATCCTGACCTCGAAGAGCACTCTCAGACATCGGGTTGAGTTCTGCGAGTAACTTGACCTCCTCATACTCAGCGTATGTTTCAGGTGAGTCAGTCTTCAGATCGTCAAGGTCTTCCTCAGAAAGCGCCGCGAATCGCTTGTACGATTCGTTGTAGTCGTACGATGTTGCCCCGGTTACCAGAATGCGTTCAAAGGCAGCGATGGCACTCCCAACGTTGTCTATGGTCACGCCGGAATCAGGGAATATTTTCATAAACTGCAGCTTGTAGCCGTCGATCTTCTCCAACGTCGCGACTGCCGCGGCATGCGTGTTACCCATCTCGATCGGATTTTGAATCGGGCCAACGGCCTGAGCTTCCAGTGACCCCGCACGCCCGTCCCAGAATTGTGCATCGCTCAAAATCCGGTTGTAGCTGGAAGGCGAATTTCTGCCGCCCTTTTGCCCGCGAATGCCGACACCTGTCGGCGTGTGACGCGAATATCCGTCTTGAGGGTGATGGCAGGACGCACAACTCACGGTGTTATCAGCTGACAGTCGGGTGTCGAAGTACAACTGCCGACCAAGTTCAATCTTCGCCAACGTCAGCGGATTCTTCTGCAGCCCCTTCATTTGGCTTTCACCGAGACTCAGCCCGAGCGGAAGTTTCACTGTCAACGCCTGATGGTTCACTTCCTGCGACAACCATTCTTCAATCCGTGCATTCGTGAGTGGCCCAGATCCGGGAATCCCCAATACCAACTCGTCCTTCCCCAGGTCCAGCGTGCTTTGCTGGGCAGACGCAGCCACGGTTGTCAAAGTTAAAGTCAACGTCCACAACAGACAACGCTTCATGTCGATTTTCAACATTACTTGCTCACTCAATACGAAGCCGAATAAAAATGGAGGTCAATCGGTACGGGCCGCTCCCGCCCCTTATTATAGGCAATCACAAAAATTGTTCCAGGCGACAGGCTTATCGTTCTTCCAGCATCACTGCCGGAGGCATCGCAGGTAAGTTGATGATTTCGCCCACGCGTGATTCTGTGTCGAAAATGGCAACTGTGGGTTTACGGAACGTCCAACCACCAACTTCGCCGGGATTGATAAACACCCGGCCATGCCTATCTGTCGCGATGCTGGGGCGGTGTGTATGGGCGAACACCACGACGTCTGCTCCGTCGATCACGTCCCGCAGTCCGTCCAGTTCATGGGCCATCAAAAATTTTACACCATCCCGCGACTTCCAGCATAGCGGCGGATGCCCCAGCGTCCCCACAATCTTCATTCCTCCGGCAATGCCGATCTGGTTACCATCATTATCACCGTAGCAGGCGATCACCGGACACGTAAATCGCCTCATGGAGGGCACGACCAAGGGCGACACAAAATCGCCGGCTAGCAGAATGGCGCCGCATTCGAGCGCGTTAAAAAGCCCTATCGCATGCCGCAGATTGTCCACATTGTCGTGAATATCGGCCATAATTCCGACGCGCATTTTGAATCTCGATCCTTAGATTGCCGCTTTGTTATCGTGACAAATGGCTTTTTCGCATCCGTCCTTGCAGACGCCGATTATAGTCGACGTTTCGCTTCAGGATACTCGCTGTAGTACACTTTGCCGCAAGATGATCTCGAAGACTCTTGCAAAACCCCAGAACTATTTGTCGTTCAATGCCCGCCAGCGTTCTGCAACGCACCCAACGATGGTTGCCAAACAAAACGACTCAGACAATCACTGCACAACATAATTCGCAATCTCATCCGCTTCGATTTTCAACAGCTTGTGGCTGGGGCGCAGGTAAAACGTTGACATGCCGTGATGAGAGGCTTTGTTTTTCCAACCTCACGGCTGATCGCAAAGCATCCACGTTCCCGTAATTTTGTGTGGCGAGCAAATTCATGCGGTTTAACTTTGGCTGCTGTCTTGGTGCGTCAGTCTGGAGTGTTCTCTTGTCAGGGATGTGGCAAAGTGACGTGTCAGAGGCTCACGGACAAACCTTTGGGCTGGCATTTTTTAAGACATGTCGCGTGTTTGCGAAGACCAAGGGCGAGGCGATCAGTCAAGCCTATCGAGGACTCTGAAATAGAGAGAGAGCTATCGCGGCTTAGAAGAACGCCCCCCAAACGCCAAGGCCCGCAAACTGTCGCAGCTTGCGATCGAGAAGAAATAATGTCACCCTACATCCCAAAGCTAACGACTGCCCGACATCAGCTTGAATGCGAAATCTACCAACCGACTGCTGCAGATGTTCACACATCTGTCACCACCGACATGCAGCCGCCACTTGTCGAACCACGGGGAAAAATCGTGCGCACTGCCAACACGTTCGCACCTAAACAACCGTGCGTCACCCGACACGAGAGTCACGCTTACGGCTACCTTGCCGCCATTTCTCGACTGTTCGTGTTTCTTTTGTGTTCGATAAGTTTGGGGCGGCCGATTTGTTCATTCGCTGAGGAAAATGGTGCATCGAACGATTTTTTTGAAACCAAAATTCGACCGTTATTCGTAGCCAAATGTCATGCATGCCACGGGGAGAAAAAACAGGAAGCCGGGCTGCGTTTGACGAGTCAGAAGGCGACGCTCATTGGTGGAGACAGGGGGCCAGCTCTCGTGCTTGGCAATGCTGCGGAGAGTTTGCTGATGCAAGCCGTGAGCTACGAGGGTGAGCTGAAGATGCCACCGGATGGAAAGTTGTCCGCGAGCGAGATTGCCGATCTGAATCGTTGGATTGAGGACGGTGGGGTATGGCCAAACGACGACGAAAGCCATCAGACACCATCGACCGCAATTCTTTCAACGACAAAAGAGGATCTTTGGTCTCTTAAGCCCGTTCGTGAAATTTTACCGCCCGCAGTGAAAGATCTGAGTTGGCCGATTTCCCCGATCGACAATTTCATTCTCGCGGAGCTAGAGCAGCACGGATTGATGCCGAGTACACCAGCTTCGAAACGCAAGCTCTTGCGACGCGTGGCGTTCGATCTCACCGGATTGCCTCCATCACCGACAGAAATGCATGAGTTTTTGAACGACGAATCTCCAGACGCTTTCGCGAAAGTTGTCGAGCGATTATTGGCGTCTCCGGCGTATGGCGAAAGGTGGGGCAGGCACTGGCTGGATGTGGTGCGTTATGCGGATGCCCGAGATCTGATTCAGTTGCCTATCGACAGTGATTTTCGCGAGGCGTGGCGCTATCGCGATTGGGTCGTGAAGGCCTTCAATGACGACCTGCCATACGATCAGTTTGTCGCCCTGCAGATCGCGGGAGACTTGATTCAGCCGGAAGATCCTGCGCAGATTGATGCCGATGCATTAGTAGCCACTGGAATGCTCGCGATCGCCGATTTTGTTCCAGGAGACGTCAATAAAGACCAGATGATTGCCGACTATGTCAATGATCAGGTTGACGTCGTCGGCAGAGCAATCCTTGGAATGACGATCGCTTGTGCGCGTTGTCACGATCATAAATTTGATCCGATTTCAACACACGATTATTATGCGTTAGCTGGCATTTTTTTCAGCACACGTCTGATTCCAGGTCCGGTTCTCGGAAACACTCCATTGGTCCGAGTTCCGTTACTGTCTGCGACGCAAATCAAAGCGATTGAGACGCAGGCAGCACGCGACAAACAGCGGCTAGAGGAGTTGTCGAAACGAGTGGAGACGGCAGCAGACAGACAGTATGTGGCCGCCTTTGAAACTCGCGTGGTATCTGCAATAGTTGATGATCTGCCAATTGCCGTAAAATATTTCCACGATGTGCATCAGCCTAATCGGCTCTCACCGGTGGAGTTTGCCGCAGCTCACGGCACGGATGCGGAAACACTGAATCGTTGGCTCATATTTTTGCATCGACAACCGACGTTGTCCGCGTTGACTGAGTTGCTGAAGGAGTCTCCGGGAAGCGCAGAACAGGCGGAAAAGACGGCGAACGCGTCCGAAGCATTGGTTGCTAATTTAGTGATGTTTGCGAACACGCGTCAAACGCGTCTTACGCAGGACCCGGTTGCAAAATCAGTCGCCGACGCTCGAATGCTGGAGTTTCGCGCCGACGATTTTTCTATTTCAAGCGATGCGGCGGGCGAGATCACGCTCTGGCCTGACCGTGGCGGCTTTGGTCACGATGCGGTGGCCGTCAGCGAGACGCAGGGCCCAAAAATGGCGACGGCCATGATTCACGGGGCCCTTCGTCCTGTCATCCGATTTGATGGCGGTGCGATGTTGCAGGCACCCCGTAGCGTTCCAGCAAGAGGCGCCTTGTTTGCGGTCTTTAGGCCGGATGCGAATGCCGCGGGAACTCGCCTCGTGGGTTGGGAAGATTCTGCTGGCGGTCAACATGGAGTGGGTTTAATGCCCACCGCGGATGGCGGACTGCACGCTGTCCTGCGGCGTGCCGGAGCGAGCGGAGATGTTGTGGCTGCAGCCGGTGGCAGCTCCGATTTCCAATTGATCAGCCTCACATGGGGGACGAATGGTGTGGCTTTATTTCGGAATGGGGAAGCGGTCGGAAGCAATCCCGCGTTGGATTGTGTCTCTGTTGATCCTGAAATTACGGCGTTGCATATCGGCGGCCCTGGCTCAGGTGTCGCTGGGCGTTTTCGCGGAGACCTATGCGAATTGCGCGTCTGCTCCACGCCGCTCGATGAAGCAGCTCGGAGACAAATTGAAGCTGAGCTAACAAGTCGCTGGCTGGCCCCACCGCAGAATCTCGCGGCAACTGAGCAGTCGTTGCCGGCTGTCGTGTCGACTCCTCTGTCTGAACTGTACGACGAATTGCTGTCACCACGGAGCCCGTACTGGCTTGACGCGGCACAACGGGCGGCGAGTCTTCCGGCAGAAGTGCGGCAGCAGCTGGCGGCTGAACGCGACGAACTCGCATCTTTGAAAAGCCAGAAACCCATCGAGATCCCCCGAGCTGTTGTCGTTCAAGACGGTGGTCCGCCGGGGACCAAGCATGAGGGATTTCAAGATGCCGCGATCTACATTCGTGGTAACCCGGCCAAGCCTGGCATGAAAGTGCCACGTGGATTTCCCCAGGCATTGGCTGGAGCCAACGACTGCCGGATTTCTCCCGCCAAGATTTCGGCCGCTAGCGGCCGCCGTGAGTTGGCTGCCTGGTTGACACAAGCCAACAATCCACTCACCGCACGGGTCATGGTCAATCGTCTCTGGCAGCATCATTTTGGGGTGGGATTGGTGCGTACGTCGACAAATTTTGGCGTGCGTGGTGAACTTCCCAGTCACCCAGAGTTACTCGATTACCTCGCCAGTCGATTCATGACCTCAGGCTGGTCCGTGAAGGCCATGCAGCGATTGATCGTGCTTTCGCGGGTGTATCAGCAAGAAAGCCGAACGGATACGCTAGATCCAGAGAATCGACAATTGGCGAGGATGCCACGTCGTCGTTTAGAATCCGAAGCGATTCGTGATTCACTGCTGGTAGTTTCGGGCTTGTTGGATCGAACCGTGGGTGGAGTTGGTTTTTTGGAAGTTGAGATACCGCGGCGGACTCTCTATTTAATGTCGGTCCGCACGGGTACGAAAACGGCAGATTTTAACTCCCTGTTCGACGGGCCAGATGGCGGGGGGATTATTGAACGTCGCAACGAGTCGATCGTCGCTCCGCAAGCTTTGTTTTTCATGAATGAAGCATGGGTTGATCATATTTCAGTTGCCTTGGCCGCACGAATCGTCCGAGAATCTCCGTCAAGCGACGCTGCGGTTCATGTCGCTACGCTCTATGAAATTGTGTTGGGACGACAACCGACAACCGCGGAAATTGACCTTGGATTGCAACTGCTAACAGAGACCAGTGTGGGTGATCCATGGGTACGTTATTGTCGTCTCCTTCTTTGTTCGAATGAGTTTCTCTATGTGGACTAATCTCAGCCGTCGGGCAATGTTTGGGCGAAGTGGCGTTGGGTTTGGTGCCTTGGCATTATCCGCGTTGCTGGGTGAGGAAACACGCG
>QWQG01000216.1 GCA_003670925.1 Planctomycetota bacterium | reverse complement strand
TGTTGGTTTGCATGTTACAAAATGCTGCTGGGGCCGTGGGGGAAGGCTGGGCAGGCTGGGGTGATCGAGGCCATGCTTAGGCAAAAGTTGAAGACGGATATTAGTGGAAATGACCGCGTTCAGGACGCACTGAACAACGGACTGCTCGATACAGACTACAACACCTGTGCCGTGGCATTGGGTCTGCAGTCATGGTCTGGGTCTGCTTTTAACAAGCCTGCAAGCTTTCTTGATATAGGGCTGACTGATGGTGCCGAAGCTTTCCTTGAGCAGCTTAAAAAAGGCCCATTATGGGTCTCGCGTTATGTGCATCCGGGTTATCACATTGTGCTGGCCACAGGTTACACAGACAACGGAAATGGCTATATTATTCACAACAATCCGTTTCCTGGCCCAAAAGACGCGATTCAAGTCACGACGACCACAGCCAATCACTTTGTGAAATTAATCACGAATGCACGGGCTTCCGTTCAGCGGGCAAGCTGGACTTAGATGGCCATGACCCAATCGTGTCTCGGAGCGGCGAGCCTCGATTGATGTTGCAGTCGTGATTATATTCTGAAGATATTCTGAAGATATCATGAAGAGACCCCGATTTACGACCTGTCCGCCTGTCTAGAAAAATTCGAGATCCTCGGCGGAGATCGGCTTATAAAATCAGAATGCGGACACTGGGAGCCAAATGACAGCGTCTATACCGACAGACAAATTTGACATAATGTCCGGTGAATCGTTTCCCCACATGTTTGCGCACATGAAACAACTGGCAGCAGCTTTTTTGAAAAAATAGCGACTTGACCAGCGTTAAGACACCCTCGTCGATACTTGGTGAGGCTTGGGTTCGAGCAGCTGAAACAGCAAAAGACGTTCAGAAAACAGAGCCAGTCAATGAACGATTGAGCTTGGCAAATGCCCTCTACAGTGTTCTGCGGGATCATGCTTAACAGATACGTGAGGCCAGAGAGCTTGAGAGTGGTTTGGTGCCGATTTCCTTATCGATGGTCGATGATCTTGTGCAATCGCATGACGGTCCGGCGTACGCGATCGACATGCTGCAACTGGACGAATCCATGGTCGGGCTAGAATCGCTTCTCAATTCTCATGCTTCAAGAATGCACTCACCGTGGCTGATTCTTCCCCACTCGCTGAGCTGTTTGAACAAGCGATGTCCATTGAATCTGCAGAGGCGCGTCTGCAGTTCATGATCACGGACTGTCGGGGCGATGCTAAGTTACTTGAGGATCTGCAGTCACTTGTTGCAGCGGCTGAACGTCCGTCGATTCTGGAGCAATTTTGGAACGATATCAACACTTATCAGGAAGACGATGGTGCTATGCACCTGTCGTGTGACAGCCGTTCTTGCCGAGTTTCGCGGTGACTACCGAGTGAGCTTTCTCGTGTGAAGCAGCGCGACCAGACTGACCAGACCGAGCGCCAGTAGCAATAAACCGGTGACTCCGAAAAGCTCCCATTGCGAGACAATTTGCCGGTGAGCGGCTTGCCCGTACGCGATGAAAACAATCCAGCCCAGCGTTGCCATCACGAGCAACAGTACGGCTGAGGTGATCTGCTCTAGGAATCGCGTCCCGCGTGAGACCGGTCGCTGCGTTTGGTCATTTTTGGGGTTGATCAAGTGGTCGTGATGGTGGGTTGCCCCTGTTTGCTCTTCGGGGGCGCTCGACTTGAGCCGCGAACGCGACCAGCCAAAGTAATAGGCCAGCCCGACAACGTACAAGCCGACCGTGACGGGGAGCACCTTGATATCGATGCCAATATAAACCCACGCCGAAAAAATCGCTAACGCCATGACCGTGATCGGGAGCACGTTGGCCATGGGTGCCCGATAATGTCGAAATAACTGCGGCTCCCGTTTTCGTAGCAGGAAGAGACAGGCAATCGCCATGATGTACCAGACCAGGGCCGTCAACGTCGAAACCAACAGCGCCAAGGCGATGGCGTCTTTATACCGCAAGTTTCCGAAAATGAACGCCACAACAATCAGACTGCATATCAACAATGCGGGGACTGGTGTCCGTCGCTCAACGTGAACTTTTCCCAAAATCCCGGGAAGGTAACCGGCACGGCCCAGGGCAAATGCCTGGCGACTCGCGCCGTAAATCATCCCGTGATAGCTGGCGATCATGCCAAACAAGGCCATGGACGCAAAACCGTAAACCGCCCATGGCGATTTTCCGACGGGAATTTCGGAAATCACCTTGGCGAGGGGATACATAACAGCAATCTCGCCCAAGGCCTGAGTATCCTCGACAGCACCGCACGCAAACAGCCACGTGAGTACCACCAGGACAATCAGCGTCAATTGCGACCAGACCAGACCACGCGGGATCGTCCGTTGTGGCTCATCCGCTTCTTCCGCTGCCAGGGCGACCGTTTCGATCATCAACAGCCACCACAAAGCATAAGGAACAGCATCCAGCACCGCCCGCCAGCCTTTCACTGCTGGCAACAGGGGCGTGGTCCAGACTCGCTCTAAACGGAAACTCGTGGATGCAAGGATCCAGAAAATCACCAATCCTATGATCGCACCATAGGTCATCCAGACCATCACCGTCGACTGCTCCTGGACTCCCCAGCTATGCAGCACGAAAAAAATTCCGACAGTTGCCAGTGCGGTCCAAACTGCGACCGTTTCGCTGGGAGCAGCAGGATTGGCCAGAAAGGCAATAAACCCGCCCGTCGCCAAGGCCGTTGTGATTGTCGCGAACTGGCATTGGAGAAACATCGACCAACCCATAATGAATCCCATCGTCGGCCCTCCGGCGCGCCGCCCGTAAGCGAGGGGCCCGCCCGCGAATGGCATGGCCACCGACAATTCGGTCAGGACCAGCACCCACGTGAGATACAACAAACACACAATCAGCGAAGCAAGCAGTACCGCGACCGGCCCATTATCCTTGAGTGCAAAGTTCCACCCAAAGTACTCGCCGGTAATCACCACCCCGACGCCAAGCGCCCAAATGTCGCGAACCTTGAGCGGTTTTTTCAGTGCGAGGTCCGCGAGGCGGGGCTGAGCAGCAGGAGACGAGGGCTGAGTCATGAGCAATGGATCCAGTCAGCGGACACCCCGTTCGCCGGAGTGAATTGCGTAAAAAAAAGGAACAATTTCAGTAACGGGGCGTTCAGAAACCGACTCACCACGTGGCGAACGAGTCCTCTTGTCACGACCAATCAGATCCCCGGAATACACTCGAAGAGTCAAACAAATGACGATGAAAGAAGATTTCGTTTTCAAAAAACTTCTTTTCGAAATTATTCGAATCAACAGCAGTGCAAGTCGTCAACCATCGGTATTCGACCGTCCCACCATGTTTGACGCCCGGTCTCCGCCTGCTAGAGATCGGCGTTTCGGGCAAGAGCCCGCGGCAATTTTCGTGGCCTTTCTCCAAGCTGAACCGATCAGCGTATGGCCATTGTGCCGCACCAGCACCCACACCATCCGGACAGCGACCGCCGTCAAGAGGAGGACGAACACCCACGACGAGATCGTGGCGATACCGACACGATGGACCATAGCCAAGGCGGTCAGTGGCAACGCCAGTGTCAGCACAATCCAGTCTCTCCCGGCAATCAACGTCGCCGACGCCGCGACGGTTAGTGAGAAGGTCGCTAGCAACGTCGCCCAGCAGATCGGGCACATCGTCAAAATCTCCTCGCAGCAACGGCAACCGGGGGGGGTACCTCAATGGCAACAGCCTCCGTCAGACGGCAACACTTTCCGGGGTGACGGCGGCACGTCATTGGCTGGATTCATCGCGAAGAACCCGGAGGGCTTGAGTAGGAATCCGATGTAGGCCGTCGGCATCACCGGATAGTCCTCGGGCCGCGGCAGATGGGTGTGGCCGAAGGTATACCAGAAGACAACATCGGTCGATGCGATCGGCCGATCCGCCACGGTCCATCGAACAAGACCGTCGCCGCCGGAACTCTGATTTGGATAATCACCCGCCGCGAACCGCTCGTCCGGACGGAAGGGCGTGACCCAGACGTGATGATCGACGAACCCGGCCCGCTTTCGCCACCACGCCTGCGGCGAGGCGAACGGCACGGCGTTGTCGCCAGGGAGGAAGCGGTAGCCGACCGGTTGGCCGACGGCATTGAGCCGCTCCGGATTAACGATCTTCCAAGATCGCGCTGTCTCAAGGCTGAGATTGGCCAGTGCCGCGGATTCCGTAAGAAGCGTGTTAGCCCGCGCATGGAACGCGTTCCCAAAGGCATTCTCCGGATTGACCTCCCCCGGCACGACGTCGATCTGCTGCACGGAGTTGTCCCGGCCGTCGAGGTCAAAATCGAGCCGGACGTTGAAGAAGTGTTGG
Source organism: Planctomycetota bacterium (assembly GCA_003670925.1). Classification (GTDB taxonomy): domain Bacteria; phylum Planctomycetota; class Planctomycetia; order Planctomycetales; family Planctomycetaceae; genus SXXK01. The sequence continues at coordinate 14,856 of QWQG01000216.1, read as the reverse complement.
TGATTTGGAGCATAGACTTGGTCTGCCACCAATGCCCCCCACGGCGGGGTCTCCCCCGGCCGCGCGATCCCAAGAGACAGTACGCCCGTCAGCTTCACCTCGAATTGGATGTTGCCATCTTGGTAGAGGTACCAGAAGAATCCGTATTCGTAGTTCTCTACCGTCGACACCGATGACACGACCAATCGTCGCGACCGTCTCACCTCAGGCTTCCCCAACCGGCGGTCAGTGTGCTTCCACAGGATGCCGTAATCTTCCTCGTGCATACAGATGGCGTTCTTGACCAGCAGCGGCTCGCCCCGACTGGTTGTCATGTGGGCATCGAAATAGCGGATCAGTCCTAAGCAATCGCAGCCCAACTCGAGGCTGTTGGCGCACATTCCCATGCCATATTCGCCGACGTCGAAAGCGTTCTTTCGCCGTTGCGTCTCGCCGGGATCGCCATAAGGCACCACCATCTCCGTGAGGGAGGCACGGTAGAGGATGGAACGGTCCTCATCACCGTCGCGGTAGCGGAGGTGATGGAGCGTCAAGCCCTCGCGGGCATTGAAGCCGATCACGAACTTCCAGTTCTGCCAAGCAACTTGGTAACCGTCGACCACGAAACTAGCGCCTTCCGGCTGGACGATCTCCAGCGGCCTGATGTCCTTGCGCTGGTCGACGACACGATCAGCCGCGTAGTTGGTCGCGCCGGGAGGAAGGTTCCAGTGGCCGTGTTCCTCGATACGAATCACCCGCATCGTGTTAAGATCGACGACCGGGCGGATTCCCTCGATGGGGCGGGCGTATCCGTTCTCGGTCGGATCGGACCGCAGGAAGCAGAGCGGACGGGCCAGCCTGCAGGTACGGTCTTCTTCCGATCCGTAATTGCCGGCGCTCCAGATATCAACCATCACCAGACTCGTGTCATCGATTCCGTGGTGCCGCATCAGGGCGTCGCGAAACTCGGCGCTCGAAAGCACGGCCGCCTCGCACTCCACTTGCTCGTCCACCGTCATCGTCGGTTGCACGCCAGGAATGTGACGCCACGACGCGACCTCGTTCCCGCCGATCGACACCACCGCCTCGTGGCAGGCATTAGTTGCGTTGTCAAACAGCACCACAAAGGCCTGCCTCGGTGGCCAGCTCGTGCCGTCAAAAGCATGTACCAGTTCCTTGGCAGGCTCGTGGAGGCTAACCGAAACAAAGCGCGTCGTCGGGGTGACCTTCCCTGCCGTTCTGAGGATCGATACGGCCGCGGTGACTTCTTCGGCACCGAGCGGCTCCAGAGGATGGCGTCCGGGATGCGAACCTTGGACAACGAAATGCGACACGATTACCCCCTGTGTGAGCCAACAAAAGTTATTGACGACTGAGAGCCAAAACGCCTGCGGCGTTCATTAACGGAAGGCCAATTTTCAAACGTTAGCAAAACCAATAGCACTTAGCAACGAATCGCACACGAGCGACAAACGTTCTCAACAGACCACAAGGCATATCGAAGGTTGACATAATTCTGAGATGCGATGATCACCGCGATCCCGGAGACCGAGTGTGAGCCAACCCAGCGGCAATCCAACCAACTTTTGTCGCTTGTGTCGCATTTTACTCCCCTTATTTCCTGATGTCTGACGACAGAATTAAAGACCATCGCTGATCCCTTTGCTGCTCGAATTGATTTCCGAACGATAATAACAATAGATACAGGCGAGGCTAAGACTCGTCAAAACGTGCCACATTGCATGTCCTTGTATCCACGCGGTCGGATGGCTGAAGCGTTTAGCGATGTCCAGTTCTCGACAGGCAACTGCCGCCACTAGCATTGCCAAACTCATCGCCCCCCAACGCAGGTCAAGTCGACGTAATGTTTGAAACTGGTCCGCAATCAGAGAGACCCCAATGACAGCAATCAGCGAACTCAAGACGATCAGGGAAGACATGGACCACTTGTAGACAAATAGCAGCCAACTGGCGGCAGCGACGAGGGCAATCAGGAGAATCCAAATTGGAAATGGCCGCAGCCGAACGTGCCATGCTGCGGGGATCTCACGGCCAATATTGACAACACACAGTGTCAATAGAGGTGTGTACATTGCAGCCACGTCGATTTGCTGTCCCACGCGTGTCAGCGATGCATGAAAAAGTCCGCTGCCGATTCCCAAATAACAACAGGCCACACCGAACGTCAGGCTCAATGCCGGCGTCTGGATGAGGTAACCCGAACGATTCGAGGGTGACTGTTTCAAATCATGCCAGCCCAACGCTAGGCTATAGAGGCCAACTAAAATATAGGCCAGATTAGACCAAGTATTTGCCCGGGTGCGGATGACATTCTCGATGAAAACCTGCTCCGTATAGGTCGGATGTCGGAGGCCGCTGCTTTCACGCCATCCGTTCCACACGTTGTGCCCGACTACATTGGTGATTCCAACCAACGCGACAGTCAGACAGATCAGCGTGCCCCACGAGAACACATGCACCCACAACGGCCATTGATGCCAGCCAGCATAAAATCGGAACATAAGCGTCTTGTAAATCACAGGGACTTTTTGTCGCCAGCAGAAGAATTTCCGGACACGGGCGGGACCTTGAACCAAGCAACATGAGCCACCAGTCCAGCAACTGCCATAGCCTGAGATGGTGACACCACGCGCATAAATATCGCGTCCTCGCTTCAATCACTCATCTTGCATATCACTCAGCGTGCCGGGATAGAATGCGACGCGAAGCGAATTCAAGACTGCCAGAATGTCGATCAATTCCTGACAGATTGCCCCCGCAACGGGGGGAAGATATCCCAGCGATGCAGCCAGCATTCCGATCAGACTTAACAGCATCCCACCGACTGCACTTTGCAGAGCGATCGTGCGCATCCGATGGCCGATGTGAAAAAACTCATCGACCTTCTGCAGCGAACTCTCCAAAATCACAGCGCTGGCCGCTTCGGCGGTCACATCGCTCGACTGCCCAAAGGCTACTCCCACCGTCGCGGCCGTGAGCGCCGGCGCATCGTTGATGCCGTCGCCCATATACATCGTCTTTGCCTTGCGCGTCTCTTCCCGCACAAGTTCCAGTTTCTGCTCGGGTGACTGGCTGAAATAGACTTCCTGAATTCCAACAGCATCAGCAAGATAACGAACTTCTGATTCGCGATCTCCCGAGACAATCATGACCCGTGAAAAATGATGTTGCGGCAGATGACCAACAAACGACTTGCCATCTTTGCGAGGTTCATCGCGGAACCGCAGAACCGCTGCGAACTGCCGATCAATCACAACGACACATTCCAGGCCTGCGGACTGCGTTGGGAGATCTTCCGGCTTTGCGATTCCGGACGTCACCACTTTCTTCCGGCTCGTGACTTCCAACTGATGCCCGTCAACCAGTCCCGTGAGCCCCTGACCGGGTGGCTCGTGGACCTGCGATGCTTCAGGTATCACAAGGCCGCGTTTCTGAGCGCCTTTCACGATGGACTCGGCCAGCGGATGCCGAGAATAGCGTTCCAGTGCGGCCGTCAGTCGCAGGACTTCATGTTCTGTCACGCCCGGCCGTGTCACACACTCCGTCAATGCCGGACGACCGTATGTCAGCGTTCCGGTCTTGTCAAAAATCGCGACTCGGCACTGATCGATACGCTCAAGGACGCCGGGGTCACGGATAATAATCCCGCGCCGTGCGCTGAGTGAAATGCCGCCGAGAATTGCCACCGGTATTCCAATCAGCAACGGACACGGAGTCGCGACCACAAGGACTGCTAGGAATCGCTGGGCCTCGCCGCTCAGCATCCACGCCAGCACCGCGATCGCCACAGCCAGCGGCGTGTAGAAGGCTCCCAGTCGATCCGCCAAGCGTCGCATGCGGGGCTTGCGTTGTTCCGCCGCGCGCATCACATCCATAATTTTCGCGTAACGAGAATCCACTGCCAGCCGATCTGCGTGAATCACCAGCACGGCGTCTCCGTTGATCGCCCCGGAAAAGACACCGGCGCCTGGTGCTTTCGGCATCAGATACGGTTCGCCAGTCAGATAGGATTCGTCCATCGAACCATGCCCTTCGATCACGGTTCCGTCCACAGGACAAATCTCATGTGGAAAAACGACAAGTGTGTCACTGACAGCAACATCAGCAAGTGAGATGTCAGCAATTTTTTCATCTGCGAGTCGGCGATGTGCCGTCAGCGGCAGACGTTTGGCCAACGCATCTAGCACGGATGATGCGCTGCGGACTGCATAGGCTTCCAATGCCTGACCGCCGGACAACATCAGCACCACAAACACGCCAGCCAGATATTCGGCTTGCAGCAACGCGGTGACCATCGCAAGCCCGGCAAGCAGATCCGAGCCGAACTCGCCGGCGAACGCTTGCTTCAGCAGATCCCAAACGAGTGGCAAGCCTCCCACGATCAACCCCAGGACAAGCGGCCAGTCGGCAGGTGGATGGCCCGCGAGGATCGGCGATGCCACTGTCCAACGCATGGCCAGATGCACGGAGATACAGATCAACGCAAACACGGCAATGATCAAGGTCTTACGCTGTTGCGGGTCTGGTTGGGAAATTCGCGGTTGAGCTGTCATCCCTGAATTTTAGCGAACTCGCGCATGATCGTCGAAGCATTCCGGCAATTCGCAGATCGCGGCAGGTTCGTTCGTAACCGGCTTCAAGATCAAGCGGAATTGCAAGTTCGTCGCTGAGCCACAGGGGTAGCATCGGCAACGGGCGGCCTACAGCGAGGGGATGATTCCACGATTCCAGCCATCGTTTTACACCTCGCGGGCGCCAACTGCAGGAAACCGCCTACGTCGCTTGGCGAGGCCATTGGTCGATTCAGGTTTCTCACCAAATCCAGTCGAGCATTTTTGCGTAAAGATCAAAGTCGCGCGCTTTTAGCATCAGGCCACTTCCCTCGCCGCACCATCTTTGCCTCGCTGAACAGGTTTTTTCCCTGTTTTTGACTGGAATCCGTAAGGGCTTCTGTCGTACACGACTTTCTCGGTATACTTCCAGCACTGATTGACGACAAGAAGCATTCCGTCACCAACCTGTTCAACGCCACCATGCCGCTTAAGACTGACACGCTCGAAGATCCGATGCTGAACCTGACGCCGATGATCGACGTTGTGTTTCTGCTGATCATTTTTTTCATGGTGGGGGCGAGGTTTACCGAAGAGAAGCACGATCAGAGATTTGATGTCGAACTGCCGACCGCCTCAGCCTTGCAGACCATGAGTCGCACGCCGGACCCGCTCGTGATCACGGTCTACCGATCGGGACGCATCACAATCAAAGACCGCGAACTTGATCAGACGGGACTAGTTCAGGAATTAAAGGCTGCGAAGGATGCGTATGCCGATCAGGCGGTCCTCATTCGGGGCGATGGTGAAGGCCAGTATCAAGCGGTGATCGATGTGATGAATGCCTGCCATCAGGTTCAGATTAAGAAATTTTCACTGGCCTTTCAGCCTCTAGAAACGGGTGCATCGGGTTCTCCATGAACGCCCTGCGAGAGCTTCTACATAAACTCACTGATGGCGCCCCACTGAGCGGCGATGACATCATTGCTTTGGCATTGCTGCTGACGATGGTTGCCTCACTCGCACATCTGCTAACAATGCTTGTCACGCGCTGGGGCGATCAAAACATCGCGTTGAAGTCGTTGCTGGCGTCGATTCTGATTCATGGCGTTTGTATTCTAGGACTGGAAGTCTTTGAACCTCTGGCGTTACGAAAAGCGACAGCCAACGAACTGCCACTCGAGCCGCCGGAAGTGTTGACGGAAGTTCTGGTCGAGAGCGATCAGAATGTGAAGCTTCCTGAATCGGGTAACATCCCGATTGCTGATCGACCGATTCAGCCGCAAATCGAGCTGCAACGTTTTGCAGACACCTCTCCGGAGATTACTCAACCCAAACTTCCCGATCGCACGCCCGACAAACTGGAATCACTGACAACTGCGGTTGAGGACGTCACGCAGTTTCAGCAACAGCAGCTAACAGAACTGGCTTTGCCCACAGACGCCGGTGAGAAAGGCCCGAAGCAGGTAGCGGCCGAAGATCCCGCTGCTGAACACAAATCTGCCTTCGAGCAGAGCCAAGCGGACGTTTTCAAACCGGAAATGCAACGTACGCCGCCGATTCCCGGAGGTCCCGACGCTTCCGCACGGATGGCCGATCCTTCGCGGCCATTAACGGCTCCGGACATGAAGTTTGAAATCAATCCGGAAGCGACGGCCATCAATGTCGCAACGGCTTCGGATTCCGCAGTCGAATTGCCACCGTTGATTGACGACCCAACAGAATCAATTGCACGTCGCACAGCGCCGGTGGCGGATGACGAAGCGTTTGATGGCAGCAATACCGAACTAGGAAAGTCCATTGAGAAATCCGGCGCCAGTACATTTCAAGCTCGACTGCCCCGCCCTTCCCGTTCGGTCGCGGACCGCGATCCTGCCGAACGCCCATCCCGAATAATGCCTGATACCCCGCGGACGACAACACCACTGTCCGACAGTTATGACGACGTGCGAATTGGCGATCTGGCTCCCGTGTACAGCGATTCACTGCAGTCCGGTGCCCTTCTTTTGGACAACATGCTACCCACCATTCGGCGGCGTGATAATCCGCCGCTGACTTATCAACTGCGTGCCGAAAAAGCTCGCCGGGACGCAGCGGAACGATTCGGCGGGACGAAAGAATCGGAATCAGCCGTAGAACGCAGTCTACGGTGGATGGCTGCCAATCAGACGCGAAATGGCCGTTGGGATGCGGAAACTTTTGGTGCAGGCCAGGTGAGTATCGATGACAACGGCGTGGACCGTGAATTCGCGGGCAAGGAAGCGGACACCGGGTTGACGGCACTGGTCATGCTCAGTTTTTTAGGTGCGGGTTACACGCATGAAGAAGGCCGCTACGCGGTCGAAGTTGACCGGGCACTCGACTGGTTAATCAGTCAGCAGGCTGCGGACGGAAATCTGTGCGGCAATGCCGAAAAATTTGCGAGGATGTATTGCCACGCGATGGCGACATATTCATTGGCCGAAGCCTACGGCATGCAGCAGGAAGTGGTTCTCGGGCCGATCATTGATCCCGAAGCATTGCGGTTTACCATGGACAATGGTGAACTTGCAGTGGCTTACCTGTCTAGTGCCGCCACATCGCAGAATATTCTGAGTGTCATCGCCGTGAACGGTGCAACGCGAAGTCTGCAGGCCGACCAGATTGCTTACTCCATTCGGCGCGTCGACGATTTACGACTGCGGGCCGCACTCGCGAAAGCAGTTGCCTTTACCATCAGCCAGCAAGATCCCAAAGGCGGCGGTTGGAGGTATAAGCAGTGGCAGGAAGGGGATGTCAGTATGCTGGGCTGGCAATTAATGTCGCTCAAGAGCGCTGAGATTGCAGGCATGAATCTTCCGGAAGTAATTCGGACGCGAATGAAGAATTTCGTCGAAAGCGCACGTCAGGGGAAAAATGGCGGGCTGTTTGGATACCGCCGCAACCTCGTGTCCAGTGGTGGTAATTCCGAACCGGTCACACCTACGATGACTGCGGAAGCACTGTTCTGTCAGCAGATGCTCGGCTATCCGCGAGAGTCTGACGCCAGCACTGAATCCATTGCCTATCTGATGCGCAACCCACCGCGACTTTCGGACATGAATTTTTACTACTGGTACTACGGCACGCTGGCGATGTATCAGCACGGCGGCAAACCATGGCAGGACTGGAATGCCAGCGTGCGTGACATGCTGGTTGAACTTCAGGTCCAGACCGGCCCGATGACCGGCACCTGGGATCCCAAAGACGAATGGGGCCGTTACGGCGGCCGTCTGTATTCGACGGCTCTCGCCACGCTGACGCTGGAAGTTTACTACCGCTTGCTGCCGTTGTATCGGATGAATGAAACGACCAACGAACAACCGTAACGTGGGCCTTCAAAACAGCAATGACCTCAATACGCTGGCGGCAAATTGAAGCGTGAGGAGTGCGGCCACACCTGCCAGCACAGAGGCCGAACACAGCAGCAACAAAATCTCAGACCCGTGGAGCATGGCAATCGTCGTGCGACTGCAGCCCAGACGAAACATGGTCTGCATTTCGGACTCTCGGAGCCGCATGGACAGGTTAACCACAAGTCCCAGCAGGAGGCAGGTGACGACTCCGGCCGCGATCGAACATACCCATGCAAGCTGTTCAATCCGGAACACGATACTCAGCAGTTCCTCAATCACTTCCGGCGGTTTCAGACACTGAGCTGTGGCCAGTGACGATGAATAGCGACCCAGAATTTGCGTGCGAGATTTTTCGGTTTCTGGCTCAATGAGGATCGCGGTGAGCGGGAACGATGCTGGTTCGCCGTGGAAATGAAATGAGTCAATATTGTCCTCCGTGATCTCGGTGTACGGTAACACAGCGGCGTTCGCGGTAACTGATCCGGTACCAGTGTCGTTTTTCAGCAGTAACTGCGAATCCGTTTGGGGATTCAATTCCTGATGGCCATGCCCGATCCCGTCGATGACCCAAGTCGTGCGAACGTCGGTGAAGACAGCATCGTCGTCGGGTGAATGCGATTGCGCCATAACGCCGACGACTTTCATTTTGAGCGGATAATCACCAGCCAGATTGAAGGCGTTGCGCGGCGCCGACAGAATTGAATCGCCGGGATGCAACTGCATCTTCGTTGCCACATTGCTACCCACGACACAGTCACCGAGCAGGCTGATTGTCTGACCCTCGGCAACCTTCAAACGCCGGAATTCAAAGTACTCCGGCGATGTGCCGACAATGACGGCTCCTTCTATTCCGGGACGTGACTGAGTGCGATAACGAACGTGCAACGGAATGGCATAGGCTGCGGCATTCGCGGTTGACAGGATATCGATCGATTCGACTTCAGCCATGTTCGTGTCGGCGGGTGGCAGCGTGTCAAAGTACAAGGCGTGCAGCGCCAGATCGATGCGGCTGCCTTTCGCTCCCAGCACGAGAGGCGTCGCGTTTGCCCGCTCGGAAATTTCACGGCGGAATTGATCCAACACCAGACGAACAGTGACGGGAAGCCAGATCGTGATGGCAAGGCTCAGCAAGATGGTCAGCGAACGACCACGTTGCCAAAGCAGCGACTTCCATGCAAGGTATAGGGCGTTCTTCACGTGTCGCCCTCGGCTACTTGAAGATCATTTTTGTCGGCAGCCGTGCGTTCCAAGAACTGCTCGAAGGGAATGATCTGGTCAAACTGCGGCAGCAGCGAATGATCGTGCGTCACCATGATGAGGGTCGCACCGGAACGACGTGTTTCCGTCCGAAGCAACCTGACGATTCGCTCGGCATTGACCGGATCAAGGTTACCCGTCGGCTCATCCGCGAGGACAACTTGCGGCGACAACAGTAAAGCGCGACAAATAGCCACGCGTTGGCGTTCACCTTGCGACAGACACGTCACAGATCGCCGCTCAAAGCTCGACATTTCAAGGCTTTGTAATAATAGGCTGGCGCGTTCGCGGAGTATCTTTGTGACCGTAACCGAGGGATGAATACGGCACGGAAGCAGGACGTTGTCGAGTACGTTCAGGTAATCAATGAGCTGAAAATCTTGAAAAACTTGGCCGACATTTAGCAGCCGAAAGAGCCGACGATCATTGTCGGTCAAGCGATGCACATCGGTGTGGCCCACTCGAATTTCTCCGCCGGAACTAGGCAGGATACCGGCGATCAGATTCAGGAACGTCGTTTTTCCTGAACCGCTCGGCCCCACGATCACGGCCGACCGACCTGATTCCAGCGTCAGGACAGGAATCCGCAACCGAAACGTTTCATCTCTGTAGCTGAAGGTCAGTTGGTTGATTGCGATCATGGTTTCAACACAATCTTGCCCATGAGCGTGCCAGCGGAATTGAGCGCCTTGTCTTCCTGAAGCTGATGAGCCTTCGCCGCGTCCGACAAGGGAAGTCTCGCTCCGATGAGGGGCTTGTAGCGTCCATCGGCAAGCATCGGATTAAGTGCCATCGCGGCAACTCTTTGTTCTACTGAGGATGCATTGAACATGGCAAACCCAATCGCGCGGAGATCTTTTACGTAGAACGGGCCGACAGGGAATTCAGGACGCGCATCCCGGCCAGCCATGAAAATTACGCGGCCACGCGGTGCCATCAGCGAAAAACAACGATCCAGACTCGGAGTCCGCAATGTTTCAAACCAGAGCTGGATGGGGCCAGTCGTGGCCGTGATTTCAGCAAACCGCCGATCGATGTCTTCTGTCCGATATGCGATCACATGAGCTGCTCCAAGACGCTGGCAGGCGGCCACTTTTTCCGCCGAACCTGCCGTCGTAATTACCGTCGCACCTGCGGCCCTAGCCAGTTGCAGGACAGCCGAACCAACACCGCCTGTGCCGCCGTTAACGAAAACAGTTTCACCCGCCTGCAGTCCGCCGTGGAGAAAGAGTCCGAGATGTGCCGTGATACCGACAAGTGCTCCTGCGGCGGCAGATTCGCTGCTGACTCCGCCCGGAATCGGATAAAGCCACTGTTCGTCGATCGCACACAATTCAGCAAAAGTTCCCTGACGACCGGCCAATCCCTGATTACTGCCCCATACGCGATCACCAGGCTTAAGGTATTGGGTGTGCGGGCCAACAGATTCGACAACACCAGCAATGTCGCCGCCAATGATGTAAGGATTCGGCAACACCGCTTTGACAATGCCCGCTCTGATATATGTGTCGATCGGATTGACGGCCACTGCTTCGGTACGCACGAGCACCTGACCACTGCCTGCAATGGGATTTGCCACATCGTTCCAATGGATGATGTCCGGCTTTCCGGTTGTCATGATGATTGCAGCTTTCATTTGAACACTCCTCGGCGAGCGGCATGCGTCAGCTTGCCGGGACAATATGATTCGTAAGTCTCACGTCTACTTTGGGCTGTCGTCGCCCCAATCCAAGATAGAAACACATGGCCATCAGCGTCACAAGACTAATGCTCACGCCCAGCATAAAACTTGCCGGACGATACGTCCACGCGATCGTGTGTTCCCCCGCAGCAACTTGTACGCTTCGACGAAATCCGCCGGACGTAATTGCCAACGCTTCACGGCCGTCCACCGTCACCTGCCAGCCTGGGAACATGAGTTCATTTGCTGAGACAATTGCAGCGTCCGAAAGCATCACGCGAAATACCTGCCGCGACGGACGCTGTTCAATCCATAAAAACTCACTAAGTGTCGCTGCAGGGTCAATCGCAATCCGCCCGGTGGCTGACGGCAGTCGGTACAAATAGCAGGCTGAATTTCCTCGCGCCCAGACGCGATTGAGGAAACTGTCAGGGGCCGCATGAATCAGTTCTAATTCCGGTGCTGGATGCGTCAATGCCTCCTGAGTCAGGAGATGTGTCACCCCGCGCTCGCGCAATCTGCGGACATCCGCGTCCGACGGAAACACGGCGTCAGCATCGACCGGCAGCGAATCGAACAAAGCATCGGGATGAAAGTATTCCGCAGGACCCAGTCCCAGATACTGCGGCACACAACTCACGCCAAACAGATTCCCAACATTCGGCCCCGGCGCCAGCAAACGTGCGGTGGGTTCCCTCGTAAGTTCAGCGGCAATCCAACTGTCCTCGAGTCCAACGATCGGTGCTACCGGAATAATCTGAGCATCGCACACTGGCGCGTCGCCGGAGGCAAGAATGTCACACAGCGTAAGCGCCGCGATGACTGCCGTGATCATAAATTGCATCACGCGGGATCGACGGCGGAGCACGGTGTCCAGCACCAGTCCAGCAATGATCGCCAGTCCCAACGCTGAAATCATCGTGTAGCGGCCAGGCCCCATAAAAAACCCAAATCCCGGCAGATGCTTCGTCACGGGCACCAGCCAGCCAAACGCATAGATAATCGCCATGCCGGACAGAATTAGCCAGATCTTCCAAGGTGTCGCCCGCAAACGCTGGCGCACAGAATTCTGCATTAAACATAGTCCAAGCCCCAATGGAATCAGCCCGACATAAAGATGTGCTTCAACCTGATTTGTGTCGGCGGGCGACATTAAGAATGGAAATTGCAGCATCTGTCGTGACTGCACAATTTCCGGAGAATGCCAGTACCACCAACTTGCGATCAGTTGGCTCAAATACACCGGAGGCATGTGGCCGTACGCCGGATTAAACGCAGGGTTACTGCTGTCTCTCTGACTCAACTGCTGCAGTTCTAGGGTTGGTAGCAATTGGACGGCGGCCAGACAGACTCCGGCAGCAACAGCCCCCATCACCAGCATACTGGCTCGGACGCGATTGAGTGTTTTCGCCCCATTTTCAACCGATGTCAGACCTCCAGAAGTCAGCAATGCGTAGCCGAGGCAACCCAATTGTGTGATGAACGCCAGTGTAAAATGGCCTGCCAGTAAATGAGTCGCAAACGCCAGTGCGAGGAAACATCCGGCGGATCGACAAGGACGGCGAATCAGTCGGTCCGTCAGCCACAGACAACATGGAAACCAAACACCACCGATGATGCTCCATTCCAGCGACAATCGCGCCGGAAACCAGCCGTACACGAATACCATGGCAGCCAATAATGCCGACGCGTTGCTCAGCGCCTGACTGCGACAGAAACGCCATGCCAACACAAATGCCAGAGCGTAGTGCAGCAGAGTGCTCACGTTGTAGGCCGTGTTGACGGCAAACCATCGATACAACAGTTGATTTGTCGGATAGAAAATTCCCGCCTGGCTTTCCGCATGCAGTGGATAGCCCAGACCAGTCCGATCATGCCACAGCGGCAACTCGCCGTGGGCGAATCCATCTGCCATCGCTTGCTTTTGAGGAAAGAAATACGGATACGTATCTCCGCCCACAAGTCCGCCGCCCGTGAGTAATTCGTGCCAGATTCCCAGCGACAATGCGCAGCCGATCGAAATGGCGACGAACCAGTCCGATCTGGTGACGTGCTGAGACAGCGTACCTTTGCGCTGCGAAGTGGTCTGTTGCTGGGTGGCATTGCGAGTCATGTAACCCGTTCGCGACATTTCGAGAATGACAGTTTACACCACAGATGGACACGGATGAACACAGATTGGCTGTTGATTTCTATCTGTGTAGATTTGTGTTTATCTGTGGTTGCTTGCGCAGGTTTCGTTCGGAGGCGTGAGCGGTTACCGACTCATGTCACATCGGCATCAAAAACGCGAACCTTGTCCCACGATTCTTTGTGCTCGACGCCAAATTTCAAATGATCTTCAATCGTTTGATAGGCATCATGCGCAGCACGAGACTCAAACACGAGATTCAGACAGACGTCGAAGGCATGGTCGTTGACCGGTCGCGCGTATTCCTTAGCCAATGTTCCAGCCGCAAAAAACAGCACGCCCGGATGATTTTTTAGATACTTATGACAGGCATCCACCAGTGCCTGCACATTGGCCGGCGAAGAATCTTTTAATTTAAAGAACACCACATGCGACAATTTCTGACCAGCTGCCACGGGAAACCTTTGCAAAGTACTTTGAATTTCAATCCGCCGACAGACACTAACACGATCTGCCGCCAATCCTCAAGTATGACGCCTGAGCCCGCCGCTTCAACCGAGCCCACAGTAACTTACCCGCGAACGGAAACTTCCTGACTGCGATTGTCATCAGACGCGAACTTTGTGCTTCGCAACCTGAAATAACTCCGACGGAGACGACCGAAATTCATTCAACTGGAATTCGGAGCGGTAATTAAGGACTCTCTTTCATTCCGAGAATTCCTTTGCTCGTCGGCATTGAAAAGAATTCGGCGACCAGCCTCGATGCTTCGAGGACCTCGGGCATTTCTTTTTTGCGTCAAACATCGAGTGGGCTTGTCCCAATAGAGTTCGGCACGCCGCTTGCATCGCGTCAGCAGCAATTCTCAGGCACAAAAATAATAATCTTTTGGCACACTCATTGCGCCGCTACTCTGTGGTAGCAGGAACATGGCAATTGGCATCAGTCCGACGGTGGATTTTGCGTTCAAGCTGATGCTGGGGAGTCCTGAATGTATACCATGCGTTGCCAGCGGAACGCTGGGCGTATTTTTTGCAGAATGCTGACAAACTGACGCCGGAAGACATCCGTCGCCTGTTCCCGGATGAAGAAATCGCTGAAGCCGCAGGAGTGTTGGAAATGATCTCACAGACGCCTGAACAACTGATGCTCTACAACGCTCGCCTGAAATTCCAGCGTGACGCAGAGGGAAGACTGCAAAAGGCACGGGAGGATGGAATTCGGGAAGGCGAAGCACGGGGACGAGAGGAAGGACGCCAAGAAGGGTTTCTGGCTGGACGCATCGTTTTGTTGCAGGAACTGCTCGGCATCCGTCCATCCACGGCAGAAGAATTAGTCGGATACAATGATACTCAGCTGCATGACATGGCGGAGCAGTTGCAGCATCAGCTTCGCTCGCGCGGTGAGTGACTGTTTGACACGACGATTTGCAGACTCTCTGCAATTGCCGGACTGGACAGGTCGGCAGATCCGGAGGCGCAATTGTGTGTAGACAATGGGCGGTATGAAGCCGGCCGTATGAAGCGGGCAGACGAGCAACCCGGAGGCGATCCTGAAAAAAGGCGGGCCATCCCTCGCTGAACGAGAAATGACCCGCCCTGAATTGATGTGGCCGCGTCTTTCGCCAAGGCTACTCGCCACAGCCACACATCACATGATTCGCCCACCAGCAGAATCGCCGGTGCGCTGGAGAATCGGGTAGTCCCTGTGAAGGCACGGTCGAGAAAGCCGCAACATGCAACCTCCTCGATTCAGGCCCAAAGAGGCTGCTGCGCTGGCACTGTTCCATAAAGGGGCTTGCGACACGGAAACCAATGTTGTTGTTCTCGTTCGCGGGGTTGTTGTTGTTCCGGATCGAAGACG
>QWQG01000127.1 GCA_003670925.1 Planctomycetota bacterium | reverse complement strand
TGGTGTGTGCAAGGTGGCGCAGTTCTCCGGGTGGGGCGCAGTGGCGAACGCGCTGGCAGCCCTTCGTTCTGATACGTGTCATCCAACGATCGGATGGTCTTACTGCACTTCGCACTGGCTTCACGCAAGAAGCGAGGTTTGACACCGAAGCAGTTTGCTCCGTTGTTTCATCGACTGGGGGATCGTTTCAGCGAATCCGTGGCGGATGCAGTGGACTTTCCCAAATTGGCCAAGCCATTCGATGCACTGGATGCGGACCTGTTTGCACTGCGACTCGGGTCCAGAATCCGGTACACAATTTGTTGCAAAGCGTTACAAAACATTACATAATGTAGAGCGTGCAGCCGCCGGAGGTAGAATGCCTCCCTCGACGTAAGTGCTGAATCCTTTCCCAGTTACGGTTGTCTCCCGATTCATCTCATGGTCGAGACGTAAAGACCCGGCAGAAAAGACTTGTCTCTGGTTCCCGCTCCTTGAAACTAGGCAAATTTTGCTAAGCTTCTGGCTGTGCCTCGACCAGCGGAGATTCGGCGATTTTTGCCGTCTTTTTTGCTGGGAACCCCCGAGAATGTGTTGGCTGTGCAGACTTTGGTCGTCTCCCTGATGGATTCGTCCGTAAACTCCGAGCGCGACACAGCTTTTTCTCATCCTGTTGTAACGGTTGTTCCGAACGAGTGATATGACGGGTTCTCACCTCTGGCGAGGAAATCTGCGCCGATCCGAAGTTGACCGCTGCAGGTGGGTGTCCAAAGGGATTGGCAGTTGTATTTGCGACCGCGCTGTCTGCGGTCGTTGTGGTTGTCAGAGAATTTTTTGCTGAGTCGCAACTGTCCCGAATCGTGGCCAGTCTACTTCCTTAGGTAATACCCACATGCTTTTGAATACATGGCTCTCTGCCGCGCGAAATCATTTCAGCCAGCCAGCCGCAACACGCCGCATCGTGCGCGGAGCGTCTCGGCGGTCATTAAGTTGTGAGTCGCTGGAAGCGAGGACACTCCTGACAGCGTTGGTGATCAATCCAGACAACGTGGCGACCTTCACCAATGCCTTTGGCGGCATTAGTGTTGACAATACGGCGCTGGGGTCAAATGACGCGCTGGTTATCGAAGGCATCTCCATTTCGGCGACGTCCGGCGACGCATTGTCGATCAATCTTTCTGGTAAGACGCTGCAAAGCCTTGCCCTCGAATCGATCTCCGTGTCGCAGTACACGACGATTGGCTTCAACATTGATTTAACCAACGTGACCGGATTGCACACGATTGCGATCGATGACATCATCATTCAGGGGGTGGGACGTGGGCTTGACCTGACGTTGACCAACACTGATACCGACGCGTTGACGATTGTGGATACAAGGATTCCCGGTATCCGGATTGAAGCTTTGAGCGGCGGCGACATTGGGCATGGGCTGATCACGCAATCCACGATTTCCGCAAAATCCGGCTTCGAAGGCATTCTGCTCAACGTCAATCAAGGAACGGCGGATAACTTCCGAATCGAGAACAATTTAGAAATCAGCTCGCCAAATAAGGAATTCCTGCGCGTCAATGCAACCAACGCCCCTCTGGACGGGCTGGCAATTGTCAACAATAAAATTGGGAATTTCTCGCAGGGTGCCGGCTTAGTGTTCCGGGCAGATGGCGACATGTACGTCCAACCGTTCGTCTTAAACAACAACTCGACACGCAATGAACAGTTGCAAACCTTTGTCGTGGACCTTGCCGCCATTGGCCTTGTGTTTGATGAAGGAGCGGCTGGAAAACCGTTTACCGTGGTCGCCACGATAGGGACACCAGGACTTGTCAGCAACGTCGTAAGTGCCGACAAAAAGTCACTGACGCTGACGTTTAATAACTTTGATCCGGGTGAACTGATCAAATTCGTCATCGATGTTGACCGGAAAATTGGCCAAGACGACGCGATCTTTGGTGATGACCTGATCGGTGCGGACATCTCCGCAATCCTGAGCGGAAATCGGACTGTGGCCGGGGTGATGATTGGCGATCCGGCCAAGCTTACCGCCTCGGAGTTTGCGGTTGGCCCCGCCGTCGCAGGGAATACCCAAGGAATCTTATTGGATCTGACGAACTCTCCCACCAGCAACGTAAGCATTTTGAATAACGATATCCAAGGCGCTCCCGCTCACGCGATTCTGATCGACGCAGATCGGCACAGTGACACGACAGGAGTCATCAAGGGGAACACACTGAAGTTCTCCGGACGTGACGGCCTTCATTTCCAGATGGTTGATAGTAACTTCACCGGAGCAGTCCTTGGCAACGTCATTCAGGACAACGGTGGCAACGGAATCTCCGTGATGCCACGCGTGTCCCGCAGCGGCCAAGTGCAAGCAGCTCAGGATCTAAGCGAAGTCGTGATCACCTCAACCAATCACGGTCTGGAGACCGGTACTCAAATCATCCTTCAG
Source organism: Planctomycetota bacterium (assembly GCA_003670925.1). GTDB lineage: Bacteria > Planctomycetota > Planctomycetia > Planctomycetales > Planctomycetaceae > SXXK01. The sequence goes on along the minus strand of QWQG01000127.1, from coordinate 3,226 downwards.
GGTTTGGTGAATGATGATCCCGCGGTCAATTATCCGGGCAATGGTCTGCACACGGTAACCCGCATTGATAACAACAAATTTCGCCTGAATTCGGTGGATGGCACCGCAGTTGGTGTGAGTTATGTCGCGCCGAGTGGTGCGTGGTACGTTCCGGAATTTCAACCAGACGGAACGAGTCGCGGATTGGTGACCATCGATATGCAGAACACTGTTCCGCAGGGAACCATTCGCGCTGCCACCAATACGGGTCCGATCCAGATCACATCTCCCAAACATGGGCTGACAACCGGCCAACGCGTGCGGGTTAGTAACGTCGCCGGCAATACTGCCGCGAACGGAGTCCAGACAGTTACGGTGATTGACGCAGACACGTTTTCCTTGGATGGCACAATTGGCAACGGAGTCTACGACACGTCTTCCGGATTCGGAACATGGGTTGGGAATGTTGTCGCTGACGCCAGTAATACGGCGAATATCGTCATAACGTCGCTCGCGCATGGATTGGTGACAGGAGACGAAATCCGCGTCACAGGCGTGCTTGGCAACTCTGCCGCGAATGGCTCGTACAAAGTTTCCGTGATTAACCCCGACAGCTTCAGTCTGATCGGAAGCGTCGGGAATGGCACGTATGGCGGAGGTGGCAACTGGGTCTCCCTTGCAGAAATGACGTCTTCCGGCGACGTGCTGCCTCAACGCATTGCCGGCAACACGATTGACACCAATAAGCTGGCCGGGATCTTCGTGAATGTGACCACGGGAACAGTTTTCAACGGTGACATGGTCGGCAACACGATCACGGCAAACGAGCAAACCGGGATTCACATTCAATCGCACAGCTTTGGGCTGGGCACGGATCTGCCGCTAGATCCTACAGATCCATTTGCTCTGCCAGGGCTTCAGGATGTCGGATTTGAAGTGAATATCGGGACGAGTGCCCCGGGAGACGGCAATACCATTAAGCAAAATACGCGGGCCGGGATACTCGTGGAAGCGTTGGACTATGGCACTGCATCTTTCGAGATTCGTAACAACTCAATTTCCAACACTCGAAACGACGCAGACATCACGACAGCTGGCGACGGGATCGTGGTCCGCCTGACAAATGATCTGTCATCGACGGAAGCCGTTTCACTGTTCTCCAAATCGGTCATCGACAGCAATAAAATTGGTGTGGACGACGGCGGAAATGAAGGAAATGGTTTGCACTTCACCATGAAGCAGCGAACCCGGATTCAGGACTTGCAGCTAACAAATACTGTGTTTCTCAATAACAACTTAGACGGGTTTCATTTTGAGCGGTCCGAAGACGCTGATCTGAACTCCGTGATCATCGAGAAAAACCGCGTCACGAATAACGGGGGCGATGGTTTCGATATTTTCGCCAAGAATACAGTCAAAGATCAGCTAGATTTCCAGATCAACGAAAACGTCATTGAGCAGAATGCGCAGTACGGAGTAAGACTGAGCCTCGAGGCTGACGCGCGGATGGCCGTCACGTTTGACCGCAACACAGTGACCGAAAACGGGCATACCAGCAACGGTCAGGGATTCCATCCGAACGACGGCGTTGCCGGCTCGACAGGCGCTGCTGGCGGTGTGGGAATCCTAGCCTTTGAGGAAATTGGCCTTGTGTTCACCATGGCTGACACGCATATCAATAATAACATCGGCGATGGGCTGAGCATTGACGCATTCAATAATGACGACGTCCTCATTGCTGATGTGAGTACCGTAAATTCGACCTTCAACGGCAATTCTCTCACGGGGTTCCGCAACCACGGGGCTGCATTTGGCGAATTTACATTCGTGGGAAATCAGTTCAATGATAACGGCGAAGACGGAGTCCGAAGCGTCTCGATTGACGACAAGAACGACACCTACTATCAGCGCCGAGTTGGGGGCCGCGATATTTCGATGACAGGGCTGGCAAACGAGTTCATCGGGAATAGACAAAGCGGTGCGCAACTGGGTTCGGGGGTCTCCGCATCGTGGGGTGATGGCACAATTGCAAATGCCAACTACTTTAACGCGAATGGCGAGGATGGTCTGAAACTCACGCAGCACAACAGTGCTTACATGGACCTCCATGGTCTCCGACGCCTGATTCAGTCGAATCGGAATTTCTTTCAACAGAATGGAAGTAATGGCATCGACGTGGGTCACGATGCGGCGCAGGAAGGTGGCAACACCGAGCATGGTGACGAGGTGGCCTCTGACCTGAATCTAGTTGTCAACAATGCTGTGATCACGGGCAACGTGAGTGACGGAATCGAATACCTTGCGGACGACACTCTCCGCCTGCCACGGGTGGTAGGTGGCGGCCAAGATGTTGGATTCTTGGCAAGATCGTCAATGACGGTTGAGAACAGTCGCATTGCCAACAATGGTGGCCGAGGCGTGGATGTCTTGAATCGCCAAAATGAAGACAGCTACATCGCCTTAATCAATAACGATGTGCTGGCGAACAAGCTGGAAGGGATCTATGTCATCAATACCGCCGCCCATGCCCAGTTGCAGAATAATTCCACGGACGTGCTGGAATGGGTCGTCTCAATGATAATTAGTCCAAATATTGAAATTCGCGTCCAAGACAACCTGATCGAATCCAATGGGAATTCTGTGTCGAAGTCGCGTGTCCCGATCGAACGGTCCTTCGGAAACAATGACAGAACGGGCACTCCAATTCAGGACTGGATTGCCGACACCCAACTCGTGCCGGGAACTCTAGGAGGTCTGGTGATCCGAGTCGGGACAGCAGAGTCGCTGCCCCTGACGAAAGCCAATGCGGCCTTAGAACTAGGGCTGGCCGGTGTCGATGCGGAAGTCTGGAAAAACTCCTTTGACGGTAACTTTGGGGCGGACGTCTATTTTGATAGTTTTGAATCAGCCCTGACCCCGCAGTCTCAAAGCAACTTTGACAAATCTGGCGACCCCGACTTTGATTGGAACGGCAGTCGGGACACACTGGCGCGACTCGATCTCTCATTCCGAGGCAACACAGGGAACTCTATCGATGTCACGAATGGCTTTGCCTACGTCGATAGCTTTGAAAGTGAATTTAAGTCTCGAGGCGGTTCGTCGTCCGCTCCAAATAATGTCCATAATCCTCTCGACCCCCCTGGTCACTGGAATAATTCCGGACGCAAGCGAAACGCCACGCGTACGCTCGGCAAAGTCACTGATACCATGGGAGTTGTTCCGGGATCTCATCCCTTTCCATTAGATG
>QWQG01000152.1 GCA_003670925.1 Planctomycetota bacterium | reverse complement strand
GACAGCGCATCTCGAATCGACTGCCCTGAACGGTCACATGCAGTCAGATCAAACAAATGATGCATTAATCGGGCAACTTCATGATATCGGCACCGACCTCCCAGTAACTCTGGCGCTCGGGCAGTTGCAGGATCTGGCAGATCTGAATCTGCAGCAGAATAATATGGAAGGCTATCTTGCAATCCAGCAGGAGATTGTGCGGCGTTATCCGACGTTTGAAGAAGCGCAGACGGCAGCAGAAATGCTGTTTCTGTTCTATTCTTCAGCAGAAGCGCGCCTCTATCGCCTTGGAGTGACAAAGGCCAAAACGGCTTCGCTGCAGTCAGAGGAAATGGCGTTGCAAGGCACCCCAAACGAGGTAGTGACAACCGGAGGTTCACAGTTGACCGTGCAGCCAAAGGTCCAAGCTCCGACGACTACACCGTTTTCCAGCGGCGCAGCCGACGCGTTAGAAGCGCTGCATGAACGCTGGAATTCTCATGCGATGACAGCATTCAGTATTCTCTCGAATCCAAATCGGAGCGACGGTAAACGTGCACTCAGTCCACTTGTGCAACTGCGAATCGCCGCCAATTATCGCCTGCAGCAGCAGACCGGTGAACAATCAACAACCCTGTCCGAACTTAGCCAACGCGACGATCAGTATGGGTTGTTTGCACGCTGCGAAATTCAAGTAACTCACCTGCCTGCCGCCCCAATCCTGCCCTTGATTAATCTTCCGAAGCGCAGTGCCCGGCCGTTTCTGGACGGTGAACTGACCGACAGCATCTGGGAGGACGCCGAGGAGATTCGGCTTACTCCGTTTGTGCGAGAGGCACTCGATCCAGCTACGGGAACTCGACGCCCGTCACTTTCCCATGCAGCAGATATCTCGAGTCTTACCATGCTGGCATGGGACGAGGAATTCTTATACATCGCCGCACGCCTCCAGCGAGCTCCAGAAAAGTCTAGCCCTATCGAGCTTGCCATGCACCGCGGTTACGACGCAAAGCACGAAAACCGTGATCGCCTAGAACTGGAAATCGATACAGATCGTGACTTTAGTACGGCCTTTCAACTTACAGTGGATGAATCGGGTGAGACCAGTGACCGCTGCTGGATGCTCGACAAATGGAATCCGAAATGGTTCGTCGCCATCGATGCCGACGCCGCCACATGGCGCATTGAAGCCGCAATCCCTCTCAAAGAGATTTCCGCCACCGGAGTAAAGCCCGGTGATTTGTGGAACATCCGACTCCGCCGCATTATCCCGGGCGTGCTGCAGCATGAACTCCAAACCGGCAACAACTCCGTATCCAGCGATGGCACGGGTATGCTGCGTTTCATTCGTCCACGCCGCACGACCACGAGCAGCAAGCGGTGAGAAGATCAGCAACGTGGATTAACGACTAGGGGCCAACAGCGGATGACGACATCATGAAATCGTGCTCCATGGTAAACTCCTCCTGTGCGAGTTTCGGTGCGTGTGAGGGAGTTTATCTACCCCCGGGAAGTACCACATGGTTGAAAGACGTCAGAAATCAAGGACAATGGTGAATCATCCGCGGGAATTCGCAATACGCCAACTTGGGCCGAAACAGGAATCCGATGAAATACTTTGTCCGAACTAGCCTCTTGGCATTTGCCTTGTTCAGTCATCCAGCCCTGTGTCTAGGACAAGACGCGGCATCTGCGCCGGTTTTGCCTTCGATTGACTTCAATCGCGACGTACGGCCAATTCTTTCGAATCACTGCTTTCAGTGTCATGGGAAAGACGCCGATGCGCGAGAAGCGAATCTGCAACTGGACGTGAGGAGCGTGGCGATCGAAATGCTGGCGATTGTGCCAAAGCACCCGGATGAGAGTTCGATCGTTGCCCGCATTACGTCGGACGACCAGGACGAACGCATGCCACCGGCGAGTGCCAATAAGCCGCTGTCAGAAAAACAAATCGCTATTCTGAAGCAATGGATCAGCGAAGGCGCTAACTATGAAGAGCACTGGGCTTTTCAAAAAGTCGTGCGTCCTGAAACACCAACGCTGGCGGCTGCTTCTCAGCCTGACGCAGCATGGTGCCGCAACGAAATTGACACGTTTATTCTGCAACGCCTGACTGCTGAATCTCTCCATCCAAGCCCGCAGGCGGAAAAAGCCGTGTTGATCCGACGTCTTTATCAGGATCTTCTAGGTCTGCTGCCGACGGTGACTGAGACCGACCATTTTCTCGAAGACACATCACCGGATGCCTTTGAACAGCTCGTGGATCGTTTGCTGCACAGTCCGCATTACGGCGAACGCTGGGGACGTCACTGGCTGGATCAAGCGCGGTATGCGGATTCGAACGGCTACACGATCGACAGTCCGCGGGTGATGTGGCCTTATCGGGACTGGGTCATCAATGCGCTCAACACCGACATGCCATTCGATCAGTTCACCATCACGCAGCTGGCAGGCGATTTGCTTCCCGACGCGACGAAATCCCAGAAAGTCGCGACCGGGTTTCACCGCAACACCATGATTAACGAGGAGGGGGGCGTGAAGCCTGATCAGTTCCGGCATGAAGCTCTGATTGATCGCGTCAATACGACGGGAGCCGTTTGGCTGGGATTGACTGTCGGATGTGCGCAGTGTCATTCGCACAAATTTGACCCAATCAGCCATGACGAGTATTACCAATTTTACGCCTTCTTCAACGGTGCCGCAGACACAAACAACGTCGGCGAAACAGTCGAGGTGCGGGAAGATGAAATGTTCGGCTGGAGCGAAACACTGCAAACGCATTTGCAGGAACTGCAGGATCTACAGCAGGAACAAATAGCGGTTGCGAAAAACTCGCCGGCCCAACCAATGCTCGCAGAACTCCCGTGGAACTGGCAGGCTGCCAAAGTCACTGCTGTCAGAGCCTCAGGCAGCTCGATTTTGAAAATTGATGAGGATGGCTCGCTGCTGGTGAAGTCCGAACCTGCGGCAAATGACAGCCTGTCGATGACTGTCGAGCTTCCTAAAATTGACGACACTGCCAACCAGATCACTGCCGTTCGCCTGCGAACTTTGACACACGCCAGCCTTCCGTCAAACGGCCCAGGCACGGCTGGGAACGGCAACTTTATTTTGACTGACATCGCATTGAAGCAGGGAAGTGCTGAGTCACGGTTTGTGCAGGCGTGGGCAGACCACAGTCAGTCGGACTATCCAGTGGACAACGCAATTGATGGCAGATCAAACACTGGCTGGTCGATCAATGTCAATGGGGCGCAGGTCGCTCTTGGGACAAGAATGAATGCCCCCCACACAGCCATCTTTCGACTGGCTCAGCCTGTCATCCTGTCAGCCACGCCCCTCGTGGTCGTGCTCAAGCATGAACTTAACATGAATTACCTTGTCGGGCATTTCGCCTTGGATCTGTCGACAGCCTCCGTGGTGCTAGAGACACCCGGCGACGAGTCGCTAACGCGGCTGACCGAGATCAAACATCGCATCAACGAATTGGAAGAACTACTCCCTGGCAAAGGAAACGGAGTTCGACAAATGGTGATCAACGAGCTTGAGAAGCCGCCTGAAACGTTTGTGCTGACCCGTGGGGACTTTCTGCATCCAGATCGCGAACATGGTGCGTTGGCGTTAGGAATTCCGGCAACACTGAACATCGCCGAAATTAAACCGACGTTTTCTAGTCGCTTAGATCTAGCCCGATGGCTCGTGTCGCGAGAAAATCCGCTCACGGCGCGGGTCACGGTGAACCGCATTTGGGCGAGGTACTTTGGACGTGGGCTGGTTGAAACGGAAAATGATTTTGGATTCCAAGGAACGCCGCCGTCTAATTCGGCCTTGCTCGACTGGCTCGCGGCGGAATTCATGGAAAGCGGCTGGTCGCTGAAGCATCTGCATCGCCTGATTGTGACGTCAGCTGTGTACCGGCAAAGTTCCGAGCAAAATCCAGACGCAGACGCAACGCTTGCGGTGATCGATCCGAGCAATCGATTTCTGTCGAGACAGAATCGAATTCGAGTCGAGGCCGAGATCGTGCGAGATATGGCTGCTGCAGCCGCAGGGTTACTTACGGAAAAAGTAGGAGGTCCAGGAAATTATCTACCGCAGCCAGACGGCATTTATGATTTCACTCAGAATAAGAAAGACTGGCCGACGAGCACCGGTGCCAATCGCTACCGGCGGACGATGTACACGATGTTTTACCGCAGTGCACCGTATCCGTTGCTGTCGACGTTTGACGCACCCGACTTCAGTACCGTCTGCACGATGCGGGTAAGATCAAATACACCATTGCAGTCGCTGACAGTGGCCAATGATCCACTGTTTACGGACCTAGCCAAGGGACTTGCCAAACGCATAATAAACACAGCAGCAGCGACATCAGACACCGATCGATGCGTCGAAATGTTTCGCCTATGCCTGACGCGAACGCCTGATATGACAGAGTTGAATCTATTGCTGAATTTTCACAGTCGCGAGCTGTCTCGCTTTACGTCCAATCCCGCAGATGCCGGAAGTTTTGTGAATCAGTCAGACACGATGCCCACGGCTGCGCAACTCGCCGCGTGGACCAGCGTCGCGCGGACACTTTTCAATACCGATGAATTTGTGTCACGCAACTGACAGCCTCAACACGATTTACACAATCGTCATAACGTTTAGCAAGTGACATTCCAAGTCCGCGGAACGCACCCACTTTTCGCGGTGCTGCTCAATGAACTAAAAACTCCGTTCTTTTCGTGCGCAAAGAAGGCCGCTAGTTTTTTCAGATCTCAGGCTCTATCCGAAGCCGATGAGCTTCATCACGTAACTGACGAAGCTCTTCTTGGAATTCATCGGCATCGCTCCTCGAGTGGAATATTACCCACGCATTTGAGCCAGCTTGCCACTACGGGCGAATTACGAAAGAACTTGGTTGCCGAAGTTGACTTGATGCTTGCGGATCCTCGTGCATGACGATGCGTAACGTTGTTTGTCGATCAATGGTTGGACTTAAATTTGGTAGACAACATTGCTATCGCCCGCGATCACTTCCCTGACTTTAATGATCGCCTGAAGCAGGATGCTCAACGAGCCACTGGCAAAGCACTACGGAATCGACGGCGTTTACGGCCGTGCCTTTCGCCCGGTTGCATTGGCACCGGACAAACATCGTGGTGGACTCTTAAGCCATGCCAGCATCTTGCTCATAAATTCAACGGGAGGCGACTCGCATCCTATCCGCCCCGCTGTCTGGATTCGTGATCGTCTGCTAAATGATCCACCGGCCCCACCGCCACCCAATGTGCCGTCGTTGGAAGAAACCAGTTCCAACTTTAACCAACTCTCGATCCGCGCGCAGTTGGAACAGCATCGCACGAAAGAAGCCTGCAAGCATTGCCATCGCAATCTGGACGGTTGGGGGTTGGCATTGGAAAACTTTGATGCAATTGGAAGGTGGCGGACAGAAGTGCAAAAAAAAGGTGGTGACAACTCCGCGGCGGATACGATCGATGCTGTGAGCGAGTTACCAGGTGGGGTGAAAATTGATGGTGCGGATGGACTGAAGTCTTACCTTGTCGGCGAGCGAAAAGATGCGTTTGCACGTTCATTGGTATCCCGTGGATTAACCTATGCGATCGGACGTTCGTTGGAACTTGGCGATCAGCGGGTTGTGGACGAGGTGCTCAAGGAATTTGCGGCAGATGAGTATCGATTGCAGGGGCTTATTCAGAAAATCATCATGAGTGATCCGTTTCAAATGAAGTAATTGGTAAATTGACTGTGGTTCATTGAAGGCCAAATAGGGGTACAGAAATGGCAGGCAAGTCTTGGCGGCTAGATCGACGCACGTTGTTGCTGGGAACGGGGGTTTCGTTGGCCTTGCCGTGGATGGAATGTATGGGAAGTGGCGCCGAGGAGCAGAGTGCAACATTCATCAAGCTACGACGTTTCTGTGCGATGTACTTTGGGTTTGGTGTTGGTTTGCAGGAAAACAGCGATCAAGCTGCGTGACGGTGGTTTCCGAAGGGCGAAGGGCGTGACTATCAGTTTACGGAAACGCTCAAACCGTTAGACGCGCATCGAGAAAAATTGACAGTGCTGCAAGGCCTATCCCATCCAAATGGACGACGGATAGGTGGCCACGATACGGGAGATACATTCCTTACCGGGGCTTTTCTGAACAATAAGTTTTTAGTCAATACGATCTCCGTCGATCAGATGGCCGTGCGCACGCTTGGTGGAGAAACTCGTTTTCCATCATTAGTTCTTTCGACTGATGGTGGTGTGGGAGAACCGACACGCTCGAGCACTCTTTCCTATCACGACAAGGGGAGGCCGTTGCCCGCACTTCATCAACCGCAGCAAATTTTCGATCGTTTCTTTGGTGACGGAGATGCAGACACGATCGCTAGCCGGCGGAGACTGAAGAGTGCCTCAAGGATGTTAGACCGCGTCCTTCAAGATTCACGATCTTTGCGTAGCCGCCTCGGAAATCAGGATCGCGAAAAGCTCGATGAGTATTTGGGATCAGTCCGGCAAATTGAACAAGGAGTCGAACGTTCACAGCGGTGGCTCGAAGTTCCACGTCCTGAACTCCGCGACGAGGAACGAAAGATGTTAAAACTGGACTCGGACGATCAAGCGCCGCTGATGTTTATTAGGACGATGTATGACTTAATCTACCTAGCCTTTCGCACGGATTCGACGCGGGTCGCTACGTATCAAATTACAAATATGGCCGACTGTTCCTCAAAAGCTGCCAAGTTTCCTCAGTTGCAGGGCTTTAAGGATTCGCTACATACGTTGGCCCATGACTGGGACAAGCCGGGCGGCGCGGAGAAATTAGGACAATGGGATCGCTTCATGGCAGAGCAACTGGCCTACTTCCTTGATCGCCTTGAAAGTGCCCAGGAGGATAATGGTTCTCTCCTTGACAATTCCGTCGTACTCTATGGAAGCAGTAATAGCGTCACTCACGATAACAACAATTATCCGCTTGTCTTGGCTGGGGGAGCTGCCATGGGGTTAAAGCATGGCCGGTGTTTGAAGTTAAGCGATACCGTGCCCATGTCCAACCTCTTCGTGACATTGCTAAATTGCCTTGGCGATTCCTCCCCGTCGTTTGCCGATAGTACGGGGAATATCCCCGAGTTGACAAGTTGATTCGCGAGACGTCCGGTTTTGAAATCACGGTCGTTTGTGAGTCGTTTCACACCGCGAGTTTTTCAGAGTGTGGTTACTTCTTGGCAGGCGAAACGACATTGCCATGCTGCAAAAAAAACTGCACAAGCTTTTCGGATTCGAAGTATTCTGGAATCTCGGCATGTCCTTTGCCTGCGATCACCGCCAATTCACCGGGCCCCTCGAGCAGCTGGTAACGCCTGATGAGTTCACCGCTATTCTTTTCCAGTGGCACCACGTTATCCTTGTCTCCATGTAAATGCAGAATGGGCACCTTCGCTTTCGCGAGCGGCGTTAAGCGTTCTATGGGATTATGCTCTGCGAGATGGGCGCTCAGCTCCGCCTCTGTCATATCATAAGCTTGGGCGGTATCTCCCAGACCGGGATAGCTTGTCAGATCACAGACAGGATAAATCCCGCCGATGCACGCCACTTTTTCTGGATTCTCAACAGCCCAGTTGTACCACATCAAACCACCCCGACTCTGTGGCAGCAGACAGACCTTGGCCGACAGACCATATTCCTTGACTACATATTTGTAGAATCGACTGTAGATCTTGCGGCTTTTTGGACTGCCAAAGGAGTCGCCCACATTCGTGCCACAAATGCTGTATCCCTGTTTCAGAAGACGGGAGAATAGCCACGTCAATCGCTCGTTGGGATATCCATACCAATAGGAGGGCGCATACCAGATCCAAGGCCTAGAACCATCCGCGTTCGGCTCCGACGGATGAATGACAAAGCCCTGCACGTCCCCGATCTGCAGCTCGAGACACTTGCATGCGAAACGCTGTGTTTCCTGCACGCTAACCGTTGACTTTTCCTGCGTCAGCATTTTCACCATCGCCTCGGCAAAGGCCTTGCCGATTGGACCTACAATTTTAGCCGTACCGACGTAGTGGTGGACGCGATGGGAGGGGCCTTCCAATGTCTTGAGTTCTTTCGCTGTGAATAGTTCTACGACCAGAGACGCGAATGTCTTCACCGCCGCATGTTCATCCATGTTTGATTGCGCCGCGAGGATGAAGACCTTCAACGGTTTCTTGGCGGGTACTGCACTGCCAGTGGTGGCGCAGATTGCCAACATGGTGGCGACTAAGCCCGTGGTCAGAAATGCTTGTGGTGTCAAGGCGGTTCTTTCTTCTGGATGAATTGAATACCGACCAGAATGCGAAGCGGATGTGCATACCAAAGGGCAAATCTGAAGACAGATTGCCGCAATGGCTCGCTACGATCTGTGGGCTGTTCGACATTTGCGCCACATTCACAAATCTTAGTTCAGCCAAAGCTTCCGTCAACAGCGCTTGGTCTGCCTCCAAATGAAGAGACGAGATTGGTGCCTCATTGCGAATCAGATCTTTGAATTTCTCGGAAGATTTGATGGCCCCAATCTTAGCTCAGAGTTGTCGAGCATCTTCAAGTTTGCGGTCACTTTCATCAAAGATCTGTGAGTACCGATTTTAACGATTCGGCGGAGGCAGCACGCAGAAGCCACAGGACCGAGCGCACCGACAGACGGGACGGGACTGAACGGTTAACGCGATTCAACGTAGTTTGACCTTGGCCTTTCTGTGACATACCTACAGATGGGGCAGATGCGCGCTTATCGATGCGGCCTTTGTTGCCTAAATTCCGCCGATGTGCTGCGTCGATTGATGAAAATGGCGTCGGATTCTTGAGTTTCAAGGGCAAATTGTATGACACCTGTCGGAGCAACTAAAACAGAATCCGAGGGCGCTCTAGATGAATTGTTTGATCGCGTCAACAAGTTGTTGGGCGATCCTAGTCAAACCAACAACTGCCAAGAAACGAGCAAATCCGAAGGATTCGTGCCGCGACAGCCGCGGAACATGCGCGAAACCGGAATCAATCCAACAATGCTCGAAAAGATTATTATCCGGTTCCTGTGTCAGGTTGGCGCCGAAACCAGTCGGCGTATCGCCAGTCAATTGCGTCTACCATCCAAGGTGCTCGAACAATTATTCAAGCAACTCCGCTTCGACAAGTATATCGATCTGGCGGGAACGACTCCATCGGGTGACTCAGAATTTTGTATCACCGACTCCGGACGCGATCGCGCCCGGCGCTACAACTTGGAATGCACCTATTTCGGTGCCGCGCCCGTTTCACTGGAAGATTATATTGCATCTGTAACGGCTCAGAGCATCGCCGGACAGATCGTGACTAAGCAGGATCTGACACGCGCCCTAAAAGGCATGATTATCAATGATGCAATGTTCAACCGCTTGGGACCAGCCATTAACTCCGGTCGTGGAATGTTCTTGTTCGGGGCACCAGGTAATGGCAAGACAAACATTGCCGAACGCATCGCGGATTCGTTCACCTCAACAGTCTGGATTCCGCGTGCGGTGGCGATCGATGGTGAAATTATGCGAATTTTCGACCCGGCAATCCATGTTATTGTCGGAGAGACAGAACATAACGTGGGGCTGCTGGACGCCATGGACATCGACCGCCGTTGGGTCCAGATTAAGCGTCCGACAGTAATTGCAGGTGGCGAGTTGACGATGGATGAACTGGAAATTTCTGTTAATCCAACATCGAGGATCTGTGAATCTCCGCTGCAAGTGAAGAGCAACTGCGGGATACTCGTGATTGATGACTTTGGTCGACAGAAAATGCCTATCGACATGTTGCTAAATCGTTGGATCGTTCCGCTAGAAAAGCGTTTTGACTATCTGAACATGCCGAACGGAAAAAAGATCCAAATGCCATTTGATCAGCTGATTATTTTCTCCACCAATCTCCAGCCCAAGGATCTGGCTGACGGCGCATTTCTCCGGCGAATTCCCTACAAGATCGAAGTCCCCGACCCGTCGGAAGCGGAATTTCGAGATCTGTTCCGCATAATGTGCGAGAAGTTTGGATTTGCCCATGATCCTGATGCAATCAACTATCTAATCGATACGCACTATCGACCGACGAATCGACCGTATCGCCGGTGTCAACCTCGAGACCTGCTGTTGCAAGTGCGCAACTATTCGCAATTCCATTCAGAGCCGATGGAATTGTCCTGTCAGGCATTCGACGCCGCAGTGTTGAACTACTTTTCAGTGATGGGTTAAGCCGACTTAGCCAGTGTAGGATCGTAGCGGTCAGACACGGCCCCGAGTGTCATTCCCAGACAAACCTCGCAGTGCTTTAGAACGCGGCGATCGTATTCTTCGGTACAAACACTGCGCGACATGTTATGTTTCGCGCTTGGTGCAATCCAGAGTTGACAATGTTTGCCAACGATCGACTGTAACCGAACGGCAATCTCTGGCGTTACATACGAATCGCGTCCGCCAGAAATCAAGAGCACCCGATCACTTTCAAGAGTTTCTTGCTCGCGTTCTAGATGTACGTATTTACAACGGCGGCGATTTTCACTTTCCTCCATTGCGTTCCGCAGCGTCAGATCCACATGCCATCTCGGCTGCAATCGATAGAGCCATGGTGGAATGACATAATGCACAAAACGATCAACAAAATATTTTGTCATCGACATCGTGCCAAACGCACTGTCGGCAATGACACCTCGAATACGAGGATATCGACAGGCTGCCACCAACGCTGCGACACCACCGCGACTCACACCGTAAACAAGCAGAGGCAAGGTGCTGAGATCAGGGCGAGATTCAATAAACTCGAGCATCGCTTCTACGTCGGTCATTTCGTATTCAGTGATCCAGTGGATGGGAGAATAGCCTAACATTACAGCGCTTTCACCCTGACTGCGAAAATCCACCGCCATGACGGCATAACCATGCCGAATTAGAGTCTCACAGTAGCGCCTTGCCATCCAGTGATTCCCGCGTAGTTCTGGTAGGAACAGGACGAGACCCTTCACATCTTTTTGGCGTCCGTTGAGAAGACTTCCGCGCAGTATGACACCATCCGCTGTAAAAAACAGCAGGGGTTCGTCGTATGGGTGAGGTATTCCAGTCACGACATTGAAGGGCGGCACATTTTCAAAAATGGCAACAATGCGTGGTATTACGTAGCGGCGAAATGCCAGATGGCATGCCAACATAGCAACAATCACAAACATTGAAGTCCAGACAAAAATCACCGGAGAACTCCCCCGTCCGACTATCTCTAAACCCTGAGGCGAGGCTGACCTTGTCGAGCTGATGTTTCAAAGTCATGCTGGTGTTTCAAATTAGCCTACGCTTTGAATTCCGAAAGAATCAGTGCCACGTTCTGGCCACCAAAGCCAAAGCTATTCGAAAGTGCGGCTTTGATTTTCTTTTCCCGCGGCTGATTGGGAATATAGTCTAAATCACAAGCAGGATCGGGGGTTTCGTAATTGATCGTCGGCGGCAACACACCGTCCCGAATCGCCAGAAGACACGTAATTGCTTCGACCGCACCCGCTGCTGCGATCAAATGCCCCATCATGCTTTTGATACTAGAAATTGGCGTATTTCTTGCGTGCTCCCCAAGCCCGCCTTTGATTGCCATGGTCTCAACCTGATCATTGACTTTAGTGCTTGTCCCATGAGCGTTCACGTAGCCAATTTCATCCTCATTGAATTCCGCGTCCCGCAGTGCCATCTTGATGCAACTGATCGCACCCCGGCCCTCGGGATGAATATCGGTGATTCGATACGCGTCTGCTGTGGACCCATAACCACAAATCTCCCCGTAGATTTTTGCCCCACGCGCTTTGGCATGCTCTAGTTCTTCAAGAATCAGCATTCCGGCGCCTTCACCTAGAACAAATCCATCGCGTGTCAGGTCGAACGGACGTGATGCTGTCGTCGGCGAATCATTTCGCTCAGACAACGCTGTCAAGAGGTTGAAGCCGGTGACTCCAAATGGATGAATCATGCTGTGAGCGCCCCCGGACAACATCAGTTCAGCATCGCCACGGCGAATAATTTCCGTCGCTTCACCAATTGCCTGACTGGAGGCGGCGCAAGCCGTCAAGCAATTAAGATTTGGACCTTGGGCGTTGAACAAACTAGACAGGTGCCCAGCCGGCATGTTTGGTTCCAACTCCAGCTCGAACCGAGGATTCATTTTTTCGATGAAGTCCTGCGTGAAATGTTGAAGGTCCGGCACACCATTATGATTGCAATCGGCCACCAGATTCATGAACTGCAGAAAGTTTTGCTGCCCTTCGCCCGCCCCAAGATATACCCCGAATCGCGCAGGGTCGAACTCACGGTCATCGTAGATGGCAGAATCCTCGACGGCTTGCTTTGCAGCTCCGATCGCGAAACGAATGTTACGACCTGCGTCTGCGAATCGCAGCGGATTATCAACCATCGACTCAAAGTCGTAGTTGCGTACTTCAGCGGCAAAACGTGTGGGAAAGCGAGACGCATCAAAGTGCGTAATCTGCCCAACACCGTTGCGGCAATCTTTCTGTGCCTGCCACATTGATTCTGCGTCATTCCCCAGCGGAGTCACACAGCCCATTCCGGTCACAACTACTCGACGTTTCATCATTTCAGTTCAGTCCTGCAACTCGAAAAAACCGTTTTTATAAGACATGAACATCAGACGCCAACCTTCGGTCAGCTACCAGCCCCGGCTTTACCGACGGTCAGAATATCGAGCAGGTTCATCCGAAACACAAAATTCTTTTGGTCAATTCTGCTCAGTTGCGGATCATCGGAATTCAGATGCACAAACACGATTTCCGCTTCTGCCACAAGTCGTTCACCCACTGTAGCCGTCACGGTTACGCTCCCACCTTCTTCTCGAGCGTCCTGAAGCTGCGCTGAATAAATCAACTGATCTCCCGGACAGGCCCAACTATGAAAGGTCACTTTCGGCACTTTGGCCAGAATCACGTTGTATTGAAACTTGTAGTGCTCACCCAGCAAAATTCCGCCAGTCTGCGCCATGCCTTCGATCATCAAGGAGCCAGGCATGACCGGGAAGCCTGGAAAATGGTCGTGCAGATGTTCCTCCGCCAACGACACGTTCTTTACAGACTTCGCGTGTTTGCCTGATTCAAATTCGATGAAACGATCAATCCAATACCAACGCATAGTTGAATGTCTCAACAAATGAATAATGAGCAGAGATCAAACCCCGCCTAAGCACAGCTTCGAGGGCAACTTGCGACGGTCCGGAGCTCTTTGTGATACTGACTCCGATTTGAGCAAAGTTTACTTCAATCGAGTAGCGACGAACTTGCAGATCATATCTACAGTGAACAGGTCGGAAAGTTTTGACACAACCGGATTTAAGGCAAAACTGTCAATGTCCGCGTGGGGCATTTTGGTTCGAAGTTGAGCAATCCCCTCTACGGTTACTTTGCCATCTGCGACGAAACCAGAATCGGCAGTCGCCAGATTTTCTGGGAAGAGCTCGCCCCGAGGAATTTTAATGTCAAAGTTTTTTTCCAAACGAAATACGATGTCAAGAAAGTCGATCGATTCGGCACCTAAGTCACCGATTAATGTTGCAGTGGGTGTGACTTCGTCGTCGTCAACCCCCAAAGCATCGACAAGTGTTTCCTGCACTTTTACAAAAATTTCATCAGCAGACGCCATTAACAGTTACTCCCGGTCTGTGCCAACTTTCAAATTGGCAAAGACTACGATCGCCAGAAAACCCAGTCATATGCTTCGGCTGGCAACCGATCCCGAAGCACAACATACGGCAATGTCACCAACCCAAGATCTAGACATTGCTGAACTCATCCACGCGCTATTGTGGCGACATCCGCCAAACTGTTCCAGACGTCATGGTGTTGAAATCACGACTCATCCAAAAAGATCCCCGATTTACCAAGTCTGCTGTTCCCGAGACTAACTTTTGCGTTGTCGACATCGGCCCAACGACGACATTTTCCAAACGCGAGAATTCCCCTCAAGCCAGCTCTTCATGCATGTCAAATGAATCTGACTTACATCCCGCCCAGTGTCAATCCGCCATCGACTTTCAGGACCTGGCCGGTCACATATGAAGATTCGTCGGCGGCAAAGAAGAGCACGGCGTTTGAGATATCATCGGGCCGACCCAGTCGCCTGACGGGGATTTTCTTTTTAATTTCGGCACCCGCCGCATTCACGACAGCCACAGTCATGTCCGTTTCAATAAAACCGGGTGCGACTGCATTGGCCGTGATTCCGCGGCGCGCCAGTTCAGTGGCAACACAACGAGTGAATCCTTCCACACCGCCCTTGCTCGCGGCATAGTTCGCTTGTCCAGGGTTTGAAACGTCGGCCGCGACGCTCGACATATTGATAATGCGACCGTACCGTTGAGACATCATTTGACGCGTCGCTGCCTGACAAAAATTAAACACACTGGTCAGATTGGTGTCAATAACATCCTGCCACTGCTCAACGTCCATCGTGGCCAACAGCCCGTCGCGGATGATGCCGGCATTGTTCACAAGGATTTCCACTTTGCCCCATTTCTCAACAACATCCGCGATGACTTTGTCAGCAGCTGGCTTGGAACGGACGTCTGCCTGAATGGCCCACGCTTCATGCCCTTCCGCCGCTAACGCCTGAACCACATCTTCTGCTGCGGCCGAGTTGGAGTTGTAGACGAAGGCTACTTTGGCTCCATTACGAGCCAATGTTTCCACAATTGCGCGACCAATCCCTCGACTGCCGCCTGTCACGAGAGCAATTCTGCCCTGAACTGTCATGTATCAAAATCCTGAAAGTAAATAAAAAATGTGATCAATGCCCATCTGCAAGGCAAATTATTGAACGCCTCTGATCTGTTCAAAAAGTTCCTTCATCGACGCAATCAGTCGCGCATCGTTGTCCGCCAATTGCGGATTGCGACTAGCAAGATTTTCCTTCGAGAGAATCAACCGTGCACTCACCGCAGATAAACCACCTACTGTGCCGGATGCCATGAACTCCGCCGTCGTGTCATTGGCAGATCTCATCGTTGCCGTGACCTCTAGCGTCTGCCCAGGCTTCAGAAAGTTGTTGAACTTCACCGCACGCGCCTGCTTCAAGAGCAACGCACTGTACTTAAAATCATCGGTCACCCTCGATAACCAAGCGCATGACTGTACCAGACACTCGACCATCATGACCCCAGGCAACACCGAAAACCCTGGGAAATGATCCTGCAGATACTCCTCCGCTAGAGACACGTGCTTGATCGTGGAAATGCTTTCACCCGGGACCAGTGATGTGATGCGATCGACAAGACAGAACTTCATGGAAACGCAACCTGTAAGCTTAAAAACCCTGCCCAAGAAAACAGTCCCTCGGGCATGCTGCTAACGGCAGTACTTTAACCCCAGTTTCACAACAATCTACCAAGGAGCTGACGTAGAACGTGTCATTATGCAGCAAATGACACGCCCGAAATCCTACACATCAATGCCTGCACACCAAGCGGCCACTCGGCGGGAGTTTACGACGCCCAAGGCGGACTACAAAATCGGAGCCATTCTGGTTAGCACAAATTACAGAAATAAACACAGTTACGGGTTTTTATCGTACCAGAAACTATCTCTGTGAGATTCCTAAAAAAACACAAATTCTACCCCCTTCTTGCAGTGTACTTAGACTCACCAAATATCACACTTATCGCATCTGTTGTTTTTCAACAATCTAAATATCGCGATTGTGCACATGAAACTATTTGGTAACAGAATATTCAAACTGTCGAATTTCTTTCAATTTGGTGGAATTTTACTATATCTCTGCAAATTTATATTTTTTTTCGGGACACACTGGATAATCTGCGGGAACAGTGAGGGAAGCGGAGTATCTTACAGCAGATTTGCGTTAGCGTTAATAAAAACACTGTACGTAAGCTGAACAGATTGGCATGGTGCCGAGCTGTTCTGGGCATGTTGGCCGTTTAGTCTATTTTGGGGGGTCATAGAGTATGCGTTTATTAATGTCTCTGGCAGCAGTAGTTGCCCTAACTGCGTCTGCAGACGCTGGTCACTGTCGTCATCGGGTCAGCCACTGCTGCTCTGCTCCTTGTGCAGCTAGCTGTAGCCCTTGTGGTGGCAGTTCATGCGACACTGGATGCAATGCAGGATGTTGCAGCGCTGAGTCTGCATGTGGAACATGGGAAACCGTTTCCAGAACGATCATGGTGCCGACGATGGTTACTGAAACTCGCACCGTAACGGTCAATGTTCCTGTTCGGGAGCAGCGAGAAGGAACACGAACCGTCTGCAAGACGGTGATGGAGCCAAAAGAAGAGACCTACACAGTCATGGTTCCACATACGGAAACAAAGTCTGCCACACGAACTGTCTGCAAGCTAGTCATGGAACCAAAGGAAGAAACCTACACGGTCATGGTTCCACACACAGAAACGAAGTCGGGTACTCGAACCGTCTGCAAAACGGTCATGGAACCAAAAGAAGAGTCCTACACAGTCATGGTGCCGCACACGGAAACAAAATCCGCAACGCGAACTGTCTGCAAAACTGTCATGGAACCAAAAGAAGAGTCCTACACGGTCATGGTGCCTCACACGGAAACAAAATCCGCAACGCGAACTGTCTGCAAAACGGTCATGGAACCAAAAGAAGAGTCCTACACGGTCATGGTACCCGTAACTGAGCAACATACGGGAACTCGCACTGTTTGTCACAGCGTTCCAGTCAAGAAGACACGAACCGTATGCCAAGATCAGGGGCATTGGGAAGATCAAGCAGTCGAAAGCAACGCATGCAACAGCTGTGGTGCATGCTGCGGATGTGGTCAGACTTCAAGTGGTTGCTGCGGTGGTTGTGGCACAGTTGCTGCCAACTGTGCTCCACAAACTCACAAAGTCTGGGTTGCAAAACCGGTTCAGAGTGTTGTCGAGTATACAGTTTACGAACAACAGCGATCTGAAGAAACTTACACCCACAATGTCACTGTCTGTAAGCCAGAGGCGCGAACGCGGACGGTTCACGTTGCCCGTCAGGTTCAGGAAGAAATGCCTTATACCTACAACGTGACGACATGCACTGCAGAGGCCCGCACGCGGACCATCCAAGTCGCTCGTCAGGTTCAGGAAGAAGTTCCTTACACATGCAACGTGACTGTCTGTAAGCCAGAAGCCCGCACGCGGACCATCCAAGTCGCTCGCCAAGTCCAAGAAGAAGTTCCTTGTACCTACAACGTTACGACATGCACCGCGGAAACACGCACACGCACAGTCCACGTGGCACGTCAGGTTTCAGAGCAAGTGCCTTACACCTACAGCGTCTGTGTCTCACACCCGGAACAACGTGATGTTCAGGTGCAGGTCTGTAAGATGTCAGAGCAGGTTGTGACGGCGAAGGTTTTTCACCCTGCTGCACCAGCTTGCAGTTGTAAGTAGTTAATTCCAGTCGAACGGCAGTTCGCTGCTGATTTGGACTGAACACCAGAGCACCTCAGGATGCAATTCCTGAGGTGTTTTTTATTGTGTGTCGAGCATGTTTGATATACGAGAAGAGTAAATCGCATGATTCAACCTAATTGTTTGTGACCGCCCGGCGAAAGTCGTCGCCTAGCATCTGCCGATTACACTTCAACTAGGCGGCGTCCAGAGAGAGGGTAGACGGAGGAAAAATGGACTCTGTCAAGACCCCGGTGCTATCGCCAAAGGACGCTGCTGGAACTCCCAACGCTTGCAGGATGCTTAAGTACAGGTTGCACATAATCGTCTTATCCTGATGCCAATGCGTTCCATGTTTCAGACCCATTCCAGAGCCACCAGCAATCAGTGTGGGCAGATTTGTGGGATTATGCGTCGTGCTGCAGCCACTGCCGAAGAGTACGATAGAATTGTCAAGTACCGTGCCTTCCGCATCCTGATACTCCTGAAGTTGCCTGAGGAACTTGGCAATCTGTTGGCTTAAGAAAAGGTCATATTTGGCGAACTCCAATTGGCCACCTTTGTCGCCGGCGTGTGAAAGACTGTGGTGAGTTTGGGTCAAGCCCACCTTCAGCGGGAAAGTGTCACTGATGCCCATCCCGTCTTCACGGTTGAGCATGAAGGCTACCGAACGTGTGACATCCGCATCAAAGGCTAAGGCGATTAAATCGAACATGTTTCGGTAGTACTCGGCCGGTTCGCTTGCGGTGGTAACATCAAGCTTAAGGTGTGAGTGGTTCTGCGTTTTCAACGGAATGTCTATCCATTGTTCGGATGTCACCAGACGTTGTTCAATCTCACTCAGCGATGTCAGATACTGATCCATTTTCTCGCGGTCGGATTGTCCGAGCTGGTGGTTCAGAGCTTTGGAGTTCGCGAGTACAGCATCCACCAGTCGCAAACGCTTTTTCAAGTCATTTCGCTGCGCAACTCCAGAATCGTGACTGCTACGAAACAGCCGATCAAAAATTCGTTGAGGATTATTTTCAGCGGGAATTGGTTTGCCTTCTAGGTTGTAGGAAATCGTTCCGGTGCGCGACAAGAACCCGACTCCCGCATCGATCGACAAGACCAAAGACGGCTGACGACAATGATGTTTCGTGTGCTGAGCGATAACCTGATCCAATGACACCGAGTTGTAAGTGCCCGGCTTAGAATTATGCAGCGGGGCGCCAGTGAGCCACATGTCGGAGCACACATGCGGATCGGCTTTCGTGCCAGAGGGATGATGGAGTCCTCCCATGAAGCTCATGTGATCTCGGAATGGACTAAAAGGCTCCGTTGATTTCCCGAATGTAAAGTCACGCCCCGTTTTTTTCGGAAACCAACTCCAGTCATCGATCTCATTTGCAGGGGCCGGCAGACACATTCCATTCGCGGTGTACATCGCACAGAAGCGACGCGGACGTTGAGACGCTAAGTTGTCTGCAAATAGCTGCAGTCGCGGAAGGATCAGAGTGGCTCCGGCGATGCCACGCAGAAACCAGCGGCGATTGATTTTGGAAATGAATGACATAGTTGGGTCCGTTCAGTTTGACGCGGCTGTTGTCTTCATCTGCAGGAAGGGATCTCTCTGATTTTTAAAAAATTCAGGTGACCTTGTTTCTGGCAAATCCAGCTAAGTTCGGCGGAATTGTTGCATTGCTACTTCTTCAAAAACATATCACTCTGCACCACAAATCGAAGCATATCTTGCATCCGATATCCCTCGGGTTTCAACTGTTTCCCAGCTTCCCTTAACCATTCCAGTTCGTTGTAGGTCAGGCTGCGGCCTGCGGCATAGCAACTGAGATGCTTAAGCATACTGAAGGCGACCTGATCAATTCTATCGTTGACCAGATAGGTCTTTAAAGCCTTCACATCGGCCACTTCTGTTCCGTCTGGCAACTTCGCATGTGAGTCTGTCGGCTCTTTTTTGAATCGGCCGGCCGCATCATATTCTTGAAATGCAATTCCCCACGGATCTATTCCCGTATGACATTTCACGCAGCCATCTTGGTTGCGATGGCGGTCCAATTTTTCGCGCAGCGTGCGCTCCGTTCCGTCCTCTACTAGTTGTGGGACATTGGGTGGTGGATCGTCTGGCGGTTCGGCCATAATTTTACGAGCCAGCCATGCGCCGCGTTTGATGGGATTAGCTTCGCGGCCGTCGGATAGGCCTGCAAGAATGCCAGCCTGTGAGAGAATACCACCCAGATTCGGGGACTCATGCTTTAGGGCCACAAATTCCAGACCGCTCTCCGATTTATCGGCGAGATCGTAATATTCCGCAACCGTGTCATTCGCGAGGATAAAGTCGGACTGAATAACATTCGCTAACGGTAGATTATGAGCGAACAGATAGCGCAGAAAACGAAACGGTTCCTGACGTAACTGTGTTCTGGTGTCACGCGTCAAAAGTGGATACTTAACGCGATCAATTTCGACGACGTCAAACTTATCGAGACTCAACCATTGAGTTGCGAACTCAGCTAAGAATTGGTCAAAACGCGAGTCTTTTAGCAGTCTTTCTGTCTGTGCATCAAGTGTTGCATGCATCGTGTTCTCTGCTGCCGCAACCAGTAATTCCTGATCGGGTGCTGTATTCCATAGAAAATAGGAGAGCTTAGAAGCAAGTTCCCAAGGGTCCAGATCTTCAGCTTCCGGGCCAGCACTATTTTCAATCATGAACAGGAATTGTGGTGACGTCAGCACAACCAAAAGCGCGTCCTTGATACTTTGTTGAAAGTCACCGTCAACTGCGAACGATTCTTGCCACACCCCGAAGATGGAACTCGCCTCAACGTCAGTCACAGGCCTTCGCCAAGCTCGTGTCATGAACGCACGAATGATCTCACCTGCATACGTCGAGCTGTTGTCGCGGTTTGGCGATTCGATAAAGATGCCGCGATGAGTCGCTGGCGGCCAAGTTGGATAATATGGCCCTTCAAATTCTACGGCATGAATCTTCAACCGAGGCATCGGACGGCCATCGGTGTATTCGCTCCGAATTCCGATCTCGCGAATTCCCGCCAGATAATTCACGTTGTCTTTCTCGACTGCCGGATGCGGAAAATCGTTAATCGCTCCGGAGAAGACAAAATCGGTGGAAGTGCTAGCTTTCACGGCAATCGGTTCATTCACCAAATTCAAGGTACTGCCACAGTCACGACGCAGACCAAGATGCACGCCAACCAAGGGTGCGCGCTGTTCAAAAGCTAGGAATTTCTTTGCGAGTTGGCTGTCGGCAGTCAATTGGGTCAAAACTAAACGATGAATGGATGTCGCGGCATTGGTCCCTGTTGTGATCGTAAGTGGACCGCCGGAAAAACGCACGACTATGACCGCAGCGTGTTGTGCAACGGATGGGGATTCCGACTTTGGATCCGGAGCAGGTTGCGTATTTTTAAGCTGACTTGAAAAATCACGTTCACCGATCTTCAATCGCAATAATGCAGACGCCTCCGATGTGACATAAGAAACGTCAATCTGATAAATTCCGGGTTGCTCGATTGTCGTGGTGGCCGTCTTGGTCTCATTGAAATTTAGAATGCGAACACTGGCCGACTCGGCCGATTCTGGCATCACCATTTCCGACTCAAGCAGCATTCCGTCCTCGTATCGGGAAGCCCCCACGGTGATCCGGAAGTCGCCATAATCTGGCAGTTCACGCAAAGAAATTTTAAAATTTGCCATCGGCCCATACGTGGTTGACTCACCAAAAATCTCGAGACTCGGGATCGCCGGTCGGAGTAATAGACCGCCCGCGACAGCCTGATATGGTTCACCACTTGGATATCCTTCGGTGCCACGCATACAAGCAAAAACCGCGTGATCAATTGTCTCAAACGTGCGCCATTCACGAATCGTATCATTCCCCACGTAACCTTCGATGAAATCGTACTTTGTCCTCATCGCAAATGGAGTAAACTCAAACGGCTTTGCTGGCGAAAGTTCGGTTACTACAAAATCGCGACTGCTC
Source organism: Planctomycetota bacterium (assembly GCA_003670925.1). GTDB lineage: Bacteria > Planctomycetota > Planctomycetia > Planctomycetales > Planctomycetaceae > SXXK01. The sequence continues at coordinate 35,751 of QWQG01000152.1, read as the reverse complement.
AGGAGCAGATTGTTTGCACCTAATACGAGTTGATCTTTGCAAGGGTCTGCATTCAACCCCGCGCCAAAATCCATGCGGAAATTTTGAATGACTGGTCGGGACGTTTCATCTACGATACACAGATTAAGCGACTCTTGGGCGATGTCAAAATAATACTCCATCTGCAACGGTGACAACCCAAGTACTTGTCCGCTGTTAGAAAAACCCTCTTTCGAAATCCCATCGGGCGGCAGAATATCGGACAGGTTTTCCTGAAGTCCCAACAAGTCGCGCAGCGTATTTCGATACTGGGCGACTGTCAGTCGCCGAACCGCTCCATTCTTTTGCGTATCGCGAGACTTCGCGACGTTCATTGCCTGCGCGATCCAAGCTGAGAGAAAATCCCGCTCCGCTTGTGTCGGTTGTTCCTCATCCTTAGGTGGCATTGCCAATTCATCGATTTGTTTGCGGATATCTCGCCATAAAAACAGATGCTGGTCCTGCAGAGAATCATCCAGTTGATCAACTCGAATTCCCGACTTCATAGTATCTGCGTTATGACATCGCAGACAATGTTTCTCCAGCAACGGCTGAACTTGTTGAGTGAAAGATTCGTCAACCGCGAAGACCCCAGAAATAGGGCGATCAGCCACAGATTCTACTTCTTGGCCAGAAACCATCGACGTCGACTGAAGGACTACATTTACGACCAAAAGGCCGATGCGCAGCGAGCCAATGAATCGCGGAATGACAGTCATCAGAACCGGATTTCGTGCTGGGGTTTTGGCGGGACTGAGTGCAGGATTTCGTTGCGATGCAAGAAATTCACGCCCAGTGATGAAGAAGCATGCTGGAGTCTATCCGTTCAGGCTAAGGAGTGGAAGCTAATGCAGCGAATAGTAAGTCCCAGATGTTGTGTTCACCAAGAATTGAACCGGCGACGGTTTTCGTATGTTCTGGATCGAGTCTACGATTTGAAGCGCCGCGATGTTCGTAGGCTCCGTCGCTGAAACGGGCTCTTCAAAACAAGTCCGGAATTTGCTGCTGGGCTCGCATATTTCGCCAAGCAGTTTGCGGCGTTCTGGGGCAGTTTGAAGCGTATCACTGGTGCTTTGTCACAGCTAAAACTTGGGATTGGTCAAATGACCGTTTTTGGAGAAGCTGCGTGGAACAAGGAGGTGTGGCATGCAGAAGAAGTATATCGTTCGTTTGTCCGAGCGGGAGCGCGAGACGTTGCAGGAAGTTGTGAAGAAGCTCAAAGGCAGCGGTGAGAAGGTAAGACGTGCTCAGATGTTGTTGAAGGCGGACGTGGGCGGTCCCGCTTGGAACGATAGCCGCATCGCGGAGGCGTTTGGCTGTCGGAGGCAAACGGTGGAACTGCTTCGAGAACGACTTGTCACGACGGGTTTCCAAGAGACTTTAGATCGAAAGAAACGTGCCGAACCACCCACCGCTAAGTTACTCGACGGTGAACAAGAGGCCAAGATTATCGCCACGCGACTTGGGTCGCCGCTGAAAGGATATGTCAACTGGACACTCCGGTTGCTGGCCCGCAAGGTCGTCGAGTTGGAGATTGTTGAGACGGTGAGCTACGAAACCGTGCGGCGGATCTTAAAAAAAGCGGCATGACCAACAGGAAGATCGAATCCTGGGTGATTCCACCAGAAGCCGATGCCGAGTTTGCGGCAAACATGAAAGAAGTGCTCGAAACCTATGCAAAACCGGATGATCGCTCCCGCCCGGTGGTTTGCATGGACGAGCAACCCGTCCAATCGATCAAGGAGGCCCGAACACCAGTCGAGGCCACCATGAAGCATCCCCGGCGTGTCGATTACGAATACGAGCGTGCGGGTACAGCGAATATTTTCATGTTCACGGGACCACTTTCGCGATGGCGCGAGGCAACAGCTCGCGAGTTCAAAACGAAAATTGATTGGGCACTTGAAATGGGACGATTGCGCGACGGTCGCTACAAAAGATGTGACAAAGTGGTGTTGGTTTGTGACAACCTGAACACACACACCAAAGGCGCGTTCTATGCAGCATTCAAACCCGCGCGAGCACGCCAACTTGTCCGCCGCATTGAATTCTGCCAAACATCCAAGCACGGGAGTTGGCCGAATATCGCGGAGAACGAACTCAGTTCAATGACACGTCAATGCACAGGCGGTCGCCGGATCGGCGATTTGAAGACACTTCAAGAACAAATCAAAGAGTGGTCAAACGATGTCAACACCACTCAACGCGGCGTCGACTGGCAGATGAGAATCGACGATGCCCGCTGTAAACTCAAATCCGTCTATCCCAAAATTAAGCTGTGACAAAGCACTAGCGACGCCTTGGTCCTGCCGTTATGGAGCGCCTTGCGATGCCGAAATCGGATTGTTAGAAATTTTCGGTCGAGGGCTTTCGTCGATCCGTGGTGGCACCAGTTCTCTGCGAGGAAATCGTAATACGGCAGGAATACGTCGCCGTCCGTCCTTAGGCATTCCACGGGAACTCACGCGCAGGAAAGCCGGGCACAACGGTCATCAGTTCTCTTGTTTTATCAGCCGTGGCTCTGGTCTGCACAAGCAAGCACTGACCAATTGTGTCTGGGCTGCGTGCTGCACTATCACTGCTTCGAATATTGCTGTGGCTGTCGTCAGCCCACACGTCGCAGTGCATATTTCCTAGAAGCGAATGCTTCCAACATTCGTCTTCCACTTCTTCGCAGACGGACGATAGACTCGCGATCGTGGTGGCTAACAACCCCTTCGCATCCTTGCCGAGCATCCACTGCGGAGGCTCCGCCCAATTATTCATCCAGAAGCCTTTGAGAAAAGCCCATCGGATCAGTTCCTCAATCGGCTTCATCTCACAAACATACTTTGGCGGGATTGAAAAGGCGAAAATGTCACGGGTCCGCTGACGCTCGTTTGTCACGCCCGCGTGGCTGTGAACCGCAACTGACTCCAGACCTGTCATCACCTTACACATTGAAAAGCCCCATTGCCAACGTCCATGCTGCGACCGAACTCATCGACGAGATCCAGTCGTTGCTGGAGTTAGTCTTTATTAGATAACCAACGCTTCTCGAAGACGTCGCCTTTTTCAACCTTCACTCAAACACAACTTTCGGCAGTAACTTGAGTGGAGCAGCATAGAAATAAAACTAGATCATGAGTCCATTCAATCGGCCTTGGATGTGGCGTTCCAGTTTGGGGCGTACTGGTTTTCAACGAATGATGCTGTTCTGGGAACGGTGGCATCCCGTGAACGCAGTTCAATTCATTGAATTGGAGGGCGAGATCGACGCACGGTCCTTGCGATGTGCAGCGGAGAGGTTGCTCAAGCAACTGGAGTCAGCGTTTTCAGGCGGTGCGTGGCGACTAGGGTTTGGCGGCGAAGCACCTAATTTTGGTTCTGTTGTACAAGATGACGCGTCTGTGTTTCAGACCGACCAGGATCTTGCGTTGTTTGTCACTAAGTTAATGAATCAGCCATTCTCGGATACAGAATTACCAATCCGCGTAGGCGTCGTAAAGTTGCGTGAGGGAACAATTGTTTGGTTGTGTTACAGGCATGCCATTGCCGACGCGCGTTCGATCTCAATGCTTTTGGGTCATCTGCTTGAGCAGCTTTCCACGCCGCAGGATGACTTGAGTATCAGCCTGCGGAAGTCAGATTGTCCAATCGAGACTATCCTCCCCGGCATGAATCTGCGACAGAAATTATTGGGACGCATAAAGAGGGCTGGCCTATCTCTCCTGACGTTACAAAAATCTGCGAGACGCCCCCTAATTGCCTCCGGAGGTTACCGAATGTCTTTCCAGATCCACGGGACGCTTCTTCCGTTGTCAGCCTTGTTGGGAGTGGCAGCAAAGACCAAGGCAACCGTTGGCGAGTTACTCACTGCAGCGTTACTGGAATGGCTACAAAAAAAGGGTGGTGGTAGCAGAGGACGACCTTGGGCCGCAAATCGGTCCGTCAGCGTTCTCGCCGATCTGACGTCTCGCATGGACGCGGAGTGGAAGCATGTATTTGGCCAATATATTTGTCCCCTGACGATCCTTGATCATGGACGCCCCGCTTTGTTTGCCGAGCTTCTTGGCGTCGTCGGAACACAACTCAAAAGCCGACAGACCATCGAAGTCGGAATTCAAAACCTAGATGGAATGGCAATTAATAGTTTTCATGTTGCACGCCCTCTCGCGGTTTCTACCGCAGTGGTTTGTACAATGGGGACAGAACTTTCTGTTCCCAATCGGGGGTGCTGTTTCCAACGTGAACCTAAACATGATGCTGCCTGAGAAGAACCACAAGATACCTGTCAGAAGGTACTTGCGCGCCACTTGTGCAACACCGTTTGCTCCGGTAATCGTATGCCTCACGACTCACCAAAATGCGTGCACCCTCACGTCGACAAATTTTGAGGCCTCTTACACGAGAGACGAAATGCACGATTTGGGACAGCACCTCTTGGATCGCTTATTTGGAAAGTGAGATCTACATCAGCGGCTCGAATGCAGATGGAATTTTGGCGGGCAGCGGGCAGCATGAAACGCTGGGGGGGGGGCTGTGAATTCTGGCGGATGCGGGGGCGTCAAACGCCACCGTGCAGGTCCCGTGACCGGTTTCGTTGACAACAATCCGCATACGTTCATTCACGATGATTTCTTCGCCTTTGCGACGGCGTTAAAGGATGGCGATCCCCGTGGATTGGTTGCGGATGAAATAACTCAAATGTTGAGTCTAATCCCAACACTGGATGTTATCACCTAAAAAAGGTCTGCCACGAGCACATTGCAGATTTCCTCACACGGGCACTTGCAGAGTCGTCAATTTTTATTCGCACCTACACAGGGTGCAGTGTGTCTAATTCGCCATTGCGGCCACAACCACGTGTTGTGTTGCCGCCGAGTTGAAGCAAGTTAAAATGTTGGGGCATTCCGGATGGCAGTGTCTGTAATCACGCGGTTTGCTAAGACTTCTGGAAGATTGAACGGTAATAGGTTTCGAGTCCATTGCATTTCGGGCGACCGTTCACCAATCTGCCAACATTCTCGCTGTGAGAGTTGATCCCACCCAACACCGCCTGCGGCGCAAGCCACTAATTGCGATGATTCAATGCGAATCGCCCACATTATTACCCGATTGATTATCGGCGGTGCGCAGGAAAACACGCTGTTCAATGTCGATGATCAGCAGCATCTGTTCAATGACGAAGTCTGTTTGATTACGGGCCCAGGTCTGGGGCCAGAAGGATCACTGGAGCCAAAAGCTTTGGCACGCGGACTTGACCTACGCGTGCTGCCGGAATTGCGTCGCAGCCTGAATCCGCTGCAGGACTGGAGTTCGCTCAGAGCCATCCGTCAAGCTTTTGCCGAATTTGCACCACAACTTGTGCACACGCACAGTTCCAAGGCCGGCATTCTGGGGCGTCTGGCGGCGTATCAGTTGGGAATTCCGGCCGTACATACGATTCACGGGGCCTCATTCCATTATGGTCAGAATTTTGCCGCACAGACTGCGTACAAATGGGCTGAGAAACGCGCGGCACGCTGGTGCCAGCACTACATTACGGTGTGTAATGCCATGACGGATCAGTATGTCCATGCGGGGATCGCCGCACGTGAGAAATTCACCACCATCTACAGCGGGATGGACGTCGATCACTTTCTGACTCCGCGTCGCGACCCTGCAACTCTGCGGAAGGAGCTTGGTCTGTCGCCGCAAGACATCGTGCTTGGCAAGGTTGCGAGGTTGTTTCATCTGAAAGGGCACGAGTATCTAATTGCCGCCGCACCAGAAGTCGTGAAGGCCGTTCCTAATGTCCGGTTCCTGCTCGTCGGTGACGGCATTTTGAAGCCCAAATTTCAGGCGCGTATCGCAGCACTGGGGCTAACAAAGCACTTTGTTTTTGCCGGCCTTGTCGCTCCGGAAGCCGTCGGTGATTATTTGCACGTCATGGATGTTGTCGTGCATACCAGTGTCTGGGAAGGGCTTGCTCGAGTACTTCCGCAGGGATTGCTTGCTGGCAAGCCCGTGATCAGCTTTGCGATAGACGGAGCTCCGGAAGTCTGTGTGCCTGACGAAACGGGCTTGTTGGTTGAGCCGCGAAACGTCTCTCAACTTGCAGAGGCGATGATTAGGTTGGCGCAGGATGCGGCCCTTCGACAACGGCTAGGGACGACTGGCAGGCAGCGATTTACGGACCAGTTCCGTCACCAAAATATGACGCGGAAAATTCGCGACGTGTATGCACGCGTCCTGACAAATTCAGGTCACCGCAATTGATCTCGCCACCCCTGCATCAATGTCTCGAGCGAAGGAGCATAAACCCCACAGTAAAGCACAGCACCAGCACAATGCAGTAGTCTAGCGCCGACATCGTCTGGTATTTTTGAACTGTCAGATGCTCGATCTGATACAACCACGTTTGAAATGCAGGTACCATAAATATCTCGCGTGGCAACGAGTGGCTTAACTTCGTCGCTGAAGGAAGTTTGTGGGCAAGTTCCGACTTCTATTGAAGTCTTGGTTCAGGATTCCCGTCGAGGCAAGAAATTTTAGCCGTGAGTACTGATTGGGCACGATCACGAGTGAATGTATTGATTCTGATGACTGTAGGTGCGTCGTTATATCCCGAGCCAGTGCGATGGGTCACGCGTCCGATGATTGTTGCATCGCGATAACCAGCGGCAGTCAGTCTTGCCATCACGTGATCCGCACGCGCGGCATCCACCCCCATTAATAAGCCACCGGACGTTTGAGGATCGTACATGGCCGACAATTTCAACCTTGGTGAACTCAATGAGATTGCCGCGTCAACCCGTAAATCAAGTGGCGTGCTCCGACCTTGCAAGTCTTCATCGATGACAAAATAACTCTGCACCGCATCTCTGTTTTCGTCGTACAGCGAACTTTGTATCCCGCGGGAAATCTGCTGCAATGCGCCGGGAATCGTGGGCAACGAATTCAGATCTAGATCGACGGAGACTTCAGACTGTTGACACATTTCCAGCAAATGGCCAGCCAGTCCAAACCCAGTGATATCGGTGGCCGCAGAAATGCCAGCTTCGATAGCGATCAGACTCGCCTGTTGATTAGTTTGGAGCATCATGTCAATCGCAGCTGACATTGAACTGGACTCCGCACTTCCCAATTCGCGCGCCGCCAAAATCACCCCCGTTCCGAGCGCCTTGGTTAAGATGAGTTGTTGACCCGGAAGAAGGCATGCCTTACTCAAGGGCAAGCGATTTTTGGCACCACCGTGAGTATTGCCAAAAACAGTGAATCCAACCGCAAGCTCCTCGCCATTCGTCGTATGCCCGCCGACCAGAATTGCATTCGCAGCCATCAACTCCCGCACAGCACCACTCAGGACATGATGCAGCATTTCGGATTGGCGATCGAGACTTCCTTCCGGCAACGTCACCATGGCTACAGCCGATGTGGGATGGACGCCGCTCGCCCATAAATCACTCAATGCATGAATTGCGGCAATGCGACCTGTCAGCCAAGGGTCATCCAGAAATGCCGGGAAGAAATCGACTGAAACTGCGTTCGCCCCAGCCACGTTGGGCAGTAGCGCGGTATCATCTCTTTGCAAAAATCCATGTGGGGCAGAGGGCCATTCCGCGCGCAGTCGTTGCAACACATGGTGCAGCACACGCGCACTGGTCTTGCCGCCACAGCCACGACATCGCATTTTTGGTGACGCTGGTTTCACCGGCGAAGGTGCCGTCACTGCGACTGCCGAACTCATCCGTGACGACGATTTCAGCCCACGGGACGGTCGATGCATGTGCATGAACTTCGAATCGATGCGATTCTTCAATCTCCACCAGTGCGTGCCGATGCCGGAAAACCACTTCCATTGGGCGATCGCGCGACCATCGCCAGTTGCCAGCAGGCGGAGAAAATCTTGCTGCGGCTGGTACGTAATTAACTGGCCGCCACCGAGACTACGATTCAGATTCTGCCACAGAATCGGCCCCTGACGCACAGCGTATACGCCAGCGCGGTCGAAGTCTGCACCGTCCATGTCAGCAGAATCTCCAACCACAAAAACCGATTCATTGCCCACGGATTGCAGCGTGTTTTGCACGCGGATAAATCCTTGGCCAGACTTTGGCAGATTGATCTGCTGCAACAGCGGAAGCGGACAGGCGCCTGTGACCCAAATCACCACATCGGCTGTCAGGCTGCCACCGTCATCGAATGTCAGATCTAAGCCACGGTGTCCGGTTACGCGGCCACCTTGGCGGACGTTAATTCCGCGTTTGTGCAGTTCTTGTGCAACAAGTTGAAGCGTGCGTCGTCGGAAGCCTGTGAGGATTTGGGTATTCGCATCAACGAGGGTGATCTGCGGTGTGCCGCCAGATTTCCGGATTCTGTGCTCCACACAAAACGCAACTTCCACCCCCGCTGCGCCCCCGCCCACAATTGTGATTCTGACAGGAGCGTTACCAATCCGCTGGATCGCCAAATCGAGTCGCGGCAGGACCGTAAACATGGGTTTGATCGGCACAAAGCCGGGATGTGTCCGCAGATGATCCATCTGTCGTGGCATTGATCCCACCCCGATACTAACCACGCTGTAGGACAATGCCGGACGCTCGCGAAAGAGCACTTGTTTCAGCTCGGGATCGACCGCGATGGCTTCATCAACAAGCAGTTCCACACCCGCAGCTTTTGTCAGGCGATGCAGATCGATTTCCATCTCGGATGGATCGTACAATCCGGCGAGCGTACCAGGTAACATCCCGCTGTAAGTGGCGCAGGGGAACGGCGAAATCAATGTCAGACTGGTATCTGCAATCGGCTGCTGCATCCACATTCGCACAATGTGCAGATTCGTGTGCCCGGCACCGACTAGGAGAATTCGTCGATTTGCCAACCGCACGCGAAAACCTCACAGGCGATGCTTCGCCACACATTCAACAGACATCGAACTAAGTTTTAACCTGATTCGCCCGGCTCCACATTGTGGCATTGCACAATGAACGCGCGCCACGGAGCTTCATCACGAACCAACCAGTTAAACGTTTTAGGAAAATTTTAAGTACGCTGCAAGCAACGTCCCAGTCCGGGAGGCGGTTGCCAACTTCTTGCACCGATCCCCGATCCGCCTGGCAATTCCCGGTCACGCGCGAGATCCAGCCGAAATTCACCTCGCCGTCAAGGCCTTTGGCGTGGTACATGTTGTAACTTACGGACACGAAAAGACGTCTACTGGCCGAGGTTTTCTAAGTTGCGAGCAAGACAATGTTTGGACATGAATGCGACAATCGGCGTCGAGTCTTCTAAGCCGTGAGGATGATGTCCAATACCCGATTTTGCAATCAGCGTGATCGAGCCACCTAGGGCTTGATATCTGTCCGCCACGATTCCCGTGTTTTCTTCCCACGGTACCACATCGTCCGCGTCGCCATAGACATGCAGCAAAGGCACACCCGCCTTGGCGAGCGATTCCAACGAATCAATCGGGTTTCCTTGGTAATCTAATGCTTCTTGTTCGTTGATGAAGCTGTACTGTGTGAGCACAAGATTCCAGTCATGCGGGCTACCTTTGCCATTTCCTTTGCCACCCGGCCAACTCTTGAAATCACATACCGCAGCGTCTGCATAGATGCAGGCCACCTTGTCCGGATTCGCGGAAGCCCAATTGTAACAGTACAAACCGCCACGGCTAAGCCCCACCAGTGCCACCCGTTTTGCAAACTTGTATTTGGAGGTAAGTTCTTCGTAGAACTTATCCCAAGACGCCACCGCAACCGGAGATCCGAGCATATCAGGTACACTCATATAGACAATGTGAAACCCGAGTTTCAGGAGTGCAATATCCGGATCGGGCTTGTGTCCGAAAAATTCCCCGTGCCAGACCCATGGACGTCCTGCAGCTGGTGCTTTCGGGGCAACCACAAGCACGGGTTTGCCGTCCACTTCAAAATCGAATCGGGCAAAGCCATGCCATTCCGAAAGCTTTCCGGGAAATTGGGGAGGCGGATCGCTTGCTGCGGGTGCAATAATTTTCGTCACTGGTTCAAGGTTTGGCTCACAAGCAACACCGATCGATTTGGCTGGCGTTTCCCTGAGTGAGGTCTGGAGAAAACGGAACCACCCGTCTTCCTCTTGTCGGATAAGCAGTTGAGGACGACCCTCGTCAGCATCCACTGGCCACGCGGGTACTCCGACTCTCAGGTCACCAACCAGCCCCGGTTTGTTGGACTTTGGACGCGGCAGCTGTTGTTGCGAAGACACCGAATGTGGAGTGCCAACGGCCAGCAGCAAAAAAAGGATCATCATCTGAAACTTTGTCATGATTAGCCTCTGCAGTAATACACAAGCAAGCAGCCCACGCGGGGAAGAATTGATTTAATCGTTGGCCCGAGGATTAGGTGCCTTGCATCAGCGCCTGCACTTTCCACAGTGTGTGAAGTCTGGCATCGTTATGCAACACATTCGTCGGAGTGTGCCACGCGGGAGCCCTTTTTTCTAAGCATTTTGTGGAGACTGTATTCCGACGCTATCTAATCGCATCTCTGACCGTTGGCATCAGACCTTGACATTCTGTACAAAGCCGGCAGAAACGTATGTTCCACTGGCATGGTTCCGACAGATGACACAAACTCCAGCGTCCTTCAAAGTTGCCCTCACTGCTGACTTCTACGACGCCCACGGTGCGACAAAGTACCGCGACATTGGCTTGACACTCTTTGACGCTTGCAATCGCATCATGGTGAGTCAATTTGCAGAGCATAGGAGTGAGATTGAACCGCAGCAGCTAGCTGGGGTGAATGGCGTCATTGTGCTGACTCCGCGGGTGACAGCCCAAAGCCTGACACAAAGTGACGAACTACTGGCGATTGGCCGCTTTGGGGTTGGCTTCGATGGAGTTGATGTTAAAGCCTGCACCGCTGCCGAAGTTTTGCTTTTCATTACCTCAGGTGCCGTTGATCGGCCTGTGGCCGAAGCAACGGTTGGTTGGATGCTAGCCCTGACACATCATTTCCGGATGAAAGATCGACTTGTTCGTGAAGCACGATGGGACGAACGAAGCCAGTACATGGGAAGTGAGCTTCGAGATCGGACGCTAGGAGTCATTGGTTTTGGAGGGATTGGGCAGGCTCTGGTACGGCTGCTTTCCGGTTTCGGAATGAAACCACCACTCGTTTTTGATCCGTTTGCATCTGCGTCTGCCCTCAGTGCTCATGGTGTTTGTGCAGTAACGCTAGACGAATTACTTGAGCAGGCCGACTTTATTTCGCTCCACTGTCCGCTCAATGCACACACCCGTCACCTGATCGGAGCACGCGAACTTGGCCTGATGAAACGAACGGCATATCTGATCAACACGGCGCGCGGTGGGATTATTGACGAAACCGCCTTGCATGACGCGCTGACTTCGCGCCAGATCGCGGGGGCTGCTTTAGATTGTTTTGAAGTCGAGCCACTGACAGCACCATCCGCCTTTACCGGGTTTGATAATGTGCTGCTTGCGCCGCACTGCATTGCATGGACCGATGAGTTATTTCGTGACATCGGGCGGACCGCCTGCCAAGGTATGATCGACATTTCAGCGGGCAAGCCTCCGCGAAGCATCGTTAATCCTGAAGTCCTTGAGCGTGCCGGCTTCGTTGAAAAGTGGAAGAGATTGTGCGATGCTCCAAAGTAAGTGTTGTTTTTCCCTCATTTTTTGTTCGAAGGATTTCTCATGCTGACTTGGTCTTGGAACCTTTGTGCGCTCGGCCGATTCTCACTCATTCTCCTAGGATTGCTCTGCAGTTGCGGCATACTGGCCGCACAGGAACCAATCGTTTCGCCAGACGCAAAGTTGGAAAAACTGTTTGAGTCCAAGGTGCTGACGGAAGGCGTGAGCGTTGCTCCGGACGGCATGGTGTACTTCAGCGAAATCACGTTCTCACACGTTGCCCGTGATGAGAACGGAGCGATTGATGCCGGCTTCATCTGGAAGTTTGATCCTACCACAAAGAGTACGTCGATTTTTCGATCACCCAGTGGGATGTCGAACGGGATTAAATTCGATGCGGCAGGGAACATGATCGTCGCGGAAGGAGCAGACTATGGTGGTCGCAGCGTGACTCGGACGGACATGAAGACTGGCAAGTCAAAAATCATTGCTGGTCTATTTGAAGGCCGAAGGCTAAATTCGCCAAATGACATCACAATTGACGAGAAAGGACGCGTTTACTTCAGCGATCCGCGATATCTAGGTCATGAGCCAATTGACCAGCCCGTTGTAGGAGTGTATCGGATTGACACAGATGGAACGCTGCACCGCATCATCACTGACGCTGGAAAAGCCAACGGCGTCTGCGTCTCACCGGATCAGAAAACGCTCTACGTTGTCAGCAACGAAAACGGTGGCACTGCCATAGACCGACTTGCCACGCCCAAATCAAAAGAATCCACTAAAGTGAACATTCCACTCACGAAAGGTCTAATGGCGTTGTTGGCTTATGATCTTGCCGCCGATGGGACGGCAAAGTTTCGCAAAGAGCTAGTGAACTATGCACCGTTTGACGGGCCGGATGGTTTGGTTGTCGATAAAGACGGCAACTTGTATGTTGCCGTGCGCGCGGAAAACCGCCCGGGGATTTATGTTTATTCGCCGGAAGGAAAAGAACTTGAATATATAAAGACTGAAATCCCCACGAACGTTGGCTTCGGGCGTGGAAAAGATTCAAATTTGCTGTACATCACGGCCGGTGCCAGTCTCTACCAGATTCGCGTGAATCGCGAAGGCTATCACTTACCACCGCGGTAGGAGCGGCGGCTGCAGACATGCCGCCTGCGACAAGAACAACCTGTGTTAACAACTCAAAACCGCCACGCCGAGATGTCGGTAAGCATGAATTCTGCCCGACTCAGATATGACAACACCTCAAAACGTGCCCGTGAATTCTTCGATGGAATCAAAGGAAGCCAGCGCTGTGGTCGGCTCCGGTTGCTTCACCTATCACCCGATTGCGGACTGGGTGCAGCGGCCTGATGAATTCTCTTGGCAGGAGGTTTCGGCTGTAGCGGTCGATTCATGCGACAATGTTTTTGTGTTCAATCGAGGCACGCATCCGGTGCTGGTGTTCGATCGGGAAGGCCGTTTCCTGCGTTCGTGGCAAGCAGGGATTTTTGCCAGAGCGCATGGAATTACGATTGGTCCGGACGATGCTGTTTATTGCACAGACGATCTCGACCATACAGTTCGTAAATTCACACCGGATGGAAGTTTGATTTGGAAATTGGGAACTAGCGGACAACCGTCAGATACGGGGGCCACTAGTATCGACTATCGCACGATTACGCATGGTGGGCCGCCGTTTAATTTCCCCACGAACGTGGCCCTGTCGCCGGAGGGCGAGCTCTACGTGGCCGACGGATATGGCAACGCTCGGATTCATAAATTTTCGGCGGATGGCCGGTTATTGTTTTCGTGGGGCGAGCCGGGTTCAGGTCCTGGACAGTTTCAGGTTCCGCATGGGATTGCTGTGGATCGCAACGGAACGGTTCATGTGGCTGATCGCGAAAATAGCCGGATTCAGCTTTTCGCTCCCAATGGTGAATTTCGCGGCGAACGCACGCACGTGGCTCGGCCTTGTCAGGTCGCATTTGATGCGGCCGGAAACCTGTTCGTCGCGGAACTCGGCTATCGTTCCGGGATGTGGCCAGGCACTTCCCCGCCTACGCCTGATGCGACCGGCGGCCGAATCAGTGTGCTATCTCCCGAGGGGCAATTGCTGGCACGATGGGGAGGTGGCAACACCCCCACGGCTCCCGGTGATTTCTTTGCGCCCCACGATATCAGAATCGACTCATACGGTGACGTGTATGTTTCGGAAGTCGTCTGGTCAGCAGGAGCCAACCGTGGGCATGTTGCCCCTAGTTGTCACACACTGCAAAAGTTCGTTCTCCAAACATCTTGAAGGATTCCGGAAATGCGGGCCTGGCGTTTTTATGGATTCAGTGATTTTCGTTTAGATGAAGTCCCCATCCCGACACTCCTGCCGCGCCATGTTCTCGTTGAGCCGCTTTGTGTGCAGCCGAGTGTGACGGAAGCCCAATTGGCATTTGGGATTCCAACGCTGGCCTACGATCGCGTCAAACGGAGGCTCGAAAACGAAGCACCCGTGCAACTTTTTGGGCACGAGTTCTGTGCCAGAATTGTGGAAGTCGGCGAAGGAGTTCATCGTTTTAAAGTAGGAGATCGCATCGCGGCACGGGCAAAATTACCCTGCGAGAAATGTCCGCTGTGTCTCTCAGAGAGAAGTTATCTTTGCCGGAAGGGTCCAGTGATTGGATTTGACTTGCCGGGTTGCTTCAGTGACATCGCCATCCTGCCGGAAATTTCGTTAGTCAAAGTCGATGATTGTATTTCCGACAGCGAAGCTGCGTGTCTGCAGTCACTCAGTGATAGTGTTGCTGCTGTCGAAACTGCTCAGCTGGATATGGGTGATTCTGTTGTTATTTTCGGCCAAGGCAGTATGGGTTTGGAGTGCCTTCAAATCGCGAGACTCAGCGGGGCCGGCCGAATCATTACGGTGGATGTCCGCGACGAATCGTGTCGGGTTTCCAAAGAACTGGGAGCCGATCATGCGTTGAACGCGCGCACCTGTGACGTTGTCGCGGCAATTCATGATCTGACCGAAGGCAATGGTGCTGACGTCGTATTTGAATGTGCCGGAGGCAGTCCAAAACAAGGCATGGCGGGGACTGAAACCGTGCGTCAGGCCATCGATGCCGTTCGCTCTGGCGGTAAACTGATCGGCGTCTCGTGGTTTGGCGCACCGTTTGAAATAAACATCGATCTTCTGCGGGAACGCAGTCTCCGATATCTGTTTCCAGATATCAGTACGCAAGCACATCTCGAGCATACCGTGCGGCTTGTGGCATCGGGCCGAGTGCAATTGCGACCGACAATTACCCACCAGCTCGACGGCCTTGAATCTGTTCCTCAGGCGTTCGAGATCACAGCGAACAAAGGCAAATTCAAAGCCATAAATCCCGCCCAAGTCGTGTTAAAACGCTAACGGAAGATCACAAGTTTCCGGTCTGTGGTGACGTCTCCCAATGTTGCCCATGCATGGACAGTTGCTCCGCACGAATCAGAGTCTGTGTTCGCTCTTGATCGGCATTCTTTAGAGTCTTGTAAATCCTTCTGACAAACACGTCGAGGAGCTCATTTGCTTGCTGCTTGGAAATTGAGCGTGGATCGAAGTGCAGACTTAATGTGAGACTTTCGGCGTAGGAATGCACACAAAAGGCAGCGGCTGTCAGTGGCCGCAAGGGCGCTATAAAATCGACTTTCTCGAGCACCGTTTCGCCGATGGAGACCTTGCCGTCTTTTCGAGGAAGTTGTGTTCTATCCAGAATGATACCTAGGTTTGAAAAGACACACGACGATACACATTTACCACGATGAAGCACGTGATTCAGAAGACATGGAATAAGTTTTATTATGTGCAGTGCTGCAATGAACAGCAATCCATCGTGGCTGCGTTTGTGAGTCTGCATCTCAGCCTTGATGGATTGCAGCAACGTATCCGCATTTGTGAGCTGGCTTGGTTTTCGCTCAAGAAAAACGGCGCTGATGATGTTTGCGGCAGACTGCGTCGCGTCCTCAGATGTGCGTTCATTGATTGGCATAAAAAAACGCAGCCATTCGTTTTCTGACCTGACACCATTCTGCGTCCGCCACTCTTGGATCGCCAAAAACAGATCCCGAGCAAGCAAGTCGTTGACCGTGACCTTAAGCCGTTTTGCCTCGGACAGGATGCCCGCCGTCACTGGCCTGTCCACATAGAACATACAAGTTGAAGGGAACACGGGAGACTGCGGCAGTACTTGATCCCCAGCGAGGAGTCTTAGGGGGGCAGCCTTTCGCAGAAAGTGGCTCACGATAAACCGCAGTGCCAGAATTTGTCGGGGTAGTAGATGCAGCAGTTTTCCCCAAGTCAGTCCAAACTGATTGCGAAGTGGCAGACGCTGATTGTCCAGTGGGCGAAGTTTAACGTCATGGGCAAGTTCACCGACATTGCGAGCATACAATAGCAGCAAATCATCAATAAATTGGCACTTTCCAATTGCATCACTACAGGCATGGTGCACCTGCACAACCAGATCGCTTCCGCTTTCATGATCCACCAACCAGACCCGTGTCCCCACCGTTTGCGTAAGATCGATGTACCCAGCCAACGGAAATTCATGTTGGGTATTGGCGAAATATCTTTCAAATGGAATTGAAATTGTCTCGTCGGTAACCCAATAGTTCCCATGCCTTGCATCCCGACAAACCCTCGATCGGAGGAGCGGATGCCGGGTTGTCGCCGTCTGAATTGCAGCCTCCATCGCTTGAAAAATCAGTTTTCCGGAGAATTGCAGTCGCACGAACCCCGTCATTGGATAATCGGGACGATCATCGCAAAGCATGTACTCTTCAAATGGCGTGAGTTTTAAAGGAAGCGGCAATGGATGGCAAACACTTTCAGGGTTGCGGCAATTTCAAGGGCTGATCACCAAAATCGACATAACATCTGCATCCTACGGGATTTGTTGCATCTTGGTTATTCCAGATTGCAAGGAATTCCAGAATCTCGAGCCGGCTACACCCAAACAGAATTGAGGAATTGCAGACGCAAATCTGCGGCAACGCAACCTGCTTTGCCGCTTGATTTATGACGACTCTCCGCGAAGCCTCAGTAGAGCCTGATATCCACAATAAAGCGGCCATAAAAGCAACCGATACCAGCCGCATGCTCGGAGGCTAATGTAAAAGCAATGAGGGCATTAGAACTGACGAAATCCACAGAGCCACAGCAAACACCAGAGGCCTTGAAGCGGGATTTTCAACAACACATCTCGGCAGAAATTGCAGCGATACACGGGTAACGAAAACCAAGAATTTCCGGAATCTTGGGACATAAAACAATAGCCAGCTTTCGTTTAGAGTCACAAAAATGTGGGAGAAGTACTCGGACGTCCATGCCCTGCACTACTGTCGCTCTATCGGCTAGATCAGGGGGGGTCTCAATGTTCTCGGAATCTCCCATCCTCCGAACAAGGTCGAGGATGGTGGCAGACAACGACTGGTAATTACAGCGATCGACGAAATGTCAATAACCGACCTGTCACATCGAACTTCGCTGAATTGAACAAATCCAGCACTGGTTGGTCGGCCGGCAAAACATGCGCTTCAACCAATTCGACAGATTCACCTTTAAGGCGACGGCAGATTTCTAACAGCAAGGCTTGGGCGTATCCGTGGCGACGCTGAGACTCAGGTACAAAGATCTCGCGGATCCCGACGCTCCGCACGCCCCATTTTGGAATAAATAGATCCATGCCAATAATCTGGCCGGAGGCTACGACATTTCCATTTGCCTTCTCATGCAGTTCAAACCTGAGCGAATCTAGGTGCCCGTAACGCACGAACCACCACCATGATTCATTAGTCGGACGATCGGTAATGACCAGATTTAAGTGGCGACGATGACGGAGTAGTTTGGCATTCACTGGATCCTTACTACGAATTAGGTCACGTCGCAAGATTAAAACTTCGTCGCAAGGGGCATATCCACACTTCTGAAAGAATTGGGGCCACGCGGCTGCAGAGGTACAGAACCCAGATGGATCAAGCCCGCCATAGATGCCCGCGTAAAACCCGTTTTGTTCGAGGCCACCGCCTGCGACGACGGAGTTTGCACCTTTCGAGCGCAGGTAGTCTTCAGCGCGGCGAACCAGCGCTGTCCCAATTTCTCGCCGGCGGAAATCCGGATGGACCATCAGTCCGCAAATTGTGCCTCTACTGTAATCCAATGCACTTTGTGCGGCGTTTGCCGCAAACCCGGCATGGACAAATCCAGCAACCCGCCCGGATGCTTCATCCAACGCCAGCATGAGTCCATTTGGATCCCAATACGGTTGGGCACAGGCAAATAGCTCGAACACGTCGCACGAAAAACCTTCGGCGGCGTTTGGCCCTAAAGCGCAGAGATGCCACAGTTGATGCAGCTTTGGGGGATCAGAATTACGGAAAGGGCGATACAACACAATCAGGTTGTCTTTGGCAAGAACGCAACCGGCACTTGGAAGCAGAGGAACGCAAATGCCACTGCATTGCGAATGTGAATTGCGAATTTAGCTGACGTACGCTATCCAGACAAGGCGGCGGGTTAGATCGAGTTCTCAGCTTCTTCAGATCGGCAAGTCTGCTAAATTCATGGCAAGTGTGAGGAAATCCAATCCTGATCTAGATAGCCTCCCCAAAAACTCCCTCCAACGACGGATATTTCCATGCTCTGGACTGATCGCGAACTGACGGCTTGGCTAGATGAATTGCTGCCTGCGGAGCGGATGGCTGCTTTCGAAAACCAGCTTCGCCAAGATGGTGCACTGCGCGCGCGACTGGCTGTTCTTATTCGTCATCGCGATCAGGGCGGAAACACAATTGGTGAGATCTGGCAACGGGCTCGATTGAGCTGCCCCGTGCGGACCGAACTCGGGGCCTACCTCCTCGGAATATTGTCTCACGACGCTGCAGCTTACGTGGAATTCCATTTGAACACCGTAGGCTGTCGTGTTTGTCAGGCAAACCTGCACGACCTCGAGGAGCAATCAACACAGACAGGGCAGGTTCCTGACCGCCGCCGGCGTTTTTTCCAATCATCAGCTGGCCTTCTTCGCGGTGAAAGCGATGCCGGACAGTCTAGAACATAGCGTGTTTTAGTCTTCACAACATAGAAAGCAGATTCATGGAATTTGAAACAAAGTGTATTCATGGGGGAGTTCACAAGGATGCGCAATACAACAGCGTAACGACGCCGATTTACCCCACATCGACGTTTTACTGGAACAGCCTCGAAACCAATTCCGGCTATGACTACACGCGATCCGGAAATCCGACTCGGGCGGCGTTGGAGGAAAACATCATGGCGCTCGAAGGCGGCGTGGGATGTGTCGCTACGTCGACGGGCATGTCGGCCACGCATTGCGCCATGGCCCTATTTTCGCCGGGAGACCACATTGTGGCCCCATCGGACTTGTACGGCGGATCGTTTCGCCTGTTCGATAAATTTCTGGCAGAGAAAGGAATTTCGTTTACGTTTGTGGACATGACCGATCACAGACAACTGACGGCGGCATTCACTCCGGCGACGAAAGGTGTCTGGATTGAAACGCCAAGCAACCCGCTCCTGAAAGTGATCGACCTTGCATTTGTTGCAGCCCTCGCCAAAAAACACAACGCCATTACGATCTGCGACAATACTTTTATGTCGCCCTACCTGCAGCGTCCATTTGAGTTCGGCATCGATATCGTGATGCACTCAACAACGAAATATATCAACGGCCATTCTGATGTCGTCGGCGGATGCGTGGTGTCAAAATCGAAAGAACATGCGGAGCGCATTGCGTGGATCTGTAACGCGTTAGGTCTGGCGTGTTCGCCCTTTGATGCATGGCTCGTGCTGCGCGGAATTAAGACACTGGGATGTCGGATGGAAGCGCAGCAGGCGAATGCGATAAAGATCGCACGCTTTTTAGACGGCCATTCGCTAATCGAAAGAGTGTACTACCCAGGGCTCGAATCACATCCACAGCACGCTTTGGCGAAAACGCAGCAGCGAGGTTTTGGTGCAATGTTGTCCTTTGATACAAAGGATGGTCGCCCAATCGCCGAACGTGTGTGCATGCAGACCCAGTTGTTTGACGTATGTGTCTCGTTGGGTGGGGTTGAATCACTGATTTCGTTCCCGGCGACCATGAGTCACGCATCGATGACGGCAGAAGCGCGAGCCCGAGCCGGAATCACCGACAAAACGGTGCGGATCTCCGTGGGATTGGAGCATGTGGATGATCTGATTGCGGATCTGAAGCAGGCATTGGAAAGTGTTTGAATGCCGAGTAAACCTATTGCCGGACACGCGATGGCTCTTGCCGAGCGGATCAAACAAACATCGTGAAAACTGTTGGCTCGAATGGGAATGATATCATCCCGACAAGCGGTTGTTTTGAAATTGGATGAGAGAACCTTTAAGATCTCGGGGCCTCTCACTTTAATCACACTCGGCAATTCGCGGTTGAATCACAAGGGAAATCAGTAATGTTGCACGTGCCTGCATCCGGCGCTCTGGATTTTGTGTCTCTCGGGGCCCTCGTGAATCGGCTGGATCCGGGAATTATCCCCTTCCGCAAAGCCAATCAACTTTCGATTCATGTGAGCGGTGGAGAATTCAACTGCGCGGCAAATCTGGCAGATTGCTTTCAATTGAAGACGGGGATCGCCACGGCGATGGTCGAGTATCCACTCGGGGACCTCATCGCGGAACGCGTCCGCGCGATGGGCGTCAAACCTTTCTACAAAAAGTTTGCGCACGACGGCGTGCGTGGTCCCAACATGGCAACTGTGTACAGCGACCAAGGACACGGGGTACGCGGGCCTGTTGTGTTTTACAATCGCAGCAACGAAGCAGCGGGAATGTTGCAGGCTGGTGATTTTAACTGGAATGACATTTTTGCGGGCGGCGTGCGCTGGTTCCATAGCGGAGGAATCTTTGCGGCTCTGTCACCCACTACCCCGGAAGTCATTATCGAGGGGATGAAGGCTGCTAAGGCTGCTGGTGCCGTTACATCATTCGACTTGAACTACCGTGCTAAACTCTGGCAGATCAGCGGCGGTTTGGATAAGGCTCAAGAGACGCTGAACAGGATCGTGGAGCATGTCGACGTGTTGGTGGGGAACGAAGAAGACCTGCAAAAGGGCCTTGGGTTGACGGGTCAGGACGTTGAACATTCTTCCAAGCTGGACCCCTCAGCGTTTTTTGGCATGATGGAAGAAGTCACAAAAAAGCTGCCGAACGTGAAAGCCGTCGCTACGACTCTGCGAGAAGTGCATTCGACCAACCGTCATTCATGGAGTGCCGTGTTGTGGCTGGACGGTAAAACATATCAGGCGAAAACGATGGAACTGGATGTGATCGACCGCATCGGCGGCGGCGATGGCTTTGCATCCGGCCTGTTTTACGGGCTTCTCAACGGAAAAGATCCTCAAACATCCCTGAATCTGGGATGGGCTCACGGGGCGTTACTCACGACTTATCCGGGCGACACAACAATGGCGACAATCACGGAAGTCGAAGGCGTGGCGGCTGGTGGTTCGGCGCGAGTACAGCGATAGATGTTTGGTGGTCAACCATGCTGGTCACACGGACATTTTCTAAATCTTGGCCGATGAAGATGCCGCAGGAGAACCGCACAAAATGATCTGCACGCAAAACATAGAATCGAGAATCAGTGCTTGACTTAAGATATCACGAAGCAACTTAGCTTGCAGAGTCTTCCACGTTTTTGAAGAGCATTCCCGTTGGTTCATCAGTCTTTGTGATGACGGTGTCCCATTCTCCTTTTAAAAAGCAAATTGAAACATGTCTAAACACGATATCGGCCTTATTGGCCTTGCAGTTATGGGGCAGAACTTGGTCATGAATATGGCCAACAAAGGGTTTTCAGTCGCTGTCTACAATCGCACAACCGAGACGACTCATGAATTCGTGAATGGCCTTGGTAGTCGACCTGCGGGGGTTGTTGAACAAGGCACTCCGGATCGAATCCAAGGCTATGACACGCTCGCAGAGTTTGTCAACAGTCTTGAGTCGCCGCGACGAGTCATGATCATGGTGAAGGCCGGTCCTCCTGTCGATGCGGTAATCGACCAATTAAAACCCTTACTGTGTAAAGGCGACATCATCATAGACGGGGGCAATGCCGACTATGTAGACACGAATCGTCGTGACAAGCAACTCAGCGAAGAAGGTTTTCGCTTCATTGGAACCGGCGTGTCAGGTGGTGAAGAAGGTGCCCTCAAGGGACCAAGTATTATGCCGGGCGGTAATCCCGAAGCATGGCCATTCGTGAAAGACGTCTTCCAGAAAATTAGTGCGAAGGTGGGACCGAATCACGATATTCCCTGTTGTGACTGGGTGGGCGAGGCTGGGGCAGGGCATTATGTGAAAATGGTCCACAACGGGATTGAATATGGCGACATGCAGTTGATCTGCGAAGCCTATTACATTCTAAAACATGGTGTGGGCCTTACCAATGCTGAGCTTTACCAAGTATTCAAAGAATGGAATCACAGTGAGCTCGAAAGTTACTTAATCGAGATTACACGTGATATCTTCACCGTCAAAGACAAAGAAACGGGCGAGGATCTTGTTGATCTGATTCTGGATACAGCAGGGCAGAAGGGCACGGGCAAATGGATGAGCCAGCATGCTTTGGATTTAGGTGTCCCTACGACACTGATCACGGAGGCCGTTTTTGCGCGTTGCCTCTCAGCTCAGAAAGACGCGCGTGTGCGTGCCGAGGCGGTTCTTGCCGGGCCTGACGCCAAATTTGAAGGTGACCGGACGCAGTTTATTGATGACGTTAAGCAAGCTTTGTACGCATCCAAACTTTGTAGCTATGCTCAGGGTTATGTACAACTGGATGCCGCTGCGCAGGAGTTCGGCTGGAAACTCAATAACGGCCCGATCGCGTTATTGTGGCGTGGAGGTTGCATCATTCGGTCACGCTTCCTTGAAGACATTAAGACAGCCTTCGACAAGAATCCGACCCTAGAGAATTTGCTCCTGGATGATTTTTTCAAAGCGGCCATCAGCAAGGCGCAGCCAGCATGGCGTCGCGTCGTCGCCACCGCAATTCAACTCGGTCTCCCAATTCCCGGCTTCAGCGCTGCTCTGACATATTATGACGGTTACCGTCGGGGCCGCCTGCCAGCCAATCTTCTGCAGGCTCAGCGCGATTACTTCGGGGCGCATACTTACGAACGTACCGACAAACCCCGTGGAGAAAAATTCCATACGGACTGGATTCGCGAGCGGAAGCTCACATAAGACGTGATTTTAAATTGTGAACTTGAAGTTCCAGATGAACAACGGGAAACCCGCCAATCACATAGTTGGCGGGTTTCTTCGCGTCAGTGCCGTGGCGATCAGGTTGTCCTTTCCGCTTTGCTCGGGTCCGAGCGCGCGAGGCAACCGCATTGCGTGGTCACTGACAAACGTTGAAATCGGATGCCGCACGGCTTGATGGCTTGACGGTAGAACGCGAAACTTCGACGATTCCAGAGGATGGCATTTAATTGACGTGGCTTCCCGTGAAATAAACTGCCTGTGTGAGTGTCTCAATTGCGTTAAAGGTAGTCCCATGATCCGAAGTGTGAGTTTACTGGTTTGTTTTTCTCTCAGTGCCAGCGTCCTCGCAGAAAACTGGCCCTGCTGGCGTGGTCCTCGCGGGGATGGCACATCGTCAGAGATGCAGATCCCGGTTGCATGGAATGGCGCGACAGGCGAAGGCGTAGCATGGAAAACCGAGATTCCAGGGAAAGGCCATTCCTCGCCGATTGTCTGGGCTGACATGATCTTTCTGACGACCTGTCTCGAAGACAGCCACGCACGAATGCTGCTGTGCCTAAATCGTAATGACGGTAGCCTGCGTTGGAAGACGTCTGTCGCAGTTTCCCCACTTGAAACAAAACATGAACTCAACAGCTTTGCGTCAGGCACGCCAGCCACCGACGGGCAAACAGTCTATGTGACGTTTCTGCTGGCCGACGGCCACGAAGTTCCAGCCCCCAACGTCGGAACGCCACGACCCGTCACTCCGGGGACTCTGCTGGTGGCAGCGTACGATATGAATGGACAGAAACTCTGGTCTGCAGAACCCGGCGGATTCACCAGTGTGCATGGATTCTGCAGTTCACCTGTGATCTACGAAAATCTCTTGATTATCAACGGTGACCATGATGGCGATTCGTACATTGCGGGCTTAAGCCGTGAGACAGGTAAGTTGATCTGGAAAATCCCACGCGAACACAAGACGCGAAGTTACTGCACTCCATTGATTCGCAGGATCGACGGCAAGGACCAGATGGTGATGACGGGAAGCAAACGAATCGTCAGTCTTGATCCATTGACGGGAACCACAAACTGGTTAATTGAAGGGCCGACAGAGCAGTTCGTCTCATCAATGGTCTGTGACGGAAAAATGTTTTACATGACCGCCGGCTTTCCGACGCATCATGTGATGGCAATTCGCCCGGATGGTTTAGGAGATGTGACTCAAACGCACATTGCTTGGCACAGCGAAGAGGCGAAATGCTACGTACCATCCCCGATTCTGATCGACAACAAACTGCTCGTTGCCGATGATCGAGGCACAGTGAACTGCTTCGACACGGCTAATGGTAATCGCCTGTGGCAGGAACGACTTGGTAATCACTACAGTGGGTCACTGGTGACAGCCAACGGGCTAGCATACTTCCCTGCGGATGATGGAATCATGTCCGTCGTCAAACCGGGTGTGTTACTGGAAGTACTGCAGCGAAATCCACTCGGAGAATATAGCTATGCTTCACCTGCGATTTCCAATGGGCAAATCTTCATTCGAGGCGAACATCATCTGTTTGCGATTGGCCTAGATTCAGCCTCAAAGCCGCAATAGGATGGGAATCTGACACTCCTCGCGATCTCAATGCTTCTGTACCTCAGGCACTTCATGTCCGAAAGCCGTCCAGTCACTTCTGTAAAATTCATCTCAGAGCTTCGAGATCCAGAGCTAGGGACTTCGTTGCAACTGGTAGATGACGGCGTAAAGCTGCAAACATTAGACTCAAAGCGCTCGTGGAAAATCATCAATGGTATTCCACGATTTGTCAGCGACGAACATTTGGAAAGTTTTGGCCATCAGTGGACCCGTTTTGACGTGGCCCACGACGCTGAAGACCGCGCCACGTTTCAAGCAAAGACCGGTTTTTTGCTGAGCGGCTTTCACGGCAAGCGAGTTTTGGATGCTGGGTGCGGGGGCGGCCGGTACGCAAAAGTCTGCGGCGAGGCGGGGGCGACAGTCTTGGGTGCCGATCATACACGCGCAGTAGAAAAGGCCGCGCAGTTGTGTCACCATCTCCCAGATGTCCATTTTGTGCAGGCCGATCTTAAATCTTTACCGTTTGCACCGGCCTCCTTTGATTTTGTGTTTTCCATCGGGGTGATGCATCACGACGCAAACACCCGGTCGGTATTTGACGCGGTCGCAAAGCTGGTCCGGCCAAGTGGTTGTTATTCCGTCTGGCTGTATCGCAAAAATCAATGGTGGCAGGAAATTTTGAATCACGGGTTGCGTGCAATCACCACGAGATTGCCGTCGCCAGTCCTCATGCCATTCTGTCATCTGGGGGCCATTCTGGGAGGCCTACCAGGCATTAATAAATCACTCAACAAGCTCATTAACTTCAGCGCTCATTCCAGCTATGAGAATCGTGTCTGTGATACGTTCGACTGGTGGGCTCCGAAATATCAGTACCATCATACGGTGGAAGAATTGAGCGTTTGGTTTCACGAGGCGGGATTCAACGACCTGACCGTGCTGCCTCCTGAAAAATCTGGGCGATGCTACGACTGGGCCTATGATCACAATCTGCTGATCGGCAGCGGCGTCAATGTCACGGGCGTGAGACGCTGAATCCTGAGCAACTCACTGACCAACGTCACGTGGCTGAATTCGCCAGAACTCAGAGGATCTACCAACGCGCGCCTTCGAATTCCCGCGAATTCACAAAAACATGTGCGCGGGACATTAAATCTTCCATAGCCCTGCTACTTCAAATTGTAAACCAAGAGCTTGTCTTGATCCCGGAGGTACAACTTGCCATCTGCAATCACCGGGTGGGACCATGCCGGGCGATTACTACGCTCGGGTTGCTCAAAACGACCGAGTTCCTTGTATTCACCCGAATCTGCCGCCAGCAACACGACAGGTCCTTGTTCGTTGCGGAAGACGATTTTCTTGTCCACATAGACGACAGATCCCTTCATTCCACGTTCACGCCAAGCTGGCTCGCCCGTCTTGAGTTTCACACAGGACAACATATCGCCGTTGGAACCGTAGACGTAGCCGTCAAGAAAGACCATGCCTCCGTGATGATTCTTCATGTCCTTCGTGAAGTAAACCTGCGTGGCCTTCACGGCGCTGCCCTCTGGTTTCAATTCCACCAACTCGGCACCTGTGCCATAGTCTGAAGAACTGAACACGTAGTTATCGACGACCAGCGGCGTAGCACAGTTTGCGGTACCATTTGACGAAGCGTTTTGTCCCCAAAGTGGTTCACCGTCTTTTGCTCGTACACCACAAATTCCCTTTGACGTGAAGATCACATACTGCTTTACTTTTCCTATTGTGGCGATAACCGGCGATGCATACGACGCTTGCGGTTGTTCCGGAATTTTGCTTTTCCAGACGACCTTGCCTGTCTTTGCATTGAGCGACACAACCGTCGCGTCACTGCCGCCCGGCGAGCAGATGACATGATTATTGTCGATCAGCACCGACTCGCTAATACCCCACGTGATATTCCCTCCGCCAAATTCCTTCAGGATATTCAGATGCCAGACCACGTCGCCAGTACTTGCGTTCAGGCATGACAGATCTCCGGTACCGCCTAAGGCGTAGACCATTCCGTCTACCACTGTCGGAGTTCCTCGCGGACCATTTCCCTGGCCTTCGTGGTATTCATCACCGCTACGCGTCTTCCAAACTATTTCGCCAGTCGTGCGGTTCAGGGCGAGGATATGCTCTGCACCATCGACGTTACCCATCGTGTACATTAACTCGCCGACCAGCGCGACCGACGCATAACCTTCGCCAATCCCGGTAATCGTCTGCAGCAGTTCCGGCCCGCCTTCAGGCCACCGATCGGCAAAACCCGTTTCTTGGCAAAGATTGTCTCGATTCGGACCCCGAAACTGGTTCCAGTCCGCATTCGAGTCACCGGCTAGCGTGATGCCATCAGCCATGAGACCCACCAACAATCCAAATCCCCCGGCAAGAAGTCCCAAGATCCCGTTTGAATTCATGCGTTTCATGTCCGAACCTCAGCAGTCAGAAGTGGAGTGTGAGCGTAATTCAATATTGTAGTCCCGATATCGGGATGGATGTCCAGTCCAATTAAGCCAACCACGGAACGCAGTCTCTCCATCGACTGAGATTTTAGGCAAACCTAGCAGGTATGCATGCAAAATAGGGGTGGTGACAAGATTCGTGGTAGGTTCGAGCCTACCCTAGATTCTTCACGGGAGTTCCGTCGCTGAGCCGATGTCGTAGGGCTTGATTGTTTGAAACGTATTCTTGAGTGTGATCCACCCCCAGATGATGAAAGATAGTGGCCGCCAAATCCGCTGGCGAGACTGGGCTGTCAGTCACAAAACCCGCATGTCGATCTGTGGTACCATACACCTGTCCGCCACGTACGCCACCACCAGCGAGCAATGCAGTAAAGGCATGAGGCCAGTGGTCACGACCGGATTTTTTGGTGTTCGAGCTTTGCGTAAATTGGCCAAGTTTTGGAGTTCGACCAAACTCCCCGATGGCTACGACCAGTGTTGTTTCAAGTAAGCCACGATCATCCAGATCCTGCAGAAATGCGGGAAAGGCATGATCGAACATCGGACACAGCAGCGTCTTCAGTTTGTGGAAGTTATCCTCGTGCGTATCCCAGCACGTATTCGTGCCTGAAATCTTTGTTTCATCTTCCCAGTTGACTGTCACGAGCGAAACACCAGCCTCTATCAGCCTCCGCGCCATGAGCAGACTCTGTCCAACAGATGTGCGCCCGTAGGCATCACGGAGCGCAGGCTTTTCACGCTGCAAGTCCAGAATTTCGCCAGCCTTGTGTTGCAGCAATGAGAACGCACGCTCACGATGGCGATCAATGTCATTGACCAATTTCTGGGAATACGAAAGTTGAGGATTACCCAGTTGCAGTTGTTCAGACAATCGCCGCCGGTTCTCAATCCGCGCCAGCGAGACCGTCTGATCCGACGCGAGTCCATCGACCTGAAACTCGGCATCGCCAGAGCCTTGAATCAGCATCGCATCGTGACGTTCTCCCATGCGACCCCCAGTCTGACCGGCAATCCGCACACCCTGACCAGGAAACTGCAGATACCACGGCAACACGACAGACGGTGGCAACCCGGTTTGTGAATTGCCATATCGCATCGTCATGGCGCTCAGTGCGGGCCAGTCCTCTGGAGTGGCCTCATCTGTGATCGGAGCCGAATGATAAGGACGACCACTAAAGACTTCACTGCAAGCTGGTCCGTGGACGTTCATCTTGTGTTGCATCGAACGCATTAGGCAAACCTTGTCCATCTGTTGAGCTAACTTAGGTAGGTGCTCACAGATCTGAATGCCCGGTACGTTTGTCGCGATAGGTTGAAATTCACCGCGAATTTCCGCCGAGGCGTTAGGCTTCATGTCCCAAAGATCTATCTGACTTGGCCCGCCAAATAGAAACAAAAATACGCACGAAGTTTGCCTTCGCTTTGCGGCTCTTGGCTCATTCACCATGCCCGCTCGCAACTTCGCGAGATGAGTCGACGTCAATCCCACAGCATGCAATGCGCCTACCTGCAATCCGCACCGCCGCGAAAAAACACGACGCTGTCGTTCGGTGTTTGCAAAAGAACTGACCATGCCGCTAGCTCCCTACCGCCAGTTTGTGAGCAAATCGTGCCACGCCTGTATCATCTAACTTAAGTCATTTTATGGCATGAAATTCACAATCTCCGTGTTGACATCATCAAACTAGTTCTGCAATTGGACGACCGCTTTCAACCAGTGGTACAGGACGTCCTGCAGGATTGGTCCAGTTTGAAGCGGGGTCGATGCCGAGATGTGAGAATACGGTTGCCGCCAGATCGCCCGGACTCAGCGGCCGTTCTTGGATCGAGCCACCTCGACGATCGGTCGCCCCAATCACCTGACCGCCTTTGATTCCTCCACCAGTCATCAGAAACGACATCACACCCGGCCAATGGTCGCGGCCAGCCGTTTTAGTCATCACCGGGCTTCGACCAAATTCACCAATCACGATTACGAGCGTCGTCTCAAGTAAGCCCCGTTGCTCCAAATCGTCGATCAATGCCGTGAGACCGCGATCCAAAACGGGCAACATAGGAGTCAACCCCTTAACAATTCCACCCCACTGAACTTCGTCGCCGTGATGATCCCAGTGTCCCCATGCGTCGCTCATTGTGACGAACGTGACACCAGCATCTACAAGGCGGCGGGCCAGTAACGCTTTATCGCCAAATGAATCTCGACCATAACGGTCACGCACTCCGTCCGGTTCGCCACTGAGATCAAATGCCCTCTGTGCCGCACCTCCTAGAACTAAATTAAATGCTTCTTGGGTGTAACGATCCTGTTGTTGAAAACTCACCGCTGAATCGACGCGTCGCCGAAATAGATCTAGTTCACGTCGCAGTTGATCGCGGTCCTGCAGACGCGGCACTTCGACTCCGCTTGGTAGCGAAAACTTTCCGTCAACGCGCATCCCGTCTAGCGGTGCAAATTGCTGTCCAAGATCACCAGCACCATAAATGTCCGCCACCATGCTGTTTGCGAGAGCCACAAATGGGGGCATCCCGGGATGGTTGGCTCCGCGAACTTTCGCCGCCACTGAACCCATCGACGGGTAACCTCCACCCTGCCGTCCAATGTCTGTCCGCTGAGCTTTGGGATTGGCAGCTTGGAACGTGATTGGTGTGTGGTTACTGGCCGTGGCGTCCATCGATCGAATAATGGCAAACTTGTCCAGCATGGCTGCCTGCAACGGCAGATGTTCACAAATTTGAATTCCCGGGACGCTTGTCGAAATCGGCTTAAACGGTCCGCGAATCTCCGCAGGCATATCCGGTTTCATGTCCCACATGTCGAGCTGACTTGGACCACCAGACAGCCAGATTTGGATCACAGACGTCGCCCGTGTTCGAGTTTGCTTTTGTCCGCATTCAGCGCGCGATTGCAGCAAAGCTGGCAATGACAAACCCGCGAAGCCAGCCAGACTGGCTTCCAGCATCCACCGACGTCGACCAATTCTGATCAACGGATCAGGGTCCGGTCCGAAAAATCTCCCAATCCCAGACGCCTGATGCCTTCGCATGTGCCGCCCGCCATTAGGTATCTTGATCGCATCGAAATGCGGCACCCCGCTTGCATGGCTCGTGTTCATTTGCGACTTCCAAAACTTAGTGACAAACGTTGATCGATCGCTCAATCTTGGGTGGTTATAGATCAACACGAGCAGAAAATCTGCGCCCGTGGAACTGAATTGAGTTGCGGCACGCCATGGATCATTGAAGTTCGGTGGCTTATCGCCATGTTTCACGATCGACAGTCCCGCAGCGGCGTGATCATACCCGCTGTCTCAGCGACGGAGAGGAGAGTCGTGCATATCGCAGGCTCAACCAAACAGATTTATCGCGATGGAATGGTGAGGGCGACCACTGAGATATCGCTTTGCAATAAATGCAAACACCCTCGGCGGGCGTGACTCCGACGAGGGTGTTTGCGAACGATGGCGGAGAAGTTCCGCTCTGCTCGATTGATCTACATGTGCCGGACGGGCTGCCCAACGATGCAGATATGATTTTAAAACTGACTCTCCATTACCTGCTTTGGCCAACTAATTCGGATTCGATTTCGCTGTGTTGGATCTGATCGTCATCCTGATTCGAGTTGCCATTTTGCGAATGGTAACACGCTTGCGCCACGTCGTTGAGTTCTTGGTTCACGGCGTACGACAAACTCGAAAGACCAGTCATACAACCGAGCACCAAAATCGTGCCGACGAGGACAATTTCTGTAGATACGATAACTCCGCTCTCATCCTGAATGAGTTTCTTAAACAATTCTCGCATCGTGAATACTCCGGACTGCCTGCAGAGCCTAGGGAATCATCTCGACCGTGCCTGAACAACCCAAAACCCACACGGCGTTGAATTTAGCAGGGCCTTGAATTGCTGCCGCGGACGGAACCGCAGTGTCTCGCTCAACTCTACATCATGAATCGAGCTCGGCACAAAATCGTTCGGAATCGAACGCCGATCGCAAGATTTCGCGAGCGGCACAACGAATGTGCTCGACGGGCAAATCTGGGGAATCTGGCAAAGACTGCGGGACAAACCGAATGTCATTCAAGTGGCAGATCAAGTTTCGGCTAATCATCCATTTTTCGGCGAATTTCCTGAATAATCAGAGGCAAGTAGACGACGCCCGAATAATGGTCGGCGAACAGTTCCACATGATGACCATCCGGCAACTTTGCCGCTTCTGCCAGCGCAAACGAAGAGGCGGGGGGGACAACGTCATCATACTTGCCGCTGTACAACCACAGATTATCGGCGTCAATGCGGTGAGCCAGACGCAACGGCTCTATGGGACGCGACAGTTCTCGAATCTGCTCCCCTGTGATGCCGATCGCTTCCAGTTGAGACCGAATTTTGGCCGCGTCCTTGTTCCCGCTCTGCACAACGTCAGCCAGATTGCCGCCCGCAAGGAGGACAAACACCCGACCATAGCCGCGATCGAGGCCAGCGACAGTCGACGTGACAAAACCTCCCAGACTGGTTCCCTGGACCCCCACCACATCGTGTTCCACGAACGGTAAACTCACAACCACATCCTTCGCGCGGCGCACATCAGCGATGGCCTGTTTCATCCCGGAAAGAATGAACTCCACTTTTCCGGACGTTTCCGATCGCCGATTTCCATAACCCGGCAGGTGAATCAGGAACGTATGCAGTCCTTGAGCATTCAGCCCCTTCGCAAAAATTCGTCCGACGGTCATCCCCCGCCCGGATTCGTGAACGATCACAACGGCTCGTGCAGCAACGGGTTGCCGCTGTTTGTTACGAGCAACATACCACTCCATCGACACGTTGTCGTTGACCTTATTCCCAGTATCGATTGGCGAGTCGAAGCGAAGCAACAGATCGCCGCGATCTTTCTCCGCGGCTTCACAGCGAATTGTGAAATCTGCCGGCGTCCAACGAAGTCCCACCAAGCAATCTTGGGCGTCAGTCGCGACATCTACATCGCGTTCCAAGGTATCAGCCGCTTGAAGTGTTTCACCTACCGCCGGAATCGAGACCGGAACATTGTCGTCTCCAATTCCTGAAACCCCCTGCGTCAACACCGCAAACAGACCGATGGTCAATCGAAGGGAACAAGTCATCGCGCACCTCGCTTCTGAACCGCGTTTCTGCCGCGACTGCACCAATTATCTCGCTGGAGACCCATCCTTCCGAGGACGGCATCTTGCCACATCATGCCGCCCCCAGATCTTACTGTGCCGCGAGGAGATTAAAAGCGACAATCTCCTTCCCGCGACAAATCCTAGTCCGTGGGTGAAAAGCGTGCCGCAATATTTCCTCGATTTACTTTCTCCGTTTTTCCGGGAGTGCCGGAACCAATTTACGCCACGTCAATCGCGGTGAAATAGAAACGGCATCATGCGTCGATGCGGTGACATTTACTTAGCGCCATGGGTTTCCCTCGATCGTCCCGCAACGTTCATCCACCATTATTCGCTCAGGTCGTGGGCCGGCGTAGACCCACAACATCTCCATCGTTACTTTTGATTCATTAATAAAATAGTGCACTCGCCCGCGGGGCTGCAAAGCCGTCGCGCAGTCGCTCATGGAGTATCTGCGACCTTCGACAATGCACATCGCCGTACCGGAGATAATACAAATCGATTCATCGAAGTCATGGACATGCGCTGGCAGTCGGCCGCCAGGATGAAACAAGCCATAGCCCCCACTCATTTCAAGTCCCGGCATCAGATCCGCGTTGAAACAGTCAATGAATTCCGTATTCGGCCCAGCTGCACTGCGTTTGGCAGTCGCGAAACGATTGATTCGTTCAGCACCGAGAACTCCAGTTGAATCATCCGGCATTGATTTTGTCGAGAAGAATTTATCAACCAGCGTACGACTCGGCGTATCAACTGCCATCGCAATATGCAGGACCGCTTTTTTCGTTGTTGACACGTTTCGGGACGCATGCGCCTGACCTGCTCGAATCACCGCGTTGTCAAGCTTTTTTAAGGAGTAGCTTCGCCCTTCGATATCGAGTGTCATTGCCCCGCTCAGCAGCGTCACGGATTCAGTAAACGCATGCAGGTGATAGGGCAAGACCGCGCCCGGAGCGAACGTGACCAACCCCGTGGTCAGTTGTTTGGCCTGATTGTGGCTGCCTACAAGGCATTCAAAATGAATTCCCGGAGCGATCTCCTTCATTGCGCCGTGACCGACAGAGGTCATCACTTCATCACGATCCGGCCGCATCGATTCTGGTGGTCGCGTCAGCGGTGTTTGGGGTGATGCTGTGGTAGCGTCCGGTGTCAGTGATGCGCGGAGTGACCTGTCTTTTCCAACAGAGGCAAGCGATGCTTTCAATGCACGCAGCAATAAACCCGTGTCCGTGCCGACGCCGATGCCCCGGAATCCCTGACTTTGCCGTTCATGGATGTTTTCAATACTCGTTGCTAACAAACCGCAATGTTTGCCGGCACTGCGAATTGTGTCTTTCAGCTTCAAAATCTGCTCTGCGACGCCAGGGCCTTCCCACTGGCCACGAAACCCGGCGGTAGAAGAAAAGTCAGCGGGCCCGAACCACATCAGCTCAACGCCATCGACTTGGCACATCATCGGAACATGTCGTACGGCCTGAACCGATTCAATAATCGGCACAACGAGGACGTGATCATTCGCTTCTGCGGTGTGTTCGGCAATGCTCTGCCCCCAGCCCGTTGCTCGTTCGGCACCGATGCCTCGCAATCCCTCCGTCGGATACCGCGCATATGCTACCGCCTGCTTCAATTGTTCAGCCGTCTCCATCCACGGAATCACAATCCCATCGGCTCCAATGTCTAGCGCACGTTTAATCAGCCCACTGTTGAGTTCCGCAATTCGCACCAACGCCACCGTGTCACTCCGCACTGTCGCACGGATATGCTCGACAATTTCTTTCCAGTCGAGGTGTCCGTGCTCGGCGTCGATCACCACCCAGTCAAGCCCTAGGGCGACGGCCATCTCCGTAACGCTGGGGGCTTCGAGTGTGACCCACAGCCCAAACACCGATTCATCGCGAGCCAACTTTTGGCGAAGATTGCGAATAGCGGACGTTTTCATGACAAGCCTTTTTGAGCGAAAAACAGCGGAAATCGTGCATTTGATCCGTGATGTAGTCCGACCCTTCAGTTGTGTCAAGAGGGCAGTCCAGCCTCAGGGGCTTCTCTCAAAATCGCTCGTTCAATTAAGAAGCTATTGCCGCGCCGGGTAGGCGGGGTGGGTGGCCATTGTGTTCAAAGAGGGGGCGCGAAGTTTGGTCAATGAAAACACAGTACGGTTCTTCTCGGAATTTAGTGGCTACCTCTGTAAAAGGTCGGCTGGAAATTATTTTTCGGATTGTGAAATTTCGGGCTGCCAACCTGTGTTTTTGTGCGTTTGACCGCGCGATTTGGGTTTCCGGGGAATCACCTGCGAGCCGCGGAGTTTCTCAGCGAACTGCAGCGTGTTGGTGTTTGCAAGATGGCGAAGTTCTCCCGGGGGCAGGGGCGACCGCGTGGGCAGACCTTCGTTCTGATACGTGTCATCCAGCGATCGGATGGTCTTACTGCCGCCCGGCAATTTGGCGGCGGCCTTCACACCGCGCGGGCTGCCTCCCCGACGCTTCTCACCGGTGGCGGCGATTCGCAAATTGGCCAGTTTCGTGGCCGTGGCGGCTGGCTGTGCGTAGCGATACGGTTCGCCCGTGCTCAATAGCCTCCACGCGATGACAGCCAGCTTGCGCGCCGTGGCCACCACCGCCACGTTGTGGCACTTGCGGCGTTTGATTCGCTGAAAGAAATGGCCGAGCGGTCCTGCCTGACGCGAGTACTGTTGGGCGGCCTGGATCAGCATGTAGCGAGCCGTCGAGTTGCCGTGTTTGGTGATGGGACCATGGTACACGGATGTGGCAGACTGTCGCGTCGATGGTGTCAGCCCAAGATAACTTGCGGCCGCATCGCCTGACTTGAAGCGTGTGATGTCTCCAAAGGCAGCCACCACAGCCTGGCCCACGACAATGCTCACACCGGGGATCGTCATCAGCAGTTTCACACGTTCGTCTTCCCATGCCAAATCAGCCAGTCGCTGATCGAACTTGTCTATCTCCATCTGCACTGGCTCCAGCAGCCGAAGATCACTTTCGATCATCATCAAGCCATCTGCGTCGATCGAGTCTTTCGACAGTGTCTTCAGCCATGCCAAACCATGCGTGCCGAATAAGGCAAGGCCGGCAGGAGGAATGATCAATCGCATTGCCAGCACGCTGTGAATACGGTTCTGCAATTGAGTCCGCTGGCCGACCAGCGACGCGCGACGACCGGACAACTGGCGGCGCATTCGAGTGGCTGTGTCCGGTTGCCACACCGTTGGCAGGAAGTCACAGCGCAGTAACTGAGCGAGCACTTTCGCATCAACTTTGTCCGTCTTGATCTTTGACTGCGCGATTGCCTTCGTGGCCATCGGATTCGAGACCACGACGTGCAACCCATGCTGCTGCAGAACATCCACGACTGCCCAGCAGTTCGTGGTGGATTCCAGCGCGACGTGATCTCCAGGCTGCAGAACCCTGCTGGCGAAGTCCGCCAGACGTTCGCGCGTCAGCACGATTTCGCCTTCGCGAATTGTCGCACCGTCACGATCCAGAATGCAGTATGTGATCTGCTTCTTGTGAACATCCAGCCCGACAAAGCGTCCTGGAGCAGCCTTGGGGTCTGCCGAACTGATTTGAGGCTCGGATGTGGCCTGCGGTGGTGCAGGCGGATTCTTTGGCGATCGGCGTTTCTGCGTCGATTGCACTGGTGTGGATGAATGAGCCATGTGT
>QWQG01000197.1 GCA_003670925.1 Planctomycetota bacterium | reverse complement strand
TGAAAGACCGGGATCTCTATCTGTTTGTGCATAACACCGAAGCCCAACCCAAGGTCGTCGCTTACGGAGGCCCGAAGCTCAAGCACGATCCAATAGGAACGCCCGTTACCGAAATCGTCGGATTCGGGGGTAAACAAATCGGGAAACTGGTTCAAGAACAAGCAACCGAAAAGGGAGCATGGATTGATTATCTTTGGCTAAACCCCACCACAGGAAAACCAGAACAGAAGTTTACGTGGTTTATCCGCAGTGGTGGTTACGTCGTTGGATGCGGGATTTATGGATCAGCGCACTAAATAAAGATGGGACATGGCTCCCTGCACGCGCAACTTCAAAACCAACGGCAAGCCCAAGGTCTCAACCTGTTCCAAGGCCGCGGTCGAAGGCTTCTAATTCTCGAGAGTACGTGTCGATGATGGTCTCGAGT
Organism: Planctomycetota bacterium; assembly: GCA_003670925.1. Classification (GTDB taxonomy): domain Bacteria; phylum Planctomycetota; class Planctomycetia; order Planctomycetales; family Planctomycetaceae; genus SXXK01. The sequence goes on along the minus strand of QWQG01000197.1, from coordinate 18,862 downwards.
GTCCTCCGCGAGATTTTCCAAGACGGCTGATCTTCGGTGGCGCGGTTGCAGTGTTCGGTCAGCAGGCGGTACAGGAATCGGAAAAGGTGCCGAGGAACTCGGAGCTTCGCAAAGCGGGCAATGAGATCTTCGCGGGAGACATCTTCTTCGAAGAAATCTCGAATTGTAATTTGCGGCGCATGGGCTTCACGTACCCCTGCCGCCGGGCGTGAAGTGCTGCCTTCGGGCTGACAGGCTCGGATCCGATTTGTGGCCATGTCGAACAGCGACTCGCCCGTCCATTCTAGCGAATTGATGAGGTTCTGTTTATCTAGTCGAGAGCGTTCGTAGAATTCTTTCTCCTCCCGATTCAGAAAATAGACGACGTCGCGTGGTAAGAGCATCTTGAAGCCAATTCCCGGATGTTTGAGGAACTTGTTGTCGAACATGGACCACAGAAAATCGCGCATCCGCTCCGCAGACCCATTGATCAGATGGGGTTCATCGACGCGATCCACTAGCACGATGATGCTGGTAAATCCCATCGGCTTCAGCAGTCGTTGAAGTTTGGAAAGCAGTTCGTAGCGGTCATCGCTGCGATCGCGGGACGGCATCGGCTGGTCGTCGATTTCCGAGGCTGGAAAACGTGCGAGAATTTTGCGCAGCGAAGACGTCCCATGTTCCAAAATTCGCACCTGTTTCGCGATCTGTCGAGCTCGCCACCATAGCGCCACCGTCCGTTTCAAATACGGAATCCAGCCGGCCGCAACAACCACATAAAGCCACCATGACCTGAGTTCATGCAGCGCTTTGAAACCGTCGCTCCGCAGACCTCGCAGAGCCAATAATAGGACGCCGATCGTGATCAGAACGCCGACCAGCAATTGCCAGTGGACCGTTGGTGTCAGAAAACCGATCCGCCAGCGAATGTCCTTCCAACGCCGCCAGTGCGCCTGATCGGACGATTGGTCATAGAACGCCGCCAGCATGAGCAGATCGCGTTTGCGTTGACGCGGCAAATCACGAATCTGCTGCAGCGAGATATCCGGATCTGTTGCGTGTCGATCCGCAATGACGTTGCACAAACGTCGCGTGCTAAGCGTGAGCAAAGCGTCCATATGATCCCAGAGACGCCATTCCTTCAATGCCAGATCCGGGTTCCGTTTGCGGCCTCGCAAGCGATCGCGGAACGTATCCAGAAACGGATTCAGGTCATCGTAACTGATGACAAAACATCGTGCGGCAGGGTCCCTGTGATTGTGTTCCCTTAAAGCCGTGATTAGCTGCAGCCGAATGGCCGTCTTACCCGAACCCTTTTCGCCAAACACAATCGATGTGCTTGGATTGCGGCAATCGCCAAGAACCTTATCCCAAGCCGGATGGTGAATCGTTTCCGCGCAGTGCTGCTGGAAAATATGGTCCGACTGCGCGTCTTCTTGGCTGAACGGATTGATATTCACTCCGTAATGTTCAAGGAATTGTTGAATCTTCATGGTGCGTTGACCTTTTTACTCATCTTTAGCGGGCACTCGAGTTCCACGCCCGTCTGGACGCAGGCTTTTCAGCAGAGATCAAAGCTTGGGCGATATCGTGCATCACCAGCATCCGTCCCAACATCATAAATAAATGAAATGGTGGTCGATATGTTTACGGATCATCGCCTCTTGTCTACCAGTCTAGCACCTCAATCAGGTTACTGAAGTCGTCTGTCCACAGCACTTGACGTGCGTGCGGCAGCGGATTTCGAGCGGCGATTTCTGTGTAGCGGGAGCGGTTGAGTAATTCTGCGTCGCGGGCGAGCAGCACCCAGCGGCTCCCGGGTTCGATCAGGCTTTGAGTGCCCGTGTTGGGATCCATCACAGCCGCCGTCTCCAGCGTGAGCGCATGAAGATCGCTTGCCGTGGCCAGCGCATCGGTTACGCGACGAAGATCGAAGTGCAGATTGGAAATATGAATGGCAATCAAGCCTTTCGGACGCAGATGTCGAAGGTACGACTGCATGGCTTCCCGTGTCAGCAAATGCGTCGGAATCGCGTCCCCAGAAAATGCGTCGAGCACCAAGAGATCGAATTCCTGCGGCGTTTCATGTTCAAGCATTAATCGCGCGTCACCTTGGATAATTTCTACCGTTGAGGGGCAGTTCTTTAGAAACGTGAAGTGCCGCTCTGCCAACTGAGTCACGTTTTCATTGATCTCATAGAAGCGAAAGGTATCACCCGCTTTTCCGTACGCTGCGAGTGTACCGGCCCCTAGTCCCACCAGTCCAATTTTCAGGGGAGTCTTGCGATCTCGTAGTTCTTGAATGGACCGTCCGACGCCCGTTTTGAAACCATAGTACATCGTTGGCAAGCTGGGAATTCCTTTCAACTGGATCCCGTGCATGATGCGGCCGTGACGCAACACCACCGCGTCTTCGATGTCATCCGATTCGACTTCCAGCACGCCGTAAAAATTACGAACCATGGCAATGGATTCGGTGTAGTTCATAATCGCCGCTGCGAACACGGTGCCCACTCCCACAAACAACGCAATCGCCAGTCCCGTCCATAGCATTGGTGGCCGTTGATCTTCCGACGTCCAGCCGCGATGATCGCAGTACACAATTACGGCGATGACGCATGCCGCCAGAAGCCCCAGATCGTGTTCCCAGAATGCCGGGAAAATTAAGGGTGCCAGCAAACCCACAAACAGTCCTCCACCAGCACCGCCAGCGGATAGGGTGAGATAAAATACCGTGAGTGAGTTGGGATCTGGCCGCATTCTGGCAAGCTCACCATGGCACAACATGCAGATGCTGAACAACGTTCCAAAGTAGATCGCCAGTTGCAATGGCAAAAATGTGCGAGAGCCGAAACTCTGCAACCAGCAGACTGCAAGGACCAGCACGGCTGTTCCCAACGCAGACCAGTTGCGCCGATACCAACGGTCACTTTCGAAACACAGGATAAAGGACAAAAGGTACAACGCAAGCGGAATCACCCACAAGAATGGAATCACCGCGACGTCCTGACAGACCTCGTTCGTTTCGGCCAGCAGCATCGCCGCAGCGACCATGGCCAAGAGGAACCACACGGCATATGTTCCCAAAGTCACTGGCTGCGACTTTCGGTGCACCTGTCTTACAGGTTCGGCCTGCTGCTGGATCTCCTGCGGCAGTTGCCAAAGGCGGACGATACATGCCACACACAACGCTGCAAAGACGCAGAAACCAACCGACCAACTCGTGGCCTGCAGCGAAATTCGCAGCAGCGGTTCAAACAAAATCGGATAGGACAACAGCGCTACGAGCGATCCGGCGTTCGAGAGGGCATACAATCGATAAGGCGAACTAGTAGGTTCAAGGAGACTGAACCAACGCAAAAGGAGCGGACCTGTGGTCGACAGCATAAAATACGGCAAGCCCACCGTCGAGAGCAACAGCACCGCGATCCGCAGAGTTGGTGCTTCAACCCCGACGGGTTTCCATGCAATCGATGGCAGAATGTGTAAAAACGCCAAAGACACAACGAGCAACATCACATGCAGGATGGCCTGCCAACGCGTCGGCAACTTTGCTGTCAGCACGTGCGAATATGCGTAGCCACCACACAGCAGCGTCTGGAAAAACAACAGACATGTTGTCCAGACACTTGGTGTCCCGCCAAACCAAGGCAGGATGGCTTTACTGATGAGCGGCTGAATCTGAAACAGCAGGAACGCGCTGACGAAGACCGTGGTGGCAAACAACAGTCCAGTCCCGCGCACCTGCTGACGTATCTGCGTCATGGTATTTGACTCTTGGGTGCTAACCCATCCCCATGTTTGCGATCGCATCCTGCAAGCCGGGGACGTTCATGCCTTGAGCGATGTCTGCCATTTCTGCGGCGGCCGCCGATTTGGATTTCTGCAGCGCTTCATTCGCGGCGGCGTTGACGAGTTGCTCGATCATCTGACGATTGCCCGACGCAATAAGATTCTGATCAATTGACACACTGAGCACGGTCATTTCACCACTGACGACAATTCGTACCAGATCCGGCCCGGCACTTCCTTCGGACCGCAGCTTGCTCACGCGTTCTTTTGCGGCCGCCACCTTGCCCTTGATTTCACCGGCCTGCTGCATCATGTTCGCAAGGTTTTTCAATCCACTAAACATTTTTGATCCTTTTTCAATTTCTGAATTTTGCCTCGGGAGAGCGACTAGTGCCTTGTCAAGTCTTAAAATGTAGGTTGGACATTCTTGTCCGACTGCGTGTAGACGGGCAAGAATGCCCATCGTACCCCAATATCAAGCCTTGACACTCGAACTAGAAACTTCCTCCGCCGTAGCTGAATTCGCAAGAATTCAGTCCTCCTGTTTGAACAGCTGAATTCTTGCGAATTCAGCTACGGTCAAAACCAACTATTCATCGCCATCGTCACGCTCCGTGATCGCTACCTGCACGGCGGGCGGGACGGTGATTTTAACAACCGTCGCGTTGAACACTCCCAGCACTTGACGTACGAACACATCACGGGTCGGATCAACTTCCCCCAGCAGATTTCGCGGTGGGGGAACAGGTTCAGCCCGTTGACTTCGCGCCTGCGACGATCCCGGATGTTCGGGAGATTTTTCCGCCATGGGACTGGATGCCGGCAGATCAACGGTCGACGCCTTGGTGGATGTTTTGGGTGGTGCCGTGAGACGCAATGCGATTGAGACCGCGCGTCCCGTCAGTCGCAGGATCTCAGCTTCAATGCGGCCACGATTGTCGGCCTGATCAAGCGCCTTTCTGGCAAATTCACTGGTGGAATCTAGTAAAATTTCAAGGCGGTTTTCTGAACTCAACTGGAGACCACTGGCTTGCTTGAAACCCGCAGAAATTGTTAGTCCCAGCGTGCTGAGGAGCTTTTTAAAGAGCGCCGGGCAATTCTCCTGCGTGAGTTCGATCTCAGGTGCGACGGCGACAGGTGCCTCCATTAAAATCGCAGCCATGTCTGTCATTTCGCTAGACGAATCCGACAGATCGATTGGATGATCATCGTTTGTGTCGGCGGCATCCAGCGGGAGGATGATGTTCGCAGGTTTCAGCTGTTCAGTGTTTTTTTTTTCGATTGTCGATAACGCTGCGGTTGCCGCCGCTCCAACCTTTGACGCACTCGGCTGACTTGCCAGCATTTCGGGGAGGACAGGTAGTTTCCCCGACAACAGATCGCTGATGGCGCTCAGATTTTCCAGCAGGCTCAGTTGTACCATGGCCATTTCCAGCACGGTTCGTGCAAACGTACTGCGGAACATCTGATTCTTGCCGTCCGACAGGATCTGAAATGCGGCCATCACGGAATGCATGCTCAACCGCGTCGCCTGCTTCATCAGAGTTTCCCGATGACGGGTCGCCACGCTGCACAGGGAAACCGCCGCTCCGCCACTCAACGTGACCATCAGGTCACGCACATATCCGATGGCCTGATCCATCAGCTCGCCGGGCTGCACACCAGTCGCGAATGACTCATCCAGCTGAGCCAGCACTTCTCCCGGTCGATGTTCGACAATCGCATCGAACAGATTAACCAGCCGTTCGTCACCCGCAGTTCCCAGCATCTTATGGACATCTTCTGCCGACACGGTGCCATCACTGAATGCTAGTAATTGATCAAACAGCGACTGACTGTCGCGCATCGACCCTCGTGCTCGACGCGCGACCAGTTCCAAAGCGTCTTCCGAAACTTCAAAGCCTTCGATTTTGGCAATTTCACGCAGCCGGTCAGCGATCGAGATATCGTTGATGCTGGAAAAATCAAATCGCTGACAGCGGGACAAGATTGTATCGGGAACTTTGTTCGGCTCTGTCGTACAGAACACGAACTTAACGTTCGGCGGCGGTTCTTCGAGCGTTTTGAGCAACGCGTTGAAGGCTTCTTTCGTGAGCATGTGAACTTCGTCGATGATGTAGACTTTGTACTCGGTCCGCATCGAACGCACGCCCACGTTGGCGCGGAGCGAACGAATATCATCGATCCCGCGATTCGATGCACCGTCGATTTCCAACACATCGACGTCGTTGCCGGCAGAGATCCCGTCACAGATTTCGCAGTGATTGCAGGGCACGCCGTCCTTCGCGTTGGGGCAGTTCAGGGCCTTTGCCAGAATTCTCGCGGTGGACGTTTTACCGACACCCCGCGCTCCGGTAAACATGTAAGCATGCGCGACACGACCAGCCTTGATCGCATTCGTCAGTGCGCGGGCTACATGTTCCTGTCCGACGACGTCGTCAAACGCCTGCGGTCGGAATCTTCTTGCCAGTACTGTGTAATGAGCCCCGGTTGTCAACTTACTGAGCCTTGAACGTGAGGAACCTTGATCGAAATGAGTGCGCCATGCATGGCGGCCTGCAGAATACGGCGTGAGATCTGCCAACGACACCGAACCAGACACGGAATCTCAGTCGGCGGAGCGACTGACCTACAGCACCGCAGTCTGACGGATCAGCGTCGCTGCATCTACTGATCTGGCGGCGGCGACGGGGCAGATTCGGCGGATTGGAGTTTTCGCAGCATTCCATCATATTCTGCGACGCATTTTTCCCACGAAAAGCGGGCGGCGAATGCGCGGGCTTGCGTTGCCAGTCGGGCTCGTGTTTCTCGCGGAGCGTCGATGTTGCCAATTTGGGGCACCAGTAATTCCTTCAGAATATGAGCCAGACGCAATGTATCGCCAGGTGGGAACAGGCGCCCTGTCTGGCCGTCGTCGATGACTTCCACACAACCATCGACTGCAGACGCGACAACCGGCAGGCCAGCCGCCTGGGACTCGAAAATCACGTTTGGCAGACCTTCCCATTTTGACGCGAGGACCAACACAGTCGCGGCTTTCATGATCGACGCCACATCCGTTCGCCAGCCGAGCAGACGCACGTGATCCTCAAGTCGTTTCTTGGTAATCAGTTTTTCGACCGCAGGCTGCGCTGGTCCATTCCCGACAAACACTAGTTTTCGACGCGCATGACCGGTCGGATCCAGTCGCCGCAGCTCATCGAATGCCGCGATGACATCCAATGGCGCCTTTTGCGGACAGAGTCTCCCCACGCATAAAATTACCTGATCATCGTCATTACATTGCAATTCCCTCCGTGACACCGGAGCGGCAGCGGCAATCTTCTGCATATCTACGCCATTGTAAATCGTCTCGATCTTTTCCGCCGCGAGACCACACAAGTCCCGATGCACCGTCCCAACGGATCGGCTGACAGCAACATAGTGCGTGACATGCTGCTTTGTCAGCCATTCCGGGATCCGCATCGCCCAGCGACGATCGGCCACGCGCACGCCGCAGACGACAGTTTTGACACCGGCACGTTTCGCAGCCAGACGTCCGACGATGTTGGCCTGATGCAGAAAGGTGAGCAACACCGCCGGCCGATGCCGCAGCAGCGCCAACTTCATCCGACGGATTGCGCGAAAATCGCCCGCCCCACCGCACTGCAGTGCCTCAACAGAAATTCCGGCCTGCCGCAACGGTTCGGCCAGCGGCCCGGCATCGCGGAGGCTAATCACCCGGATAATCCAGCCACGGGACTTGAGTCCAATTGCAAGCTGGACGAACGCCCGTTCGGCACCACCGAAGTCCAGCTCGGTAATGGCCATCGTCAGTTGGTTGGCGCAAGGATCAGAAGACTGCTTCACAAGCAATAAGGCCCGGAAAATACGCGTTAAATCCCAATCCACCAACTTCGACAGACAAATTCGAGTGGCGGTTTACTTCTTCCGGATGCGAAACGGAATCGAAACGAGTACCTTGCCTACGCTAAATTTTCGTAAAATGCGCGAACCTCGACATAATCCTCTGCCGTGGGTGGAGCCCAACATGAAAACACAACTGATCCTTGCCGCCTGGCTCGCGATGAATGCGGGCTTGTACGCTCAGGAAACCGATACGGCCAGCAAGATGCCGAAATCTGTGGCGGAGACGGCGGCCGAAATCGATCGACTGTTTTCAGAGGCATGGACAAGCAACCACGTCGAACCTGCGCCCCCTGCGACGGATGAAGAATTCGTCCGGCGGCTGTATCTCGATCTGGCCGGGCGGATTCCCGCTGCATCGGAAACGCGGGAGTTTCTTTCGAACACGTCGGTCACCAAACGTAGCGAGTTGGTCGAACTCCTGCTGGACGGCCCGGCATTCGTGCGACATTTTACGATCCTCTGGCGGAATGCCTTGATTCCCCAAGCTTTTAACGAACCCGGCACACGTGCTTTGGTGCCTGGTTTTGAAGCGTGGTTGTGGAAACATTTTTCTGCGGACACACCTTACGACCAGATCGTGCGTGAACTGATTACAACGCCGATTGACTTTGGAAACAATCAACCCGGCCTGCTGCAGTCGGCGAATTCACCCAGTGCTTTTTTTATCGTCCGCCAGTTGCAGCCGGAGAACCTTGCCACTGGCACATCGCGGGCCTTCCTTGGCGTGCGCCTCGATTGTGCTCAATGCCACGATCATCCGTTCGACAAATGGAAGCGTGACCAGTTCTGGAACATGGCCGCGTTTTATTCCGGATTTCAGCAGCCCGACAATGCCGACCCCCAAAATCCCGCGATGATGAACGTGCGCGAAGACAATACGGCCCATTCCATTCGAGTGCCTTCGACCGGAAATGTCGTCCCCGCAAAATTTCTGACCGGCGTCGAACCAGAATGGATTGATGACGCTCAACCCCGCAAAATTCTGGCCGACTGGGTGACAGCACGCGCGAATCCATGGTTTGCAAAGATGGCGGTGAATCGTCTGTGGGCCCAGTTCCTTGGACAGGGTATCGTGCAACCTGTCGATGACTTTTCTGACAGCAATCCGCCATCTCATCCTGATGTCCTAAATTTGCTGTCCGCACAATTTATCACGCATGATTACGATCTGAAGTTCCTCGTCCGCACAATTACGTCAACCCGTATCTATCAGACCACGAGTCGCCAGACGCATGAAAGTCAGTCCGATCCGCGAGAGTTTGCCCGTGCTGCGCTGCGCGGCTTGACTCCCGAGCAGTTTTTTGACAGCCTCGCCGAAGCCGTGGGATACTATCAGCCCTATCGCACGGACAACCCGTTTGTGATCGACGAGGACACGCCGCGCGGGCGGTTTCTGGAACTGTTTCGCGACGAAACAGAATCACCGCTGATGAAGGAAACGACCATCCTTCAGGCGCTCGCGATGATGAACGGCGAATTCATTGATAACGCAACGACACTCGATAAGAGTCAGACCTTGCGTGCCGTTGCCGATTTCCCCTTGATGACGAATGATGAGAAACTCGACACACTGTTCGTCGCTGCCCTCAGCCGCCAACCGACGGATTCCGAACGAGCGACCTTCAGCAAATTTATCACTGACGGCGGCACCACCGGCGACGCCAAATCCGCCATGGCCGATGTCTTCTGGGCGCTCTTGAATAGCAGTGAGTTTCTGCTGAATCATTGACGTCGATTGGCCCAGCGTAAGTCGTGGATGCGGTTAAAAGTAGTGCCGAGAAGTCAAGCGGACACCAAACACGACCCCTAATCCGAAGTTCAAAAATTGGGGTAGTTTCATTTCGAACCAACGACAAGGTCAAATTTAAAAAAAACTGCAAGATTCGGATCAATGGGTTATTCGAAACTGGAGACCAGTCGCCAGTTTGCATTCCCGGATGGCATGGTAAAATAGGGACAATGTCGCGGAATGTCCTGCGGTTAAGTTTTGGTTTTATGGAGAGTTTTGGATGATTCGGTTTTGGATGTTGGCGATTCTGTTAATTGGCATGACAAGTGAAGTGGCTGAAGCACGTGGCAGGCATCGTGTCTCGAATTATCAAGGAGGCTCTTGGCAGTCTCAATCGCCTATGCGTTACTCAACAGGAACGACACAGGCTACTTATACTCAGGTCAGTCAGAGTCGTTCTCAGCAGCAGGTTCAGCCTGCAAGCTTTACCAGCACAAGCAGTTCGCCGGTCGGGCAGGTGAACCCGATGCAAGCATGGGCAGAAGAAGAGGCCCGCATGATGGCCAGCCGTGGTACCTGCGGCCATATCCGTCCCGCTCCGCTGGGGTATTTTGTTGGAGTTGGATGCGGAACGACATGCATCGGCTCCGGGCGGCTAGTTGCTGAGGCGTCATACCAAGGCAAAATGGTTCGCGTTTGGCAACGTTGAGCGACGGGGTTTCCGGACAGATGAGATCATCAGAAGATACGCACAAAACCGGGACACAGTCCCGGTTTTGTTGTTGATATCTGACGCGGCCATGAGTCACACGTTTTAGAATTCCTAAAAGCTGCGTGTCATGATTTTGGGGATGTGGCGGCCGTCTTTTTGGGAAAAAGGTCAAAGGCTTTGGACAGTTGCCATCTGCTGCAGAAATTCGGACTGAATTCCAGCATTTTTCGGAAATCATGGCTTCTCAGAGTTGCTCGAAATGGCGATGAATCCCGCGAAGCGGTAGTATGAAAAGTAGTCCACGACCGTGATCTTGTTCATCACAACCCTCGGGCAAAAATGTATGGCGTCCAGTTTTAGTCAGATCGCCGTGTTGCTTGGTCTCGCCTGCGTCGGCATGACGAGACCTGCGGATGCTGCGGAACCGATTTCTTTTAACAATGATGTTGTTCCCGTGCTGACGCGATTCGGCTGCAATGCGGGTGGATGTCATGGAAAACTGGCGGGGCAAAATGGCTTTCGATTGTCGCTCCGAGGGTATGCACCGGAACTGGATCACGCCACAATCACCCGGGAAGCGTTGGGGCGACGAATCAACGCTGCGTCTCCGGCAGACAGCTTGTTGGTTCGCAAAGCAGCCAACCTGATTCCGCATGGCGGTGGTCAGCGTCTGGAGCGAGACGGCAAGGCCGCACAAATTCTGATCGACTGGATTGCGGCAGGCGCACCCGGCCCGAAAACTGATGAAGCGACGCTGGAGCGGATTGAAGTGTCACCCGCAAGTTCCACGTTGTCTACTGGCGAATCGCATCCACTGGCAGTGACGGCAATCTATTCGGACGGCCAACGGAAAGATGTGACTTGGCTGACACAGTTTGCATCAAGCGACTCCGGTGTCCTCGACGTGGCACCGTCCGGGCTAGTGACAGCGTTGCGCAACGGGGAATCCGTTGTGCGGGCTTCGTTCAAGGATCAGGTTGAGATCGCTACGGTGACAACGCCCTACGCGGATTCGGTTGCGGCGCGACAGGATGTGGTACGCAACAATATTATTGACGAGCATGTGTTCACGAAACTCGCGGCGTTACGGATTGAACCATCGCTGCTGTGTGATGACGCGACTTTCATTCGCCGCGCATCGTTAGATGCGATCGGCACCCTCCCGACGGCGACTGAAGTTCGAGACTTTCTGGCTGACACAGACTCAAACAAACGTCTACATTTAGTGAACCAACTGCTCGCACGATCGGAGTTCGTCGATTTCTGGGCGTTGCAACTGGGGGACATCCTGCAAAATCGCAAAGAACGCGATCACGATGTCCGCGGCGCGAAGGGCGTACGAGCAATGCACCAGTGGTTGCGGAGCCAAGTTGCCGCACGCGCGAGCTGGCGGGACATCGCAACATCTGTCCTCATGGCGAAAGGTGCGTGCGATCAAGAGCCTGCGGTCGGCTTCTACATTGTGACGGTCGGTGAAAAAGATGCGGATCAGTCTGAAGTCGCCGATTCGGTGGCCCAGGCATTTCTCGGCACGCGGATTGGCTGTGCGCGCTGTCATAATCACCCCTTGGAGAAATACACACAGGATGATTACTACCACTTCGTTAGTTTTTTTTCCCGCGTGACCTTAGATCGCAAGAAGCCCGAAGACGGTGGCACCGAACTTGTCGTTGGCACTCGGCAATTGCTCAACCTCCAGCGGGAATTGCAGAACAAACGCGTCGAACTTCAAGCTCTGCAGCAGCAAAATGGAGAAGCACCGAAAATCGATGAGGCAACGAAACGCGTCGCCGATCTGGAGCGACAGATCGACGAAACACGGAAGAGTCCTGTTGAAGTGTCACAACCTCGTACCGGACAACGACTCGCCCCGCAGCCGCTGGATCGTTCTCTAAACGCTATTCCGCCGGGCGACGACCCGCGGCAGACTTTGACTAACTGGCTCACGGATCCGAGCAATGAACAATTCTCGGGAGCCATGATCAATCGGCTTTGGAAACATTTCCTGAGTGTCGGTCTGGTCGAGCCGGTGGATGATTTGCGAGCGACAAATCCACCGTCAAATCGACCGCTCTGGAATACGTTGAACCACGAATTTGTCTCCAGCGGCTACGATCTCCGGCACGTCATGAAATTAATCATGAACTCACGCACGTACCAGTTGGCCGCCGATTCGCAAGAGTCCAATTTTCGCGACACCCAATTCTATTCCCACTATTATGCCCGCCGCCTATCCGCGGAAGTCCTGCTGGATGCAATTTGTCAGGCCACGGGAGTGCCGGAGCAGTTTGCCGGGTATCCGCTCGGAGTCCGGGCGATTCAGGTGCCGGACCCCGGTGTCGATTCGTATTTTCTGGCATTGTTCGGCAGATCGGAACGCACGACCGCCTGTGCCTGCGAACGCAAGGCGGATGTGACACTGCCGCAGTTACTGCACCTCCAGAACAGCGATGAACTGTATCGCAAAATGAAATCGCCTGAGGGCGAACTTGCGAAAATCTGTGCCGCCCAGACTGATGACAACGCGGTGCTCGATTGGTTGTTCCTGAGTACGATCGGTCGTCTGCCAAGGGACGAACAACGTGCTTCAGTGCTCGAATTGTTAAAGACTGGTGATCGCCAAGAAGTGTTGCTGGACGTCTTCTGGGCGCTGTTAAATTCCAAGGAGTTCACGTTTAATCGCTAAATTAAGAAGGGCTTCGCCCACAACCTAAAGTGGAAATCGCAAGGAGTGTGCCCTGTTGATGCATGCTGAGATTTGCGTGTCTTGCGACGATTTTGAATGTTAGAACGTTAGGAGGACTGGTGACCCATGTTTGATCTGCACTTAAATCAGAATCGCCGGAACTTCCTGCGGGTTGGAGGCTTAGCTGGAATGGGCTTGAGTCTGCCAACGTTGCTGCGTGCGGAGGCTCAAGGCGCCGAGCCAACAAACCGCCGCGCGAAGTCTGTAATCCTCGTCTATCTCGGGGGCGGCATGTCGCATCACGACAGCTTCGATCCGAAACCGGATGCGAACGCCGAAATACGCGGCAAGTATGACGTGATCTCCACTAATGTTCCCGATTTAGCTGTTGGCCAGCTGCTTCCGATGATGGCCCAGACGATGGACAAAGTCTGTCTGGTGCGCAGCGGCAGCCATAACAACGACCACCACGAAACGGCGACAAACTGGGTCATGTCGGGACGATTCGGTTCTGCGTTCGGCGACTGGCCTGCGATGGGAGCAGTCGCAGCGCATGAAAGCGGATTCCCCGGCACGCTGCCACCGTACGCTGCCATCCCCCGGAACCCGTCGTTCACATGGGAACTTGGCAAGAGTGCATTTTTGGGTGGTCGGTATGAATCATTCAAAGTCGGCGATCCGAATCAGGAAGGCTACCGCGTGCGAGATGTGTCGCAGGCGGAACCATTGACGGAACTGCGAGCCCAACGCCGGCAATCGTTGCTGAAGACCGTGGACGGCTTAGCGGAACGGGTCGCAGGGAATGATCAGATCAAGGCCTTTGATCAGTTTCAGCAGCGGGCGACAGAAATGGTTCTGTCTGGTGAAGCACGAGATGCGTTTGCGATCGATAAGGAAGACGACAAGCTGCGGAATCGATACGGCCGCACGACGTTTGGTCAAAGCTGTCTGCTCGCGCGGCGGCTTATCGAACGAGGAGTCACATTTGTGACCGTCAACAGCGGTGGTTGGGATCATCATGCAAAAATCTGGGATGGACTGGATCGCATGCTGCCGGATTTTGATCGAGGGTTCTCGGCCCTGATCGATGATCTGCACAATCGCGGCTTGTTGCAGGATACGCTGGTTTTGGCCATGGGTGAATTTGGCCGATCTCCGAAGATCAACAAAGATGTCGGCCGCGATCACTGGGCAGCTGCGGCTTCGCTGCTGTTCGCGGGGGCGGGCGTTGTTCCGGGCCGTGTGATTGGTGCCACAGATAAGGACGGCGGGCAGGTCACGGAGAATCCGATTCATCCTGCCGACGTCGCGTTCACCGTCCTCGATTCTTTGGGTATCGATCCTCGTAAGCAACTCCGCACGCCGGACGGTCGCCCGGTTGAAATTCTGGAAGACGGTCGATTGCTTGAGGAACTGTATGCCTAAGGGCCGTTTGCTAGCGGTGAATCATCAAGCATGGTGCCTCCTGGCGACGATCAGCCTTTTGGTTGGGATTGCTGCGCGCGCACAGGACGCCGTTGCCGAAAAAAAAGCCGAGTCGCCGCGCGTCGCGATGTGCGTCCCGCTGGCAGTGCCTGTGACTCCGACGACGAAAATAGTCGTGCGTGGTTGGGCCCTGAATCCAGCCATAGAAGTTCGGTCGTCCAGTCCACAGGTTTCGTTCAAAGTTCTCTCTGCTGCCAGTGTTCCCGTTCCAAATGGACAGGATGCGAAGCAGATCGGTGATACGCAGCTGGAACTTGAAGTAACGATAGTTGCAGGAGGCGAACCATGCGACGCAACTCTGACTGTGGTCTCACCGACGGGTGAAAGTCCACCTCATAAGCTGCTGATCGGCAGCGGCCATCCGCTCGTCGCTGACAGTGAACCGAATGATGGTTTTCAGCAAGCGCAGCCGATTCAGATCCCACAGGCGGTCGACGGACAGATCCACGGCGACAGAAACGTGGATGTGTTCTCGTTTGACATTGCCGATCCGCAAAGTGTAACGATCGAGGTGCTGGCCCGTCGTCATGGTTCGGGTCTGGACAGCCTGCTGACGGTGTTTGATCACCGGGGAAAAATCGTGAGCGTGAACGATGATCATGCCGGCACAACCGATTCTCGCATCACGACGGAATTGGTTGCTGGGAAGTACTTCATCAGTCTCCAAGACGCCCACGATCACGGCGGTCCCGCGCAGCCCTATCGGCTGGTCATTCAGCCGATGCAATAGTCGCCTGATGCAATCAACCCAGTAACATCGCGACCGGCCAGTTTATGATTTTGTGGGGTGTGACAAACTGCTCACCGACAAGACCACCCCCCATCATTGTCCTGACCATCGATTCGATGGCTCGGCATGGCGGTGCCAATATCCCGATCGAAACTTTCGCGCCATTGCTGTTGAAGGTTCATTGAAGCAGCAAATTCGCACTCGTGGCCAGTGCGAATAAGAGGGGGAGTTTGCCCGAGGCAGCACTGGTGACACCAACGTAAATAAATTTATGTGCCCGCTGACTTTATGTCATCAACGTGCGTTGATGGGATCAACATCGATCGCCAGTTCGACGCCTTCGGGCAGGGTCAGATTGCTTTCGACGGACTGCCAGAGTTCGCGCACCAGTTCCGGCGTCTTGCCGGCAATCTGCAGATGAAAACGCCACAGTGTGCGCAGTCGGATGACGGGGGCTGGGGCGGCTCCCAGAATGCGGATGTCTTTCGTTGTGCCTTTTCGAGCAGCGCGGAGTTTATCGGCTACGTCGCGGGCCGTACGGCGGACGCGGTCTTCATCAGGGCCGCGAAAGATGACTCGGGCGACATGCGAAAACGGTGGAGCTCCGCCATCGTAGCGTTCGGCCAGTTCATGTTGGGCGAATCCGATGAAATCGTGTTTTGAGGCAAACTTCACCGCTGGGTCTTCGGGACTTGTGGTCTGGACAAGAACTCGCCCGCCGCGTTCGCCGCGTCCCGTACGTCCGGCCACCTGCGCGATCAACTGAAACGTGCGTTCGGCCGCTCGCATATCTGGTTGACGCAGCATCGTGTCGGCATCTACGACGCCCACGAGCGTCACGTTTGGGAAGTCCAATCCTTTGGCGATCATCTGCGTCCCCAGCAGAATTTCGACTTCACCATGCCGAAATTTGTCCAACGCTGCGTCGTGGCTGCCGGGCTTTTTCATAGAATCGCTATCCATGCGCAGGACACGCGCATTTGGAAAGGTGTTCTGAACTTCTTCGTCCAGTTTCTGGGTCCCTGTGCCAAGGTAGCGGACTGCGGGACTTTCGCATGTCGGACAGACTTTCGGAGGCGGAATTTCATAGTCGCAACTGTGACACACGGCTGCTTGGCGATCTCGATGCCACGTGAGGGTCACGTCGCAATTCGGGCACTTGATTCCCGTCCCGCAACTGCGGCACCAGACTGTTGGAGAATAACCGCGCAGATTGAGAAACAAAATAACCTGCCCTTTTTCATGCAGCGCGCGTGTGATCGCCTGAAACAGTGCGCGACCGATGGCAGACCCACGTTTAATTCGCGGATCATCCCGCGTATCGACGATCAGGACGGGCGGCAGCGGGCGTTCGGCGACGCGCGACGGCATCGAAACCAGCGTGTCCGTTTTTCGTTGGGCCCGCAGCCACGATTCTAGGGTTGGCGTGGCTGATCCCAGAATGAGCGGTACTTTCTCATCCAGACAACGCTTCCGGGCAACTTCGCGGGCGTGATATCTGGGAGTGCTGTCCTGCTTGAACGACGGTTCATGTTCTTCATCGATAACGATTAAACCCAGATGTGGCGTCGGCGCGAACACGGCACTTCGCGCCCCGACGATGACTTCGATATCACCACTCGCAATCTGCTGCCACTGCCAATGTCGTTCTGCATCCGTCATGTGACTGTGCAGCACGGCGACCGAATTGAAGCGACTGCGAAACCGCCGAATCGTTTGCGGGGTCAGGCTGATCTCCGGCACAAGCACGATGGCTTGCCGTCCATAACTCACCACTTCCCGAATCGCGCGGATATACACTTCCGTTTTTCCACTGCCCGTGACACCATGCAACAGCAACGTTTCATATTCACGCGCCCGAATTGGACGCAGAATCTTGTCCAATGCGAGTTGCTGCTGATGGGCAAGTTTCAGATCCTGCTGTTGCTCAAAGATCCCAATTTCATCGCCGGTAATGTCCGAGCGGATGCGCAGGGCTGTGATCAGGCCTTTCTTGCGGAGGCTAGTCAGTGGTGCCGGTCCGCAACCCGCGCGTTCGCACAAGTCTGCGGCCGCGACCGGACTGTCAGCTTTCTGCAGAATTGCAAGCACCGCTGTTTGCTGGCGGCTGAACCGTGTCGTCGTCAGTTTTTCTTCGTTGCCGGGTGTCAGGATGAAGCTCTGGACTTCCCGCGTGCCGCTCTTACGCCGGACGCCAGCCGGGATCACGCTGTCGAGCACTTGTCCCCAGCCGCAGAGATAGCGTTCGCCAATCCACCGGGTGAGCTCGAGCATGCGTTCGTCGAGCAGCGGTTCGCTGTCGAGCAATTCCGTAATCGGCTTCAGCACCCGCTGCGCCTGATCGGCCGAGCGCACGGCGACGCAGTAACCGACGACATTGCGATTTCCCCGTCCCAACGGTGCTTTGACGCGTTGCCCGGCTTTAATCCGATCGCGAATGGCATCCGGAATCGCGTATGTATAAGGTCGTTCCAGCGGAAGATTGAACACCACCTCCGCGACCATGACATCTTCATTTGCCGCATTCTGCCATTCCGGCGTCTCGGCAAATTCAAACATTCCCTGCTGCGAATTCATGCACGTAGTCTAGTTCGACTGTCCCGCATTCTCCACCAAGTACGGGAGATCGAGGGACAAGGAAAACGGTAATAGTTGATTCGCTCTGCCAAAGACAAAAAGCGGCCCGCCGCATAGATCCGTAGTTGAGGAACCACCTCATACGGCTCTTCTCGCGACATGTTGTCCGAAATCCTTCGTGACGGAGCTCAGAAGATGCTGCAGGCAGGCTATTCATCGGGAAATCGACGATTATCTCCTGGCCGCGATCTTCGGACAACTTGATGCGGCCAAGATCCTGATCCAGGCAGGGGCGGATCTTAATTCGCAGAACAACATGGGTGGTACGGCGCTTCAGAAAACTGGCTGTGCTGACGCGAGTTTACCGGTAAATCGGACAATTGCGGTGCTTGTTCAGGAACATGCGCAGTCGCGGCGAACGATGTGGCGACGAGCCTTGCAGGTGTATTCACATTGATGGCGATCCGGGAACGTTTTCCGGCCAGTCCCGCAGTTGCCGGAAACCGCCTCGATAGACGGATTCGGCGGCAGAAATTCCGACGTCGTTAGTACCTCAGACTTAACGTCCTGAGGCAGATGCCATTTCGTTTTCAAACTGCTCCGGTCACATTGACGAATGGCACTAGCTTAAGCATTGTCGTGCAGTCAGTCTTGCCGACCGCAGCATCTTTTTCCGAGTAAAACTGTCCGTCGCCAGAGCGGAGCCGGGCGTTCTGAAACACTCCCGATGTGCTCCACTCCCGGGAGCCATCGTCAACCCATATTAGGCGACGGCAAACTGGTTGGTAAATTCGGCAAACTCCTTGGTAAGTTTTTCAAACAGTCACCGGTCCTGAGCACTCACAGGGTGCTTTCCAAACACGACCGAGGCGGTGCGTCCCAGCGCTGTGCAGGGCCGGTGGGGAAACAAGCCTGCGATCTAAATTCGTTGTTGCTCGTGATTTGCGGTGTTGGTTGCGTCCTAGACCTCGTGCAGTCGCGACCGCGATGCGGCCACATGATCAGGTTGCGTTTCGTGAGCAGTTTTCCTTTCACTCCCAGTGGTATGCAATTCGCCTGCCAGGCGGTTCTCGATGATCATAAGGTTGAGTTCCGAGACCGCGTGTTCACTCCGCAAGTCACGATCTGGGGGTTTCTCTCGCAGGTTCTCAGCGAGGACCACAGTTGCCGCGATGCGGTGTCGCGAATCATCGCACATCGTGCCACCAATGGCATTTCGATTTGTTCGCCCAATACGGCCAGCTACTGCACAGCGAGGAGTCG
>QWQG01000142.1 GCA_003670925.1 Planctomycetota bacterium | reverse complement strand
GGCGCAAATCCTTGCGAAAGGGTGAATAAAGGAAACAGCGGTTGGGGAAAACTAAGGGGAATTGCGCGGAGGGAAAAAAAATGTTGACGCGATTGCTCAAACAAGTTTACCAACGACGAGAATTAGTGTGCAAGCACACAGGTGCTTCACAATCTTGATAATGAAAATTCTTATTCCGTGTCCGACGGCTGCTGGCAAGGATAATCCATGTTCCAGAGCGACTACCAAAATCCCAACAGGTCAATGCGTCTGATCCCCTAGGATTAATAATGCGACAATTTCCAAGGATGTTCGTGACGATTTACATTCAAAGCTCGTTTACTATCGAAAAGAATGGTTGGCGAAGCCTGTTAGCCCGTTTTTCTGGCTCCTATTCAAAGGTATGCTTGAGTTGCTGCCGAAATAGTGGCATGTGTTCTTGAAAAGACGTGCGATAGCTTGTACCCTTCCGCACGTTGAAGATGCCGAAAGGCAAAGCGAGGGGTCGTAGCTCAGTTGGTTAGAGCGCCAGCCTGTCACGTTGGAGGTCGCGGGTTCAAGTCCCGTCGACCTCGCTTAAAAGCCTGCTGTTCCATTGGAACAGCAGGTTTTTTTTATGCCCGGTGCAAAAACAAGCATGCCTAACGGACAAAGTGCGAGGCATCCTGCATTCGGAGCGGAGTTTTCGGTTGCGGGCGGTTCGGTCTTGACCGAATTTCAAAAAAAGCACAAAGTCTGGTCGGCAGTTGTTGGGCCGATCGCTAATAGTTCAGCCTGCCGTTCGAGAATCTCCCAAATTCACCTGCCATGGAAGGATGGTGAACCATGCGGCTTAAACGCTGGGCTTCAGCCCTGTTTGTGACTTGCTACCTGTTGTCGCTGACGTGGGGCACCTCTGCCCACGCCTTGAAGTTCGGCCTCTGCGGTAACACACTCAGCTACTTTGTCGTGTGGGATATGTTCTGCGGTTGGCAGGCATACGACAATCGGACCCATATCGTGGCCGGAGATACCAATGGCAACTACTACGAAGTCCGGGAGCCTTGGGGAGCGTTCACGCCATTCGGAAACGTTGATCGAATCAACTATGACGTTTCAAGCCATCTCATCGCACGTCATATCAACCATGTGATCTCTCACACTTCACATGCCGAAATAGATCGCGTCTATGTTGTGCAGGAAATCTGGCCGAAACAGTTCAACGTCCCGGCCCATCTGTGGGCTTACAATTTTCATGAGCCCATGGAAAAATTGTCTTACTTCCATCTGAAGACAATCTGCACCGCGAACGGATCTCCCATTGAGTCATATCCCGATTGGTTCAATCGCCAGGCACTGCTCACCATTGCCGACAATCCCCGGTTACAACAGGCATCACGTCAAGCCACACCGTACTACAACACTTTCTTTGATCCCGCTGCCAACAACATCCAAAACAGGTTTCAGGCCACTTCGGATTCGAACGGTTTGAGCACTAACTAGTGGCTTGTCAAATCGACTGGGCGGAACGGCGTTTGGCTTGGTCCAGCCTCTGATTCAATCCCTCAGTTCACAACATGTAGGCAGTGGGTGCCTTTGAAAAAAGCGACGATCGGGGCCACGTTCCCGAGAATCAATGGAGTCATCACAATGAATTCAATACAGACAAAACGTTCATCGTTCTTTGGCGGCATTCGGGACTTCTTCTTTGCCGAACAGGCGCCGTACGGAATTGCTCTGGTTCGCATGTTTCTCCCTGCGATCGCTCTGGTGCCTATGATTCGGCGATTCGGGCGTGTCCGCGAACTATTTTCGACAGACGGTGCACCGACGCAGTTGTTCGAACTCTTCGGACAGGGCACTCCACTTCCGGTTTTGTCGCCGTCGTTTGCCGTTGCGTTGTACGGAATCATGATCTTTGCACTGCTCTGTGGCGTATTTGGCTTTCAGACACGCCTTGCATTTTTGATCGGCGCCCCGCTATACACGTATTTCAATTTACTCGACGCCGTCAGCACGATGACGAAGTATTCCGTGATCGCGACTCACGTCCTGCTCATTCTCGCGGTTTCCGAATGCCACCAAGTCTGGTCTATCGACGCCGTGCTGAAACGCTGGAAGGACGGTCGAGCGGCTTCAGCAATCCCACCGCGAGTTCCAGTCTGGCCCGCCCGCTTAATTCAAATTTTATTTTGCTTCGTATACTTTGGGGCGGCGATCACAAAAATTCAGACGCAAGCTTTCTTCAGTGGAGAACAGATGCGCTACTGGATGCTGAGTAACTGGAACTACGCAAATCCAGTCGGCGAATTCATGGCCACTTCGACGCCGTTGCTGCTCATCAGCGGATACATTACCGTGGTGTGGGAAATCTCATTCCCGTTCCTCGCATGGAGACCCATCGGACGCTACTTCGTGCTGGGTATTGGCTTGATGTTTCACTTTATGACATCGCTTTCGTTAGGTTTGTGGATTTTCCCCCTGATCTGCATCAGCTGCTACTTGGCATTCCTGACAGAACGAGATATCGTCGGCATTAGGCGTTTTGTGCATCGTCTGCGTCTGCCAACTTCGCTACTGGGGTTGCCGCGATTTGCCATCGCCCGTGCAGTCGAAATGCGACCAACTGCAATTCCAGTTTCGATGGTCTGGTTAGCTCTCGCGACACTCGTGGCTGTCGGCGCTGCTGAGGCCGATTATCGTTTTGATCTTTACGGTGTCCGCACACACACAGGCCTGATGCCACTCAAGACACTTGATCGCGAAGTTGCCCTCACAATGATTAACAACTCCCGACCATTACGCGAAAAAGACAAATTCTTTTCCTTCGATATCGGCAGTCTGCTTGTGGGCGGCCAGCTCGCAAATCGTCTGACCGAGTACGGTTACGGCGACACCATCGTCGCGCAATGCAACGTGAATCCGCCGCATGAAGATCTCTGGGTAGAAGTTGCTATCGTCGATTCCGAAGACAGACTTATTGACAATTCTGGTCAGTACGTCACACGCGATGCGCTCTGGGCCAACTTCGTGTATCAAACCGGAAATAAAATGGTTCCGGGTGACTACTGGATGATTCTGAAAAGTGCGGGCAAGGAAATTTCACGCAGGCCCTTTAAGCTGACAGGCGATCCCACGACATTGCCACCGATGGCACCCATCCTGACAAACTGAATCGTGGCCAATCTCACCGGACGACAGATCGCTCGTAACCGCGAGACGCAGGACCAGCCGAGCTTTGCGTCTCATCGTCAACATGTCATGCGACTGATCCTGGACGCTGCGGCGGGAACTTCTGTACGGCGTTCGACCAGCGCTCAATCGGACAAATGGCCGACCATGACTGTGATCGGTGCCGGAAACTGTCAGGACATCGACCTGACGACGCTGGCTGTCGCGTTCAGTGAAATTCGTCTCATCGACATCGATGCGGTTGCGGTCGCATGTGCCGTGTCGCGACTTCCCGCAGATGTCACTTCACAAATTCGTATCTTCGCACCCATCGATATCGCGGCACCGCTCATGTCGGTGGCGGCATTCGTTAGTCTCGATCCGGCGCAACGAGCTGCGGTGCTGGCCGCCGTGGAATCTGCAGAGATGCCCGAGCGTCTTCCGGTTTCGGACGTTGTGGTATCGGCATGTCTGTTGAGTCAGCTTCTCGATTCAGCGTCGCAAATTGCGCCGCCAGAGTCGTCGGACTATCTACCCCTAATGCAGGCCGTTCGTCGTGGTCATCTGCTCAGACTGCTCAGTCTGACCGCGCCTGGCGGGCGAGTTTTGTTGATCACGGATCTGGTCTCATCGGACACTGTTCAGGAACTTGCGAAGACGCTGTCTGCAGAGTTGCCGAAACTGATGTTCCAGTGTCTTCAGTCCGGCAATTTTTTCTCGGGCCTCAATCCTGCGGTCGTCCAGCACGACATCCAGCACATTCAAGCCTGTGTTGAACTCTGTCTGTCGAGTCGCATCCTGCCGCCATGGCTCTGGCACCTCGGGGCACGCAGCTACGCCGTGTACGCGGTCGAAATGGTGCGCTGCGCTGCAAACGATTAAACGATCATCATCTGCTCACAAGAAGTGCGAAAACCGTTTACGCCACTGGGGAGTCAGCAGGGAACGAAGGACGACATGGCCCCTTACAAAGTATCGGATTGCGGGCGACGCCCGCGCCAGGAATAGACGCGTAGATTGCGTCCTTGATCGATGAGGGTCAGCCCCGGGACCTGCCCCATTCCCTCCCAGGCCTTTTCATAGGGAAAGACCGTGTACTCGGGACGCGTGCGCGTGATGACGTATCGGATGTCCAGATTCCTGAGCAGTGCGAGTACATCGTCCGTGTCGCGAAAATGTCCGGGCTGAATCACATGATTCTGGCGTGCTGAACCAAACCACGGATAGGTTCGCTGATCCAGTACCAGAATCGTGCAGGGACCTTCATCGATCGAAAATTGTCGAAAAACGGTGCTGCCGGTGTACGACTGAAAATGTGCCGCAAGCCCGTTCTGCCAGGTATTCGAAAGCCATGCCACTGCGGCCATCATGCCAATGGTCGCCAATGCAACGACTGCGGCGCCTGCGGCCCCTGAGAACAGAGGGGGCGCGAAGTTTGGTCCATGAAAACACAGCACTTGCGCGAGGAAGTGATGATTCCATGACGCTCTTTGTTGCTTTCCTTTGTTGCTTTCCTTTGATGCTGTCTTTGGACGGATGGTGCTTCAGCAGGCTGACGGCGACTCGCCTGAGCCATGATAAATTATTGGCCAGAGTGCGTTCGCGAACGCGACGATCATCTTCGTTGAACAGAACATCCAATTGCCAGTGACAGTTGTTTTCGATCGCCCAGTGCTGGCGAACGGCTTTGGCAAATTGTGCACCTTTCAAATACTCGCTGAGAATATAGTAACGAACTTCTTCAGTGACCTTTTCGCCACGACGATGCACGCTGATCACTATCCCGATGGCCTGAACGCTCGGCCAGTTTTCCAACACCACTTTGCGCTGAGGAACCTCAGCCATATAGTAATAGCGTGCGACCTGACACCCTCCGCGCTGTTCGATTGTCTGGTATCGATGACAGCGACCTTTGAACCAGTCGCCGTCTCTCCAGTCGCCGTCTCTCCAGTGGTCGTCGAAAAATGATTCGATGGTGTCGTGCAGCGTGGGCTGATTGCTCTCACGCCGATCACGTAATTGCCTCCGCGATCAACAATCTTTGCCGCAATGTCTTTCTGACAACCCATGGCATCGCCAAACTCTATGCCCTGCATCTCGCTAAGTTCGAACTCATCGGATAAGCCTCGTTTCTTACCCGCGCACTTAATTTGTCGATGAACCGTGATTTTGTGCAAGTCGGCAAGGGCTTCCCCGAATTGAAGGCATGGGCTCTGGCGTGGCGGTTGCAGATTCGTGAGCTGTACGGTCGGAATCGCAAACGCCTGCGTCATGTTCCCGGCTCGACCGAACGGGCTGCTGCCGAATCCGCTCTGCGGGATCATGTTGCAAATATGGCTGTTCGGCGAGACATCGAACTGGCCGATGAAAAACTGCGTTCCCCGTGGCGCACTGCGTTGGCGAGTTTACGGGATCACTGGGACGGTTTGACACGGTTCGTCAACGACGCTCGCATTCCCCTGGATAACAACTACGGCGAACGACTCATTCGCGATCCTGCGGTCGGACGCAAGAATTACTCCGGCAGCGGATCAGAATGGTCGGGCCGACTGGCGATGCGGCTGTTTTCGATC
>QWQG01000070.1 GCA_003670925.1 Planctomycetota bacterium | reverse complement strand
CGTAGTAGACCAACAGATCACTGGCAATATACACGCGCTGGCCAGCGTAACGCTGTCGGAAGATCTCCAGAATGCGAACCATCCAGTCTCGATGCAGATCTGTCTCACCCATGGGTTTTCCATCGGATTCCGGGTATTCAATTTCGTTCTGGATGGTCACCGAACTCATGACTTTAGCACCTCTTCCGGGAACTCGGACATGCTGAATTCTACTCAACCAGCCATCGCACAGCCACCAGTGATTGTCGATTTAGTGGTGAATCGATGTCATGAATGACTCAGCGCGTGGACCGCAGCATTCCAGAGCGGTTGTGGCATCAGGAACAGCGCCAGCGTCGCGATGGCGCAGAGGCAACCGGCGATCCAAGCGGCGGGTTGCCGGGAAGTTTCAAGGACGACAGTCGACTGTTCGAAGTACATGACCGAGATCAGCCGCAAGTAATATGTTGCCGCAATCACAGCGTTGACGGCAAGTGTGATTGCCAGAATGCGACCGTCAGTGGTGCCTTCAGACCATGCTGCCAGAAACAGGTTGAGCTTTGCCAGAAAGCCTCCGGTCGGTGGCAAGCCGCTGAGTCCGATCAGACAGACGGCCATCATCAACGCGATCGCAGGCTGGCTTTTGCTGAGTCCCGACAGATCTGCCAAAGAACGCAGGGGCCTAGTAAATGTGCCGGCGGCGGAGATGAGCGCAAAGAGGCCAATGGTCATGATGCCGTACATCGCTAAATAGAACAGCAAGGCGGCGACTCCGCTGGTTCCTGCGGACGAATTTCCAACAGTCAGTCCGACCAGCATATAACCTGCATGAGCGATGCTAGAATAAGCCAGAAGGCGCATCAAACTGGTCTGCCGCAATGCCAGCAGGTTGCCGACAAACATGGTCAGAATCGCAAGAACCATCAGCACGACGCGGACGGCACCAACCGGCATCCAGTCCGTAAAGTTGGCTTCCCCAAAACAGACGGGAAGCAGTCTTAGCAACGCCGTAAAACCGACGACTTTGGGCACGAACGACAACATCGCGGCTGAGGACGGCGTGACGCCCTGAAACACATCCGGGGCATAAAAGTGAAACGGAACAGCGGTGAGTCGAAAACTGAGTCCGCCAATGATCAGAACCATCGCCAAGCGAAACATACCAAGATTTGTCGTTGCGGAAGCAGCCGATATTTTTTCGGTGATCGCAGTGAGATTGGTGGTTCCGGCGATGCCGAACACCCAGCTCAAACCGTACAGCACGAAAGCGGATGAAAAGATGCTAAGCAAGAAATATTTGATCGTCGCCTCATGGGTCATCCAGTCTCGCCGGGCAAGAAACAACAGGATGTAGGTCGGGATACTGACGAGTTCCAGTCCTAGAAAAATGCCCACAAGGTCGTTCGAGAGGGCGACAAAGTTAACGCCGGCAAGAATGGCCAGCAGACAAGCATGAGCTTCGGCGGCGTGGCCATCGTCAATTTGATCCCACAGCACCAGCGTGAGCAACATGCCGCAGACCAATGAGACGCCCCGTACGAACCAGACGAATTCATCCGGTCGAAACGGCCCTGCCCCGGCTTCCAGAATGGGAGCTTTGGTCCACGCAAACATGGCTGCTCCCAGAGCCAGCAACGACAGAATTCCCCAGCGGTGTCGCAAGCCTGCCGGTGCCTTGCCTGTTTCACTCACAAGAAATGGTCCTGCGAGGAACATGACGCAGACCGTCGCCAACAGAATGATCTCAGGAATAATCAGACCTGCAGCCTGATTGATGGCTTGATATGGAGGCACTGGGAAAAATCCCCGGAGAATTAAGTGAGGGCAAATTAGGGAATGGAGATTTGAGCGTTGTGGTTCAGGATGTTTGTGGTGTTTTGCACGAACGCCTCGGTTGGACTGTCGTCCTGATTTTCGAACAAGCCTGCGACGGCTTTAATATCCGGTTCAATGATCGCAATCAGCCCAGCTGGACGTACGCCAATCCACAGACACATCACAATGAGCGGGGCCAGCGCGAGGAATTCACGAGGATTCATATCGGTGATTTCAACCGCATCATGTCCAGCGTGATGCGGTTCTTTGAGAGTCCCAAAAAACACACGTTGGACGGCTGTCAGCAGATACCAAGCGCCTAAGACAACTCCGGTCGTTCCTAGAACACCATAAAGCGGGTTTGCTTTGAACATCCCGGCGAGTGACAGAAATTCGCCGATGAATCCGTTCAAGCCCGGCAGGCCGATGCTGGACATCGAAATAAAGACCATACTGCATGCGATCATGGGCAGCTTTGAGGCTAGGCCACCCAGATCGTCCATCATGCGGGTGTGATATCGTTCGTAAATCATACCGACGATGATGAAGAGGGCTCCGGTTGATAAACCGTGATTGATCATCTGCAAGACACTCCCGGTGATACCTTCGGTGTTGAGTGCAAACAGGCCCAACATACAGAATCCCAGGTGCGCCACCGAGCTGTAGGCCACGAGCTTCTTAATATCCCGCTGCGCCAGTGCACACAATGAACCGTAGATAATCCCGATGACCGAGAGCAGTCCGATGATGGGGAGTCCCAGTTCCAGACATGCGGCTGGAAACAGCGGTAGACAGATTCGCAGGAAGCCGTAGCTTCCCAGCTTCAGCAGAACTCCCGCAAGCAATACGCTGCCGGCCGTTGGGGCTTCCACGTGTGCCAGCGGCAACCATGTATGGAACGGAAACACGGGGACCTTGATGAGAAATCCGGCCGCTACTGCCAGAAACAGCGTCATTTGCATTGATTCAGGCAGCGGATGAGTCGCCAGCCAGGCAGAGAGCGCCGGGAGCGACGTGGGGTTGGTCAGTCCTTCGTGCGACGTATGCACAACGACATAAATCAGGCCGGACAACGTTACCAGACTGCCTGCCAAGGTGTACAGAAAAAACTTGATCGCTGCCCATTTTCGTTCTGGCCCGCCCCAGATCGCGATCATAAAGAACAACGGAATCAGCGTCATCTCAAAGAAGACGTAGAACAGCACAAGGTCGAACGCACAGAAGACGCCGATGAGTCCCGTCTCCAGAATCAATACCGCCGCATAGAATTCCGAGGCTCGATCCTGAATGGCTTCCCACGAAATCAGGACACTACAAACGGTCAGCAACGTCGTGAGAGCGATCATAGTGACGCTGATGCCGTCGAGGCCGAAGTACATTTCCAGCTGCATGCGTTCGCCGGTCTTCAACCATGGCTGCCGGTACTCAACGCGCGGTTGAATGGCCGATGCCGGATCAACACTCGACGCCACCGGCATCACCCCTGATCCGAATGGATCCACAACCTGGACCCGATACTGAACTAGCAGCAGCACGGAAAACAACAATGCTGCAATACTGCCGCAACACGCAACCCAGCGGGCACTGGATTGATTGAGCGACGTGCGAAACAGCATCAACAACAACGCCGTCGCGGCTGGGATTAACAGTGAGATAAACAGAAGAGCGATCATAGAAAACCCGAAATCCAGAATTCGTGAGCGGCAGGGCGCTAGCCGCCGGTTTGTCAGGAACAGTTACCGGTGGCTAGCGCCATTCCGCTCAGAAGTGAATCAAAACATTGTCAGCACTAAAACCACTGCCGTCACAACACCAACCCACATGACACTCGCATAGGATGAAACGACACCGCCGTGCAACTGGCGAGGAATAATGCTCAAGGCTTTCGGTACTTTGCCGACGGTATCCACGATGCCATCAATGAAGTACTTATCTACGAGCGTCGCCAGCTTCGCGATGCCAAGCAGGGGGAATACAATCAGGCCCATAAAAATTTCGTCTAAAAAGAACTTGCCCTGCGAAATCACGTAAAACGGCTTCATCGTCCTAGCGATGGCGGCTGGAATGGTGGGTGATGCAACATAAAACATCCATGCAAAACCGATCCCGGCAACGGCAATGATGCTGCTCATTAACATCACGCCCCAGTGCAGATGATGCTCGTGCTCTGGCGTCAACCCCATCGTCTTTTGCAGGTAATCGCCAAACAGATGCGTCGGCCCGACAAGGAGACCAATCCCAGCGGCACAGACGGCAAGCGTTCTGAGTGGCCAGGCCATGATCGGTGTGACTTCGTGAGGATGATGACCAGCTTCCTCTGGGAATTTTTCGGGTCCCCAGAACGTCATAAAATACGCGCGAAAAGTATAGAACGCGGTGAGGAACGCGGCTCCAATCGCAATGACTCGGATTACACCAAAGTACAGGCCATGTGTTTCGCTGCGCGAGGCTTCCTGCAGCACGGCAAGAATATCGTCCTTGCTCCAGAAGCCAGCCAGTAACGGAACGCCCGCCAACGCGGCTGCCCCGACAAGGAATGTCCAGTGCGTGATCGGCAAAGCGTGTTTCAGTCCGCTAAAACGTCGCATATCGATGACATCGCCCATCGCGTGCATCACACTTCCCGCTGCAAGGAACAGCAAGGCCTTGAAGAAAGCGTGTGTGAACAAATGAAACATACCGGCCGTCACGGCCGGTGTCACGAGCTCAGCGCTGGCGGCGCCACAGCCGAGTGCCATGAACATGAATCCCAATTGACTCACGGTTGAATACGCAAGGACGCGTTTCAGGTCCGTTTGAGTTAAGGCAATCAAGGCGGCAATCGCCGCCGTGGCGGCTCCGATTCCGGAGACTGCCATCTGAGCATGCGGTGCCATTACAAACAGCGGCGTGCATCTGGCAACCAGATAAACGCCCGCGGTCACCATCGTCGCCGCATGAATCAATGCGCTGACGGGTGTTGGCCCCTCCATTGCGTCCGGCAACCAGACCTGCAAAGGAAATTGAGCTGACTTGCCCATGGCTCCGAGGAACAGACAGAAGCAAATGAGCTGAATCACGCCTGGATTTTGGGCATCAACTTCGGCAATCCGAGCAGCATTACCAAGCACCGTCACGAAATCTAGGGACCCAAAATGCTTCCAGATTAAAAAGATGCCCATGATCAGACCAAAGTCGCCAATGCGATTGACGACAAACGCTTTCTTTGCCGCTGCCGCTGCCGAAGGCTTCTGAAACCAGAATCCAATGAGCAGATAGCTGCAAAGTCCCACAGCTTCCCAGAACACGAAGAGCAGAATGAAGCTGCCAGACAATACCAGCATGCACATCGAAAACACAAAGAGTGATACTGCCGCAAAAAATCGCGGATAACCCGGGTCATGGCTCATGTAACCTGAACCAAACATGGCGACCAGGAGACTCACACCCGTCACCATGGTGAGCATAATGGCCGTGATTGAGTCAGCGCGAAGTTCAATGTTCGCGTGCAGTGAACCAACATTGAACCATTCGAAACCAGACGCAATCACCTGCGGCCCAGTTGCCGTCTGTGAAATTGCTACTCCAACTTCCTCTGGCGGGGCCGCCTGCTCAACTGACGGCAGAATCTTCAGCAGCAGAATCAACGAACACACAAACGACACCGCCAACGCTGACCAACACGGCAGATGACTCTTGTAACGCAGCAGTTTTGGTCCCAGCACTGCGGTGACGATTGCTGCGACCAGCGGAGCCGCCGGAATCAGCCAGAGGACTATCTGTTGAAGATCTTCAGACATAGCAGACAACTCAAACCATTACGGTTGAATGAAAAGTATCAAAAACAATGCGGATCTTGAGGAGGCCCTACTCAGCGGAGCAATGGGTCCGGCCTCCGTTAATTTTTCTGCCTTAAAATGCGCGTCACATATGTTCTAAATTCGATTAGACGTCGGCACATTCTCCGCAGCTGCCGCGCGCGGCGGATTCTGAGGAACAATGCCAGCCGGTGTCAGCGTTGGAATGTCTTCATACGACGATAATTTTCCACGGTCTCCGGATGAATCGAGAGCCGGCCCCGACATATCGGATTCCCGCAACTCAGACCACAACCGAATATCCAATGAATGCGACTTGCGATACAGCGACAAGACTAGCGACAACGCCAGTCCAGCTTCGCAGGCCGCGACGGTCAGCGTGAAAATTGTGAAAGCCTGACCTTCGTTTGTCTGATGCATCCGCCCAAATGTGACCAAGGTCAGGGAAACACCATGCAGCATCAGTTCGGCAGAGAGAACCATCAGGATCAGATTGCGGCGCGTCACAAAACCAATGGCACCAAGCACAAACAGTCCAGCGCCAACTAACAAAAATCTTTGTTCTTCCGGTGTCATATGGCACCCTGCTCTCTACGCGGCGCGATGGCAATAGCTCCGATGCTAGCGACCAGCAACAGTGTACCAGCAAGTTCCACCGCAAATAGATAATCACCAAACAGAGACTTTCCGAGTCCCTGAAGATCCCCGACCGGATGTTTCGCATCGGCTTTGCTCATGAGATTTCCCGGGAGAAGAGGCACGATGTCAACGGGCTCCGCCGACACGTTCAATGATAAGATTGACATGCCTCCCGTCGCAGCCTGGGATTCGGCAGCAACCACCGGCCGAGCAATATCGATCTTTTCTGACTGCAGTGTCAGCGAGATCGCCCCCAGTAATACGAAGGCCGAGATCGTTGCTAGCAGCGACTGACTCGACCGTTGGTCATATCCTGCCGCTCCGCTTTGTTGCGCCAGCATGATAACGAAGAGAAATGTGACGATCACCGCTCCGGCGTACACGATAATTGTCGCCGCAGCCAAAAACGGAGCATGTTGCAGTAAAAACAGGCCGCAGGTGCTCAATGTCGCCAGTGCGAACCACAAGGCGGCATAAACTGGGTTGCGAGCCGTAATCATCAAGACGCCGCTCATGAGTGCGCCAATGGCAAAGACCCAGAACATGACGTCATCTGCAAGTTCGGACTGAGCCTTGCCACAGGACAGGCAAAAGGTGACGAGTCCCACAGCGACGATCAACACACCAAGCATGTGTGGTCGTGGCTTGCTTGCTTTTTTTCCGGGTATCAGCCACAGAATTCCAATGGCCCATAGGACGAGACCGACGAGCGTCAGCGGATGTGCTTGTATCCACATCATCATGAGTGTGACTCCTGTTTGGATTTGATCACGCCCGCAGTTGGGTTTTTCGCGGATCGGTCAGAATCCGGCACAACAGTCGCCGGTCCAAGTGTCGGTAACGAATGAAATTCTGCGGCTGGTCCAAGAATGCCGCGTTTCGTGCGCACAGGATCGCGAGGATTATCTTTGGTCTGGTCATAGACACCGAGCAACTTCTCGCGATCGTACATCAATGACTCACGAGTTTCGCCGGTGAGGTCGTAAATATGTGTTAGCTCAATCGCGTCCACAGGACACGCTTCCTCACACATGCCGCAGTAGATACAACGAAGTTCATCCAGCACGAACGACTTAGGGAACTTGTCACGATCCGGCCATTCGGGCGGAGCCGCCTGAGCTTCAATCGAAATGCAGTTTGCCGGACAGGCCGTCGCGCACATCATGCAGGCGACACATTTGACGCGGTCCTTTTCATCGCGATTCAGACGATGCACACCGCGATAATGCAGCGGAAGATCGGGCTTCACTTCAGGATACTGTTGAGTCACAGTTTTGCGATCGGTCACATGCTTCAGAGTCGTTTTCAGACCCTTCATGATGGCCGGTACGAACGTGGATTCCCAGAAGCCCATTTCCGGCTCCTCCACCCACGTCACCGTTTTCTTCGGCTTTGTTTTTGTTTCAGACATAAAGTGTTTTCAGTAGTCAGTTTTCAAATTTCAAACTTCAAATTTGAGATCTCAAATTTGAGATCTCAAATTTCAAATCAATGATGTGCGCCATGCCCCGCGTGAACCGCTGCCGGGACAACCTTTTTTCTTTTGACATAACCCGGTCGCTCCGCTAATTCCGCTTCCCGGAGGCGGGCACTGATGGTGCCCCATGCGGCGAACAAGGCGATCGAGCCGACCAGGAGCCACCACTGGCTGAAACCAAAATGTTTGCAGAACATAACCATCACCAGATTCGCCAGTGACAGAGGAATCATCACTTTCCATGCCAACTCCATGAGCTGGTCAAAGCGAAAGCGAGGAATTGTCCAGCGAAGCATGATCATCATGCACAGAAAGAAGAAGGCTTTTCCCGACAGAATCAGCAACTTGACGAGCCACAAACCCGGATAGGCGCTGCTCGCTTCGGCGATGAATGGAAAGCTCCAGCCGCCAAGAAACAGGATCGACGTCAGGAAACTGATCGTGATCATATGTGTGTATTCGCCAAGGAAAAATAAGGCCCATTTCAAGGCACTGTATTCTGTATGCCAGCCGCCGATGAGTTCCTGTTCGCATTCCGCAAGGTCAAACGGCAGGCGGTTTGCTTCAGCTAGTGATGCAGTAAAAAACATAATTGCAGCAAGTGGCTGAAACCAGATATTCCAGCTCAATAAACCTCCGTCGGTCTGCAGTTGCATGATTTTTTCGAGGTTGAGTGTGCCGGACAACAAGGCAATTCCCAGCACAGACATCCCGAGCGGAATTTCATAACTCACCACTTGCGCACTCGCCCGCATCGCGCCTAAGGCGCTGTATTTGTTGTTCGATGCCCAACCGCCGAGTACGACTCCGTAAACTCCCAAACTCCCGATCGCGAAAATAAAGATCAAACCGATATCGATGTTTGGTGCGATAATGAAACGGATAAACGCCGGCACTGTCGCATCATTGACAGGGCCGAAGGGCACTACA
The DNA here is from genome assembly GCA_003670925.1 of Planctomycetota bacterium. Classification (GTDB taxonomy): domain Bacteria; phylum Planctomycetota; class Planctomycetia; order Planctomycetales; family Planctomycetaceae; genus SXXK01. Next base: position 49,160 of record QWQG01000070.1, on the reverse strand, counting down.
GCAAACGCCAGCATGGCCGTGAATACTGAAATCGCCGGGGCAATCAGAAACAGGACCTTGTCAACATGCGGCGGAATCACGTCTTCCTTCAGAAGCAGCTTGATGCCGTCAGCCAAAGGCTGAAATAATCCCATCGGCCCGACACGGTTGGGGCCGATGCGATCCTGCATCCATGCCGACAGCTTGCGTTCGAGCAGAATGAGATAGTTGCAGACCCCTGGAATCGCCCCGACGACGACGCTGATGGTCAAAAGAGTGATCAAAAGTTCTGGCATAAGTCTTGGGTATCCTGATTTGGCGAGCGGTTGGGCGTCAGCCCTCTGGTCGATCGTCGCTCTATGCATTCCTGTACCGGCAAGCTGACGCATGCCGCTCACCTATACAGGGGCAGCGACTGCCTCTCCTAAGAACACGCCCTGCCCTTTGAGTTCGGGACTGGCGATGGCCGCCAGTGCCGGAATCGCCCCTGCAATTTCTCTTCGCAGGGCTTCTGTCTGAATCAGCCCTAGCCGTTGCGCCAGATCCCACAGCAATCGACCGTCGGGACGCGTTCCATCCGGGCCCCGCACTGAACGATGAATCAACTGCGCGAGCCCATTATGATTCACGAATACGCCTTCACGTTCGACAAATGTCCCCGACGGCAGTACATGCGTCGCGTGTTTTAAGACGGGTGACGGCAGAATATCTTGCACAATCACCGTTTCTACTTTACTGAACGCTTCAGCTTGGATATCCGTCATCCAGCCCTCGGGATCGCCGCCCACCAGATAGACCGCCTTGAATTGACTGGCGGACGCCAGACGCAGTAATTCTTCGAACGGCATCACGTCGCCTGCAAAATGCGTCAACACCGCTTCCACGCCCGCGCGGTTTGGACACTTTTCCGCGCGGATCGTGAACTTGACAGGTGCCACAACGTGGCCCTTGACATCTTTCGGAAACTGATCGTCGTGTCCCTCAATTCTCACGGGACCGATGGCGAGCGTGACGTCAGTTGAGAGGCCCTTCAGGAAGCTGCTCAATAAATAAGCTTCTTCCACAGTCATCCATGGAGAAAGGACTGCCGCAATTTTGCCCTTGCCGCCTTGAGCCGCTTTAATCAACGCCGCTCGGACGGAATTCAACACGGTATCAAAATCTGTGGGCGTTACATGCCCGTTGGTTCTCGTTTCAGGCGACATCAGCCGCTGATCTGAATGCGTATATTTCCAGCCGAAACGACCCGCGTCGCACATGAAGTGCCCCTGAGCCTTTTCGTTGGGACGTGGATGCAACCGGTAAACGCGCTCTTCATTCTGATCCACGGTGATGCTGCAACCCGTGCTGCAACCCGGACAAACAGACGATGCACTCTTGAGCCACCAGACGCGCTGCTGATACAAGAAATCTTTGCTGCACAACGCTCCGACCGGACAAATGTCGACGACGTTGCCGGCGAGCGGGTTGTTGACGGGAAATCCCGGAAAGATATCAATCTCCTCATGCGACCCACGACTCACAACTTGCAGCTCAGCCGATCCGCTGATCTCACGCGTGAACCGGACGCAGCGGGTGCACATGATGCACCGATCGGTAAACAGCGTGATCTGATCACCGATATTAGTCTTGTCAGGCTTAATGTTTTTCGGTTCGTTCAGACGACTGTAGCCACGACCATAGTTGAAGCTGTAGTCCTGAAGATAACACTCACCAGCTTGGTCGCAGGTTGGGCAATCGAGTGGGTGATTCAGTAATAGATATTCCAGCGTGGCTTTTCGAGCCTCTTTGACTTTTGGACTGTCAGAAATAATGACTGTGCCGTCCTTTGCCGGCGTCTGGCAGCCAGGTACCAACTTGGGCTGCATCGCCACCGTGCCGTCAGGTTTCTTATCGCCGACTTCGACAAGGCACATCCGACAGCTGGCGACGACCGACAGCTCCGGATGCCAGCAGTACGCCGGAATCTCCACGCCGACCTTCGCCGCCGCTTGGATACAGTTCAGCCGCTCGCTTGCGCCGATTTCAACTTCTTGACCATTTACTAAAACCGTTGCCATGCCGTTACCTGACCATAGATATCAAATTTGAAATTTGAAATCTCAAATTTTTGGTTTCAATTTCTAATGCACTTCCATCAGCTTCTGAGCCGATGTTTCGGTGGCTCGCTTGCTAATGATGTATTCTTCAAAATCGCCACGAAATTTGCTGATTGCGTTCTTCACCGGCCAGGCAGCTCCGTCGGAAAGCCCGCAAATCGTCGTCCCCGGAATAATGCCCATCGAGCCCGCAACTTCCATCAATAAATCGAGATCTTCAATCCGCCCCTGACCGATGCGGATGCGCGTCAGGATTTTCGTCATCCATGCCGTGCCTTCACGACACGGAGTGCACTGGCCACAGGATTCATGGGACATGAATCTGCAGCAATTGAACAACACATCAACCATGCTCGTCTGATCGTCGATGACGACCACCGCCGCCGTTCCAAGTCCTAAACAACCAACCTTGCCCGGGCCCGCAAAATCCAGCTTCGTGTCCAGTTCTTTGTCTGACAGAAATCCCATACTGATCCCGCCCGGAACAACAGCCTTGGCCTTGCGGCCTTTCCAGACTCCACCCGCATGTTCTTCAATCAGTTCGCGAGCCGTCACGCCTAATGGCAACTCCACGCAGCACGGTTTGTTGACATGTCCGCTGATGCAATACAGCTTCGGGCCGTAACTTCCTGGATCACGCGGATTGCTGGGGTCAGGCGGAACACCAATCGACTTAAACCACGCTCCACCGCGATAGAGAATCTGAGTGACGCAGCACAGCGTTTCGACATTGTTCACAATCGTCGGCTGGCGAAATAATCCTTCGATCGCCGGAAAGGGCGGCTTAATACGAGGCCATGCGCGTTTGCCTTCGAGACTTTCAATCAGCCCCGTTTCTTCACCGCAGATGTAAGCGCCCGCTCCACGATGCAGCACGATGTCCAGATTAACGCCTGTGCCAAGCAAGTTTTTTCCGAGCAATCCAGCCGCGTAACATTCCTTGATTGCCGCGTCCAAGACTCGGTAACTGCGCCCATATTCGTATCGCAGATACAGGTATGCGTTGCTCGATCGAATCGCATGGCAGGCAATGATAATGCCCTCGATCAGCTGATGCGGATCCTTCTCCATCAGAATGCGATTGTTGAAAGTCCCCGGTTCGCTCTCGTCGGCGTTGATGCACAGATAAATTGGACCCGGATGATCCTTGGGCAGAAACGTCCATTTGAGCCCGCACGGAAACCCAGCACCGCCGCGACCACGGAGCCCGGCGTCTTTGACGAGGTTCGTCACATCGCCCGGTGCCATGCTCAGGAATTCTTTGATCCGCGCGTAACCACCATCAGCCTTGTACGTCGTGAGTGACGTACTGTCCGGCTTGTTGATTCGTGCGAACAAAACAGGTTCGAACTTTGCCACAACGGTCCTCTCAACGCAGTACAGGTCATAGGACCTGTCCCATAAAACTAAGGCCTAGAGACCCGGTCAGCGAACTCAAGACGACTGCGAATCCCTACAGTTTCTCAATCAACGCCGATACGGATTCCGCATTCATGTCCATATGACATTCGTCATCCACTAGAATGCAGGGAGCCCCTTCACAGGCACCCAAGCACTCGGCAAACTCCAATGTCACCTTGCCATTTGCTGACGTTTGGCCAGGATGCACGTGAAACTTGTTACAGACTTTTTCCAGAACTTCTTCGCCACCACGCAACATGCATGAAATACTGCGACAAACCCAGATCCGATGATTTCCGAGAGCGTGTTTTTCATCTTTAAAGAAATTGTAAAACGACATCGTGTCGTGAACTTCTGCGGGGTGCAACTCCAGTAACTCGGCGATCCCGATGATGGCATCCGTCGAGACCGCACGCATGGCATCATGCACGATGTGCAATGCCGGAAGCGTTACTGCGCGTTTATTCGGATACTTGGGGAACTCCTGCCGAATCCGCTCCCGGATTTCTTCACTTAGTGCACTCATGGATGAACTGCCTCTGCCTTAGCGATCAAGTTCCGCTGCAATAATGTTGAGACTTCCCAAGACCGCCACTACGTCGCTGAGCTGATGATCCTTGATCATGTGCGGAAACATGGAGAAGTGGATGTACGATGGCGGGCGCGTCCTCGCGCGATACGCACGGGTTTCGGCGTTGCCCACGATAAAGAATCCCAACTCGCCGTTCGGCGATTCCGTCGCCGCGTAGACCTGCTCCCGAGGTACAGCGTAGCCCTTGTTCGGCATGATGACTTCAAAGTGCTGAATGAGCCCTTCGATACTGCGATAGACCGACGGCTTCGCGGGCAGCACCATGTCGCTGTCGACCGCAATATTGACGGGTCCCCCCGGAATGTTCTCAATCGCCTGTTCGATAATTTTTAGGCTTTGCAGCAATTCACCCATCCGTACCAAATACCGGGCGTAGCAGTCACCGTTTTTTGAACAGACGACGTCAAAATCAAGATCTTCATAAGCGAGATACGGTTCATCGCGCCGCAGGTCACGCTCAATCCCGCTTGCGCGAGCGATCGGACCGCTGGCACTCAAGTTCACTGCATCTTCAGTGCTCAAGTAGCCAACGCCCTTCGTGCGATCGACGAATATGCGATTTTTTGTCAGCAGCCGATCAACTTCGTCATAGACCTTTGGGAACTCTTTGATGAACTTGCGAACACTGTTGATCCAGTCCATGTTCACGTCAAACAGCACGCCGCCGACACGCGTGTAACTGGTGTGGAACCGCTGGCCTGAGGCCATTTCCACAATGTCGTAAATGTGTTCGCGCTGCTGGAAAAAGTAGAGGAACGCTGTAAAACCGCCCAAGTCTAGGGCCGTGGTGCCGACGTTCAACAGGTGATCGTGCATCCGCATCAGTTCAGCAAGGATGGTCCTTAAATACTTGCAGCGAGGCGTCAGTTCAATGTTCAACAGCTTCTCAACCGCGTGATGCCACGAAATCTCATTCGCCAACGGCGACAGATAATTCATGCGATCCACGATAGTGACATACTGGTTGAAATCCAGATGTTCGCCGAGCTTTTCAAATCCGCTGTGCAGGTAGCCGATGTACGGCACAGCCTTGAGGACGCGCTCACCGTCTAACGTCAAGACCAGTCGCAGCGTCGTATGCGTTGCCGGGTGCTGAGGCCCGAAATTCAGCGTCCAGACATATTCACGCTCTGCCGATTCAGCTTCCAAGTTATCAACAGCAGTTAAGGGCATCGAAAAACACCGATGGAAAGGGTGGAAACTTGCAACTGCCACGATAAAGAATTGGACGCGGTATAATGAACACTCTGATCCAAAACGAACAGGGCAGCACGCCCAGAAACGATTTTTCCCATTCACCGCATTCTTGCAGAGGCAGCGAAAAGAACCAGACACGTTCTCAGGGCGTCGCTTCACTGAGAATTCTCAGAGAAATCTCGTCTCGCATTTGACAGAACTTGCTAGCAAATCGCCATAGATAGCTCTGGCGATTTGACTGTAAATCGCTGTCGCTTGCGTCAATCACGAATTGTTTCGGATCCTGTGGATCGACAAATAACGATTCCCATGGCTGTCACAGCCAACAGCAAGACAGCCAGAATTACGGTCAATGAAATCGTATTTCCGGCACCCTGTTCTTTTGATCTTAAAATCGATGACGACAAAGCAACCGCCAGAAATTCGCCTGTCGCGTGTTCAATAATGGTCCTTTCCTCGACCACCTCCAGATACAAAACCGACAAGCCCTGCTGCTTCGCGAACAGTAAACCCCGCTCGATCCCCATCACCATTAAGCCTGTCGCCAGACCATCGCTCGTCATGCACGAATCGCTGAGCACCGACACCGAGGCTGGAGGATTCATCAAGGGCTTACCCGTTGCCGGGTCAATCGTGTGAGAATACCGCACGCCTTTGTAATCGAAGTAATTCCGATAGTTTCCCGATGTGGAAACCGAGTTTTTCGAGCATTCAATCACCCGCTGAATCTCGCCGAACGGTGATTCAACACCCAATCGCCAGTGTTCGCCGTTGGCTTTTAGGGTTCCAGTCCGGACTTCACCCCCGATATCCACTACATGCGACGGATAACCCAACTTTGTCAATTGCTCAGACAATCGATCAGTACCATGACCTGGCGCGATTGCGGAAAGATTCAACGTGACGTCTGAACGTGTTTTGCGAAGAGCCGGCGGATCCTGTTTCGCTTCGATGAATTGCATGCCTGTCTTACTGCGGGCCGTGTCGATCGCTTCCTGACTCGGAAATGACTTAGGTCGCCTTGCACCAAATCCCCAAAGGTCAATGAGCGGGGCGATCGTTGGATCAAAAGCGCCACTCGTGACCTTGTGAAGTCGGATCGACTCCAACACCACTTGAGCGAAGCCGGGACTCACGGGATACCAGTCAGTACTCACGGACTGATTGAATCGAGAGATTTCTGATTCCGGATCCCACGTTGACATCTGGCGATTGACGTCTGCAAGGACCGCTTCCATCTTTGTCTGGATCTCTGCGGCATTGGATTCGGCCGCCCCGTCAATCGCGATCGCGTAGTACGATCCCATCGTTTTGCCGTTGAGTTTCAGCGTCTCGGCGTTGGCTGATGAACCGACTGCCAGGACAATCGTCGAGCACTGAATGGCGGCTGCGATGATGTTGACGAGAGACTTCATAAGGGCCTGCACGATCGTTCGTCGTCCAAACTAGGAAGCCTAGCCTGCATGGATTTCAGAATATACTTCACGCGGTACCAGCCGAAGTGCGCTAGCCCAATGGCACTCACTTTGTAACCCGAAGCGTCAGCGAGGGGCTGAGGCTGTTTATTTTCAGCGAGAATTCCCTCGCTGACGCTTCGGGTTGTTGAGTCCGGAACCAAAGGAAGTGGCATTGCTCGCTAGCGCCCATCGGCTGATAAACCCATTAAGTCAACAGCCCGCTAGCGCGTTCCGGCTGCTGTCGCAGGGCCTCATTCCTGACTGCGTGAAGAATATGTTAACCGACGAGCTAGCTGCCAGCCCGCGTAATTACTGGGAAATTGTGCCGCTCGCCGCGTCCTTTCAGCGGATAATCTTTTCGCAAGGGAAATGCGGCGAACTCTTCTGGCATCAGGATGCGACGCAGATCCGGATGGCCGTCGAAGACGATTCCGAACATGTCGAACACTTCACGCTCCATCCAGTCGGCCCCACGCCAGAGCGAATAAACCGATGGCAACTTTGGATCCGGCAGGTTCACGGCTGTTCGCACAATCACACGTTCGCCGCCAAACACATCTAACAGCATGTAAACGACACCGAATCGGTCTGTGGCGCCTTCGTATTCCAGATAATCCACGGCCGTCATATCGATCAGCGTGTTAAAACCGTGATCAGATTTCAGGCAGCTCAGAAGATCAAACAGCTTCGCGGCAGGCACATCAATCCGACGATTGTCGCGAAAAGTACTCTCGACCAATTCGATCCCAAACCGCTGCTGCAAGACGGAGAGTTCAACCATGATTCCCAGCTCCTCGCTTCATCCCAGCCGAAGTCATCGCCGCTGAGAAGCCGCCGAGCTGCACTAGGTTTGCGTCCTGAATGCGGTAGCGTTCCTCGGATTCGAACGGTTCAGGTCCCATCGGCGTGTCACGCGCCATGAATTCTTTACCCATGACTGTCCCTGTGCGGCGAACCTTGGCTTGCATGTCGATGACCGCAGCGAGCAATTGTTCGGGACGCGGAGGACAACCTGGAACGTACATATCAACAGGGATGAATCGATCCACGCCCTGCACGACGGCGTACGTATCGAACACGCCGCCCGAGCATGCACAAGCTCCCATGGAAATACACCATTTGGGTTCGGGCATTTGCAACCAGATGCGCTGCAGCACGGGCAGCATCTTCATGACGACTCGACCAGCCACGATCAACAGATCACACTGCCGTGGACTGAAGCGCATCACTTCCGCGCCAAATCGAGCAAGGTCATGTCGCGACGCCGCTGTCGCCATCAGCTCGATCCCGCAGCAGGCTGTGGCAAAAGGCATGGGCCACAAACTGTTGGAACGCGCCCAGCTCGCCGCCGCGTCCAACTTTGTCATAAAGACATTTTCGGGGAGACCTACCGCCATCGAAACACTCCCTTCCGCCAAGCATAAACCCACGCCAATGCCAGAGTTGCCATGAAAACAAGCATGACTCCAAACACCGTGTCGCGGAGCTCCGGCGGAATACCAAGCTCACTATAGGCGCTCACAGCCCATGGGTACAAAAACAACAGTTCCACGTCAAAGACAAGAAACAAGATCGCCACAAGGTAAAACCGGACGTCGAATGGCTGCCGCGCGTCGCCGATCGGGTCCATGCCGGATTCGTAAGGCATATCCTTAACGGGCGTATGCTTGCGCGGGCCCAAGGTGTGAGCCAACAGGAGGTTGGTCACCACAAACCCAACAAGAATCGCCCCATAGACGAAAAGCGGCGGAAGATTTGGGAGATCCACAAAACAACCTTTTCGTTTTAGTCATTGATCCCCCAGCCGCAGGCGACGGCGTTCCAAGGAACCTTCGCCTTGGGGGAGGCAACAAAATAACCCAATTTGCTGACTGAATCTTCAATCCGCTCGCGGCGTTCCACTCAAAGAGTCAACAATTTGAGCGCGAGCCCCGTGGGATACGTCCAAACATCGCTTGAATCAAGCCCAACGTCCAACTCACTCCAAATCATCTCGCTTTCGCGAAAATTGCATGAGAAATTTGGTGTTGCGCAATTCCCCAACTGCCTTCGCGGGTCTTGCCGCGACAGAACAATCCGACGATGGCGTTGAACGGCATTCTGAATTCTGGAAAGACGGTCTGGCATCAGGTTCCGTGTGTGGTTGTTGGGTAAGAATTGAACGAGCACGAAAATTCGTGATTCGCGCGCCGTTTGTTGACAGCCACCGGGAATCACGCCGGCAGGATTGACAAATTCTAGGGATTGCTTAAAACTCAGGCGTCAGGGAAGTTAAGGAGAAACAGCATGGATGTGCTAAATAAAGTTTCGCTTGCTGCGCGGCTCGTGGATCTGAGGAGGCAGCTTGTTGTATCTCAATGTCAGGTTGCTGATCCGCGGAATTGCGTGAAGGCGACTCGTTCCAGCCAACTATTGCAACTGCGAAAATCGCTGTGGGAACAACCCGCGGCGTTTATTCTGAAGCTTAGAACTTCGGGATGCTTGTACCTCACTCCATCGTCGCAAGGCCGTTGTGAAGTTCGAAGGCAGCAAGCACAAGCTGAATTAGCGGAGCGGCTCATCGTGGCTCACCACGGGCATCGCGTTCGGGGGCTGTCATGCGGGGTGTAATGTTCGGCCTCGTCGGTCTCTTTTTTTTCGTCTATCTTTTGCCACTCAATTCGCGTCAACTCGCGATTCCCGACGAGATGCGGTACGGCGAGATTTCGCGGGAAATGCTGGCAACCGGCGACTTTATTGTGCCGCGGCTTAACGGGTTGCGCTATTTCGAAAAACCGGCTGGCGGCCATATTTTGAACGCTGCTGCGATGGCCATTTTTGGCGAGACAAATTTTGCCGTTCGCCTGATGTCGGCATTAGCGATTGCATTGTCTGCTGTGGGTCTCTACCTTTTATTGAAACGTGACAGTTCTCAGCAAACCGCAGCGCTTGCCGCATTTATTTTCCTCACTTGCGCCGAAGTTATGGGCGTTGGGACCTTCAGTGTGCTCGATAGCATGCTCTCGTGTTGCGTGACCCTCTCGCTCTGTAGTTTCTATCCAGCACTCACGGCTGGAGGGAAAAAACGCATCGGATGGTTGGCACTGTCAGGAGTTTTCGCCGGGGGCGCCTTCTTAGTAAAAGGCTTTATTGCGTTTGCTGTGCCGGTAGTGGTGATTGTCCCATTCCTTGTGTTTCGGAGGCAGTGGAAAGACCTTTTCACAATGCCGTGGATTCCGCTTGCGGTGGCTGGCGTCGTGTCACTGCCGTGGGCTCTGGCGATTGCGTCAAAGGAACCGGATTTCTGGCGATATTTCTTTTGGGAAGAGCATATCAATCGGTACTTAGAACCTGGGGGTGGCCAACACAAATTCCCGTTCTGGTTTTTTGTTCCCGTTTTTTTAGGGGGCACATTGCCTTGGTCGTTGATCGGGCCTCTGCCGCTGCGAGATCTGATCCGCCAGCGAAAATCGGAGCCACTCATTCAGTTCGCTCTGGTTTGGATGATCATGCCATTTCTTTTCTTTTCATGTTCGTCGGGGAAATTGGGAACCTATATTCTTCCTTGCTTCGCCCCGTTCGCCCTGCTGTTGGCTATCGCCTTGATTGATAGGTTTGAACGCAGCCAAGAGAATCGTTTCCTCCAAGTTGGAGTCTCTTTGATTGGGGCGATCATTGGCGTGTCGCTGATCGCTACGTTGGTGGTTCTTGGGCTGTTTGCCTTTGATAAAATTCCTAAGTTAGATGAGAATTTTCTGGCTAAGGCCATCGGTTGGCTCATTGGACTATCCACCGCGTTCGCGTTGGTGTGGAGGGCTTCCCGTGATCGTGACGGTTTGCAAAAAACCATCATGCTGGGGCTTCCCGTGGCTGCGATCTTTGTCACCGGTACGCTCTGTAGTCCAACGGAGATTTCTAGCAGTCTGGGGATCCAAGGGTTTCTTGAATCAGAAAAGCAGCATCTTCAGCCGAATACGCTGGTCGTCGCAAATACCAAGACGATGCACGCGGTTTGCTATGTGTATCAACGCGAGGATGTTTATCTGTGCATGGACCAAGGCGAGGTGGCTTACGGCTTGTCTTATCCGGAAGCTGAGCATCGCTTCCTTGACGTTTTGGAATTGCATGCCATGGTGACGCAGCGTGGTCCTCAACGCGTGGTTGTGGTCATGGAATCGCAGCGTGGTGACCCGCTAAGGGACCAGCTGCCCCTGCCAACATATCAACGGCAGTGGCGGAAAATTTGGTTTGCCGTGTATGAGCCTCTCGTCGAAAAATGAATCGTTAATCCACGGAGAGATCCCTGAATGCGAAGCCAATTCCTACCTTTTTCTACACCGAGTATTTCTGAAGAAGAAATCCGTGATGTGGTCGATGTCCTTCGTTCCGGCTGGATCACGACCGGGGCAAAGTGCGGTCGGTTCGAGGATGCGTTTTCTGAGTATACCGGCGCCGCGGGTTCCGTGGCTGTCTGTTCTGCGACGGGGGGCATGCATTGCCTTCTGCAGGCACTTGGAATCGGCCTTGGCGATGAAGTCATCACCCCAGCAATGACTTGGGTCTCCACCGTTAACCTCATCTGCCTCCAAGGCGCCACTCCGGTCTTTGCTGATGTCGATCGCGACACACTGCTCGTCACACGAGAAACAATTGAACCGCTGATTACCGATAAGACGCGATTAATTATCCCTGTGCACTTTGCCGGTGCCCCAGTTGACTTGGATTCGATTCGCGAGTTGGCCAGCGAGCGTGGAATTGCTTTGATAGAGGATGCTGCGCACGCGGCCGGAACAAAGTACAAAGGGAGCTTTGTCGGAAAACAGGGAACGTCTGTTTTTTCCTTCCACCCCATCAAAAACATGACCACAGGTGAGGGTGGCATGGTTTGCTCGGATGATCAAGACCTGCTGACGAAGGTGAAATCTCTTAAGTTTCATGGCCTCGCAGTCGATTCCTTTGACCGCCAGGCACAGGGGCGAACTCCGCAGGCTCAAGTCATGCAGCCCGGCTATAAATACAATCTGACCGATATCTCGGCGAGCCTCGGACTCGGGCAACTTGCCCAACTGGACGTATTCAATGCCAAACGTCAGGAATTAGCTGAGCATTATCAAACTCGCCTCCGTGGGATTTCCGAAATTATCCCGCTGGCAACGCCGGATTATCCGCACACGCATGCGTGGCATCTCTTTATTGTGCGGGTCGACAGCGACAAAACGGGCATGGATCGGAATCAATTCATGGCCGGACTCAAGGAAAGAAATATCGGAACAGGTCTTCACTTCCGTGCCGTGCATCTTCAAAAATACTATGCTGAAACATTCGGTCTAAAAAAAGGCATGTTGCCCAACACCGAATGGAACTCCGATCGCATTTTGTCGTTGCCGCTGTGCCCAGCGATGTCGACAGCGGACGTGGATGATGTCATCGATGCGATGCAAGACACATTGGCTGGGAAACATTAAGCATGATCAATGAAACAAACATGGTCTCTGTCGTGATCCCGGTCTTCAATGAGCAAGGCAATCTGGATGAGCTTATCCGCCGCTGTCTTACAACGTGTGACACGCTGGAACTGCCGTATGAATTGATTCTGATCGACGACGGTAGCCGGGATCGTTCCGTGGAAATGATTACGGCTGCCGCTGAAGCCCATCGTGGCAAAGTGATCGGGGTGCTACTCAACCGCAACTACGGGCAACATGCGGCAGTAATGGCTGGTTTTGCGCAAGCGAGGGGCGGTTTTGTGGTGACACTTGATGCCGATCTGCAGAACCCACCCGAGGAAATTATCCATATTGTGGCAAAAATGCAGGAAGGCTATGATGTTGTGGGAACCGTTCGCCAAAACAGACAGGATTCGTTTCTGCGGCGGATGCCTTCGAAAATTGTCAATTGGATTGTGCAGAAGTCAACCGGCGTTCTAATGCATGATTATGGCTGTATGCTGCGAGGTTACACTCGTGAAATTGTGCAGGCGATGTTGCAGTGTCCGGAACGCAGCACATTCATTCCGGTCTTGGCGAATGCTTTTGCGCACAAGGTTATTGAAATCCCGGTCGGGCACAGCGAACGCCTGATAGGGGATTCAAAATACAGTTTTTGGAAACTTATTAATCTTCAATTTGATTTGTTAACAAGTATTACAACGTTTCCGCTGCGTCTGCTGAGTGTGATTGGTGGGGTTATTTCAGCGTTTGGCATCGGGCTTGGTTTGTTGATTCTCATCTTGAGAGTTGTGTGGGGCTCGGAGTGGGCTGCGCAGGGGGTGTTTACCCTGTTTGCCATCTTGTTCGTGCTCATTGGTGCCCAGTTTATCGGTCTTGGCTTACTTGGGGAGTATATCGGTCGCATCTACCAAGATGTCCGCGATCGGCCCCGCTACTTTGTTCGATCCGTCGTTGGACTGGACAGTTAGCGAACAACAGAGCAAAGGAGTGCTAAAGTTATGAAGGTTGTCGTACTTGGTTACCATTCGATTGGCTGTGTTGGAATAGAAGCTCTACTTGCCAACGACTTTGAAATTGCAGCTGTGTTCACGCATGTCGACGATGCGCACGAAAATATCTGGTTCGACTCCGTGGCTGAGCTTGCCGCGGAGAAAGGCATTCCTGTCTATGCACCGGAGGATATCAATCATCCTGTCTGGGAAAAACGTATTCGCGAGATGGAGCCCGATCTGATCTTTTCTTTTTACTATCGGAACATGGTCAAGAGCCAGATTCTGGACATTCCAAAGTTTGGATGTATCAACCTGCACGGTTCACTGCTCCCTGCCTACCGTGGTCGCAGTCCGATTAATTGGGTTTTGGTGAATGGCGAAACCGAGACTGGTGTGACGTTGCATTACATGACGCCGAGTGCAGACGCGGGCGACATCATTGCCCAACGCAGTATCGCAATCTCCTATTTCGATACGGCGAAGACGCTGTTTCAGAGAACTATTACCGAAGCCACCGGGATGCTCGCGGATACGCTGCCACTCATTAAAGATGGCTCAGCCCCAAGCGTAGCGCAGGACAATTCAAAAGCATCCTACTATGGTGGCCGCCGTCCAAAGGATGGCGAGATTGATTGGACCAGAAGTGCGGAAGAAGTACGTAACCTCGTTCGCGCCGTCACAAAACCTTATCCCGGTGCTTTTACATATATCAGTGACCGTAAAACTCTCATCTGGCAAGTCACAGCGAAAGGTGATGCTCCAGGAGTCGCTCCGGGAACGATCATTTCCGTCGATCCGCTGACTGTTGCCTGCGGGTCCGGCAGTGTCCGCGTGGAATCGGCACAGCTCGAAACTGGTGTAATTTGTTCGGGTCGGCAGTTTGCCAAAGATGCCCTGCTCCAACCCAACATGAAGTTTGGCCCGCACCTCATTGCTAAGTTTCAGGCAGAGCGAAAAAAGAGCGTACTCATCCTAGGAGTGAACGGCTTCATTGGAAGCCATCTGAGCGACAAGCTCACTGCCAGCGGAAAGTATGATGTCTACGGACTTGACCTGAACTCAAATTATATTCAGCACCTGCTCCACCACCCGAATTTCCATTTCCGTGAGGGGGATATTTCCATTCACAATGAATGGACGGAGTACCACATTCGCAAATGCGACGTGGTTCTTCCGCTGGTCGCAATTGCGACGCCGATGGAATATGCACGCAATCCATTGGGTGTCTTCTCACTGGATTTCGAAGAAAATCTGCGTACGATCCGCGCTTGCGTTAAATACGGAAAACGGATCATTTTCCCTTCGACTTCGGAAGTCTACGGGATGTGCCCAGATGAAAACTTCGATGAAGAATCATCGACGCTCGTCACCGGGCCGATCAAGAACCAACGCTGGATTTATTCCAGTATAAAACAACTGCTCGATCGAGTGATTTGGGCCTACGGCGAGAAAGAGAATTTGAAGTTTACTTTGTTCCGACCGTTCAACTGGATCGGGCCGCGTTTGGATACGCTCATGTCCGCCCGCGTGGGGTCGTCTCGGGCGATCACGCAGCTGATTCTCAACCTGTGTCAGGGCACGCCAATCCAGCTTGTCGATGGTGGCGAACAGAAGCGCTCATTCATCGACGTGGAGGATGCGATCGAGGCGCTCTATCGGATTGTTGAAAACAAGGACGGTCTTTGCGACGGGAAGATCGTCAATATTGGCTACCCTGAGAACGAAGCCAGTATCCGTGAACTCGCTGAGATTCTGACGAGAAAATTTGACGAGCATCCATTGCGGAGCCAGTTCCCGCCATCCGCAGGTTGCATCGACGTGGAAAGCAGCGCCTTCTACGGTAAAGGATATCAGGACATGCAACGACGTGTGCCGAGTATTCGAAATGCGAAGCGGTACATTGACTGGGAACCGAGCATCGCGTTCGAAGTTTCCATTGCTAAGACGCTCGATTTCTTCCTGCAGCAGGCTGTCGATTCAGGCTTGTTTAGGTATGAAGACAACAGTTCGCCTGTTGAGGCCATTGCTAAGCGATACGCGGCATGAAATTGGGGTTACGAATTGATGTTGATACATACCGGGGCACCAAACTTGGTGTCCCGGCGTTGTGCGACAGCCTTGCAAAATTTGGCGTCAAGGGTTCGTTCTTCTTTTCGGTTGGTCCCGACAACATGGGGCGGCACCTTTGGCGTTTGCTGAAGCCAGCCTTCCTCGTGAAAATGTTGCGGAGCAATGCTGCTAGCCTGTATGGTTGGGATATTCTGCTACGCGGCACTTTTTATCCCGGCCCACTCATCGGCAAAAATCTGGCGGAACCAATTCGCCGCACCGCCGACGAAGGGCACGAGATTGGCTTGCATGCGTGGGACCACCATGCGTGGCAGGCCCGCATCGATGCGATGGATGCTGAAGCGATTTACCAACATCTCGCACGAGGAGTTCAATCGCTCACCCAAATCTGCGGAAGGCCACCGACCTGTTCAGCGGCACCCGGCTGGAAAGCCAACGATGCGATGTTGCTGCAGAAGGAACGATTCGCGTTCAAATTTAACAGCGATTGTCGTGGCCACAGTGTGTTTATCCCCGAAGTGCATGGCCAGCGTCTAACTCAACCGCAGATTCCGGTCAACCTCCCGACGTACGATGAAATTATCGGTCGCGATGGTATCACCAATTCGAACTACAACGAACATCTGTTTTCCCTAATCCAACCGCACCATTTGAATTTGCTCACCATCCACGCCGAGGTGGAAGGTATCGCTTGCCATCAACTGTTCGACGATTTTCTGCGGAAGGCTGCGGAACGAAACATCGAGGTTGTGCCAACGGGTGACCTCCTGCACGCTTCCGTCCCGTACCCTTCTGACCGCATCGCCCCACGCCAGCTTCCCGGTCGCGAAGGTTGGATTGCCTTTCAAGAGTCGCTTCCGTCGGTTGCGTAATCCGGTTCAGTGACAAATCATATGTGCGCGTGCTGTCGATGGCCAGATTCGCGTTTCTGCCATTCTTTCAGGATGAGTCACATGTGTGGCGATCAATATGTGCCGCGCACTTCATTTGTCAATGATTCCTCACTTCCTCCGCAATGTCTACCGATGCTGGGGAAGGATGGCCATTGCTGGCAGCCCATTTGTCACACTGTTAGATCGGATCTGCTGTGGCTGTGGTTTGAAGCGCATCCAGATCAGGTGAGAAGCCGCCGCAATCCACAACCAGGGATCAATGAGGTAATCCCATAAGTTGGGCGACTCCTGCAGCCCCAGTTGGTGAGCGAGGACAGCCGCTGCCAAACAGATGCCCAGAACTTGGTGGCGACACAGCATCGCCACGCAGGACAATCCAAGCACGCACCACCCCATCGAGCTGTTATAGCCGAAGTAATAAGTGTCGTGTGCCACAAATCCCAGTGCGGCGGGATAGAGGAGCACTCCACAGGCCAGCCAGAACAGGTTTGTGTTCCTCTGAATCTGCGGCGGCTGAGATAGTACCAATCCCTCGGCGGCGAGCAGTTCTCGGAGCATCAGGATGAGAATCGGCACACAGAGTGTCCCCGTATGCGCTAGCATAAAGCCGGAGACATCGGTGTGGCCTACCGGCAAAAGCCCGAGGAAAGCGAGGACCGAAAGGGATGCCCACCTTGCCCGCGGTCCCCTGCGCCCCCGTTGCATCAGCAGGAGAAAGTTGGCTGCCAGCAGCACAAAGGAAAGGTGGGACCAAATCCAAAAGGCGGAACTCACGGTGCGTTCTCCAGCCAACGTTCATTGAAGAAGGCGTACCGCATTTTGGTTCGATTCCAAGTGTAAATCAGATGGTATTCACCCGGCCTTCCCTGAATCAGATACGGATAGGAAAACTCATTGGGAGATGCACTGTTCTCGATCTCGTGGATCACCTGCCATGAAAGACCGTCATTCGAGGTCGCGAGCGACAGCTTATGCCGTCCTGAATCGAGGGGGTTGCACACCATGAGGAACCCCTTATTGTTGCGACGAATGACCGAGACTGCGGCATCTGGATTTGCAATATTTGTGGCCACAAGGGCGGTGTTGTCCGGAGCGAACACATTGGGAATCTGCTGCGTCAGCACCATGCGGTCGGCAAAGCCATTCTGGCGATAAAACACCCGGACCGCTTTTTCATTCAGAGGAACGACGCACGGCTGAATTGCCCGGTGGGTAGCACTCAGGCGTGTCTTTGAAACAAGTTTTCCATCCGGACTGATCGTCAGTAATTCGCCACACTTTCGGAGGAATTCGTGGTAGACGGGCAGAAGAATATGGCCCGATTTACATTCGAGCGGACAACCTTTCACTAGCGTGCTGACATTTAAAAATGGCGATGTGACTAACCGTTCCGCCCCAGACCAAGATTCTCCGTCATCGTCCGAGTAGCGAAACGTGATGCTGCTACCTGACCAGCCTCCAAAAGACACGGTCACATAGAACAGCCAGACGCGTCCTCGAGAATCGGCGAACAGGATCGGATTGCCGAGTTTCGCGATAAAGCGATTGAGCTCTTGCGTTGTCTGCTCACGCGAAGCGACTACGACAGGAGCGGACCACTGTTGCGAATCAGATTCTCGCCGGGCGAAATAAATGCTGACATCTTTGGCGCCTTCGCGAGTCCCGCCGAACCATGCAGCCAGCAGGCTACCATTCTTGAGATACGTCAGAGTTCCGGCATGAACGGAAGGCGTTTCTGCGTGAGATCCAACAAAGGCCGCCTCGAACTTCGGATTGGTGTCTGGAGCGCGGTGTTCGGGAGCAGCAAATGATATGGGAAATATGAATTCAGGATCATCGCGTTGATCGATTAGGAGCAGAGCCACACAAATCGTGAACAGGCTTCCCCAGATAGCGACTCCCGCATTGGTTCGCATGTTCTTCAATGACCTTTGATCACAGGTGGAAGCCTTGGCGCTCAGAAATTATCGGCCTTGCGATGGCTCCACTCAACTTGGCTCATCGTCACCGTGATGCTGAGTCTTAATCTTCAGTGATTAAGCCGCACCACGTCGCCAGTTTTCCCAGACGAACGGATACTGATACGTCGGCTCATGGGAAGCCTCCAGCCGTTTCAGAATTGAGTTCATTCGAGATTCGGAGTCCGGCGCAATGTTATGGAACTGCACCTGAATATTGTCCATTCTGGATGCTAACCCAGTCTCGAGCAGGCGTTCCAGAACCTCATATTCGCCGCCTTCAATGTTGATCTTCATCAGGCCAAACTGTGACGTCGCTTGCTGTTGAATCCAGTCGGCGACATCCACAATCTGGATGGATTCTGTCCGACCATTGCGTTGAAACACCGAACTGCCGTCCGCTGAGAGTCCAATGGATTCTGCACGGGTACTGCTTCCCAAGCCGAACTGGTGGACTTCGATCGCATCGTGACTCCGGAACCGAGTTGCAATTCCATTGGCGAAGGATGCGACTGGCTCAAAGACATGGATTTTGCATCCATATCGAGCATGAATATTATCAGCCCACTCGCCACGGTAACCACCGAGATCCAGAACCACTGAATCTCGCTTGAGATCGTAGTTCAAACGCAGAGTCTGATCACCTTTATCAGTCTTCCATCGGCGAATCACAATGTCCCACGCGCTCGGAAAGAAGGTCTTCTGTAGACGCCGTCGAAGCTTGTTGAAATACCGCATCCCAATTTTCTCGCTGGGTCATTCCGGATTTAAAATATTTGCCTAAAAAATCACCGCGATTCTCGACAAATGCTAGCAACAAGCCGCGATTGCCGGGAGATCAGTTTTGATCGCAGGTTCACGTTATTTAGGTTCCTTTTTTGGTCTATTTTTATTGTTTGCATGAATGACATTGGCCTTGACCAAAAATCGTATTTTTGTCGAACATAGTGCGTCGCCCGTACCCTCAAAAGAGAATCGCATGAAAACTATGGGCATCCGACTGCACTGACGGCTCACATTCGATTGACTTGCATCCATGGAACATGCCTTGAATTTTCCCCGAGACATGGCACAAAGCACGCTGGAAAAGAATGCCGTCATTCTTGTGACAGGTGCCACTGGCATGGTTGGCGGAAGTCTTGTTCGCGCGCTGCGAGACCACGGGTTTTCGCGCATTGTCAGCCCTCCGCGTGCGGAGTTGAACCTCTGCGAAACATCTTCCGTGGAAACTTATTTTCAAAGACACCGACCTGAGTACGTTTTTCTGCTGGCTGCGAAAGTTGGTGGGATTGCAGCCAACATTGCAGATCCGGTTGGTTTTCTTGCTGACAATCTGCAGATGACGGTGAATGGACTTGCAGCCTGCCAGCGTTTTGGAGTGAAAAAGACGCTGCTCCTTGGCAGTTCCTGTATTTATCCTTGCGCTTGCCCGCAACCGATGCGTGAGGAATATCTGTTGACTGGCCCGCCTGAACCCACGAACGAGGGTTACGCTCTCGCAAAAATTGCGGCGTTAAAGTTGGCGGCCTATTACCACCGTCAATATGGCATGCAGATTGTCTGTCCTATGCCTTGCAATATCTATGGCACTGGTGACCATTTTGATTTGCAACGCTCACATGTGCTGTCGTCACTGGTGCGGCGATTCTGCGATGCCTGTGCCAATGGATTGGACGCTGTGACATTATGGGGCACCGGTACTGCTCGACGAGAGTTCATGCATGTCGATGACGTTGTCGCAGGGATGTTGTTTCTGATGGATCGGAAGAACGCGCCAGACATTGTTAATCTTGGAACAGGAGTTGACGTATCTATTCGTCAGCTAGCCGAAAAAATCTCACAAGCGAGCGGGTTTCAGGGCATCATTAACTGGGATGCGACAAAACCGGATGGCATGGCGCGCAAGTGTCTGGACTGTAGTCAACTCACAACGCTCGGTTTCACGGCACAGGTGAATCTTGACCTTGGCATCGAACGTACAATCGTCGAATATAAATACCTCAAGGATCGAGGAAAAATCGCAGCATGAAGCCGGATTTACATGAAGAATCTGACCCCCAATTATCGGGTGAGATGCAATCGACGGTGCAGTCGTGGATTGAGCGTTTTGCTGCTGAGCCAACCGTCCTCTCCCGTTATTGGTATCCACTGAGTGTGCCGGCCTACGACGCGCTTGAAATCACGGAAGCATTGGATTCGATGTGTAGATTCCGCACCTCCATGGGTACGAAGACACGGCAATTTGAGCGTGCGTTTGCCGAGATGTCAGGCTCAACCGACGCGATCATGGTCAACAGCGGCTCGTCAGCAGATCTCCTTGCCGCTTTTCTCCTCAATAATCCAGCAAAGCCGCTGCTGCAGCCGGGCGACGAAGTCCTCCTGCCGGCCGTCACATGGCCGACGCAGATCTGGTCAATCCTGATGGCTGGATTCAACGGTTGCCTTGTGGATGTTGATCCCCAGACTCTAAATATGGATCCTGATGATCTTCGGGCCAAGATTACTTCGAAAACAAAAGCAATCTTCGTGGTGCATCTGATGGGCTGCCCCATGGATATGGATGTTATTCAGGAATTGGCAGACGAATATGGCTTGATTATTCTCGAAGACTGCTGCGAATCGCTGGGGGCGACATGGGATGGTCAGGCCGTTGGCACATTCGGCCTCGCCGGTACATTTTCCTTTTTCTTCTCCCATCACATGACAACGATGGAAGGCGGGATGATCACTTGCCAAGACGAGCAAACAGCCAGTCAGCTCAAGTCGCTTCGAGCGCACGGCTGGGCGCGCGATGCGGTCAACAGCCGAGATTTGGCGGACCAATACCGTTGTGATCCTCGCTATCTGTTCCTAAACTGGGGCTTCAACGTTCGTCCAACCGAAGTGCAAGCGAGTTTTGGGCTGCATCAACTCAATCGTCTGCCGACATTTAACGAGCGAAGAAATCAGCTGGCAAAACAGTTCCATGACTATGTCGATTCAACACCTTGGCTGAGTCGTCCAGCAATTCCCGGGAAAGCTCAGTCTTCCTGGTTCTCACTGCCGCTCCTCGTCCGGAATGATGCGCCTTTTTCCCGCGATCAGCTGGCGACTGCCCTTGAAGCGGCGGGTGTTGAAACACGTGCGATCGTGACAGGTAATCTGGCGCGACAGCCTGCAACGCAACTGTTTCCTCAGCTTCACACGGGACACTTGCCGGGAGCCGACCAAGTTCACGATTTCGGAATGTATCTTGGCTTGTCACCCGGATACAACCAAGAACACATTGCCAGATTGATCAGTGTTTTCGAGTCCTGTATCGCTGAACTCAGCGGTCAGAGATCAAATCGCAGGGCAGCGTAACGCTGACTCGAAAAGGACTCATCCGTGATTGTCAGTCGAATCTATGGCGGCCTTGGAAATCAAATGTTCCAGTACGCCTCTGCACGTCAGCTTGCGACGCGGCTAGGCACAGACCTTTTGCTTGATGTGACTCAGTTTCAGACTTACAAGTTGCATGATTATGCGATTCATCGCTTTCCGCTGAAATCGGCAGAAATGTCGGCTGAAATGGCGACGCACAGACCGCTGCGGTTTGGCGGCCAATTGTGGAAGCGACTCTTCTGCTCCGGTTGTCCTCCGCTAAAGTTGGTGCGTGAAAAAGGGCTTGCATGGCAGGCTCTGCTTGCGAACGCTGCAGACAATTCCTATCTGGTAGGTTATTGGCAGTCGGAAAGCTACTTTGCGACGATGCGACCGCAACTTCTGCAGGAACTGACGCTGACTGAATCGGCTGACGGTCGAGACGCTGAGATCATTGATGAAATGCGTTCCACGACGTCGGTGGCGGTGCATGTGCGACGCGGCGACTATGTCAGCAATGCCGCTACGAATCTTGTGCATGGAACATGTGATTCCGCATATTATCAAAGGTCCGTTACACTGCTGGCAGATCAGTATGGACCGCTCAAGCTATTTGTGTTTTCTGATGATCCCGCTTGGTGCCGTGACAATCTTCGGTTAGGGCATCCAACGGTTTTTGTGGACCACAATGATACACAACGCAATTGCGAAGACTTGCGGGTGATGAGTCACGCGCGACATTTTGTGGTTGCCAATAGTTCGTTCAGTTGGTGGGGCGCATGGCTCTCAACATCTGTCGAAAAGACAGTTTGTGCTCCTGCTCGATGGTTCCGCACGGCAAAAAATGATGAGACGGATATCGTTCCGAGGACATGGCATCGTATTTAGAAACACATCAATAATCAGCGACTTAACGGGCTCTGAAAGAATGACCCGATTAGAGGTAAAGCTCTATGAACATTGCAGGATTTGTGATTACGCTGGAGCGGGCAGTTGAAAGACGTCCGCAAAGAGACTGGATTCTCGCGAACGCGCCATTTGAATGCGAGCCGCTGAACGCAGTGGATGGCGTTGCAATGACTGAAGGCGACGTGACGCAAATCTACCAGCGGCAGATCTTCAGCCCTCGATATCCGCACGCGCTTCGACGCGGCGAGATCGGATGTTTTCTAAGTCACAGAAAGGCCTGGCAGGAAATTGTGGATCGTGGACTTGAGGCGGCAGTCATCCTTGAAGACGACGTAAGTTTTAATCCAGACGATCTGCGACAGGCTCTAAATTTTCTTCGGGATTACGTGCAGCCGAACGATTACATCCAGTTTCAGGTCAGAGAAATTGAAAACTCCTTTCCACCGTTAGCGCAGGCAGGACAACATTCCATTGTGCAACCATGCCCCGTCATTCTGCGAACGACAGCGCAGTTGGTGACCCGAGAGGCAGCAAGTCGTTTACTTGAAGTTACGCGGTGCATCGACCGCCCAGTTGATACGTTTTTACAGATGACTTGGATTACCGGGGTTCCAGTGAAGATGCTCTTACCACGCGTAATTCAGGAAATTTCTCAGAACCTAGGCGGCAGCACATTAGGCGGTCGCAAAAAACCATGGATGGAGAAGTTCACGCGAGAAATACTCCGCCCGATCTATCGCACGCAGATCTGGTACCGCGCGCTTCAGGTTTCTCAGCAGGCGTCGGCCAAATAAATAGGTCTGAAAGCCTCCGCCACGTTGCCGAATTACTTGCCAAGTCGACTCCGAAAAGTCAGTTGATAAAAGATTCGTCTTGCTTCACGGCGCACACGTTCCGACAAACTGCCTCGCTGCGGCGGCTTGAGAATTTCGAGATGAGACAGAGTGGCAGCCGTGCACGGATTAGCGGTGATCGCCCGCATGATGACATTGAAAGCAGATTCCTGCGACAGAATTTTGTTTCGTGCATCACAGATCGCTGGCAAGCGTTGGTTGTAGAGTTGGTTGTCCAGAGCCTCGCAGATAATCGAGCATGCTTGCTCTGCATTGTCTGGATCAATGATCAGAAGAGCATCTTTGGAAAACCATGTATGAATGTCCGGGCATCCTCCGTAGACCGGAAGGGCGTAACCCAAGAAAGCATCGGCCAACTTCTCAGACCAGTACGAGGGCTCGATCGAATTCTCAAGGGCAAGGTGCAACGCTGACGGCATGATGGCTTCGGCTTTGTCTTGAATCTCCCGAATTCCTCGCCCGTAGATGAGTAATCTGTCTCCAAGTTGCTCCTTTAACAACGCCAACAGGCGTAACCGCTTGCGGTGACCTTCATGGAAAACTTTTCGCGATAGAACAACTGAAACCGTGTTTGACTTTTCAGGCGGTTTCAGATTCAACAGTTGCTGTCGAGAAAGAACGGGGGTCAGTGATTTTCCCTCCATTGTGGCTCCAAAAAACCACGGCAAACCGGTGTGCGTTTGATACCACGCACCACGATAACCGGCCATTCGGAAGGGGGAAACCAATAACCCAAACTGGTTTAAGTAGCTGACTGGCAGCGCATTCATGACGGCAGGTTCGTTGACGCAGATGCCCCGGCGACCGTATGGAATCTTGGTGTTGAGCGGCGAAGGATTCGGTTCACAAAGCACCAGCCATCCGTCGTCCGATGTGAATTCTTCGTCAAGGCAGGCGCTTGGAGCACCAAACGGAAACTCACCTGCCATGCGCCGAAACAACGGAGCGGATTGAGATCCGTAGAAGACGTGGATTGGTGTCACTGGGCTTTATCCCGCCATCACAAAAAATCAGTCCCGGACGAGCCAAATATCCTGATATGAAAACTCTTCAAGAACTGGCTTGAATCCGAATGGCGCGAGATACTCTGTGATCGCATGCTTCTTTTCCATTTCAAAGTTATGCTCAATCGTCAGAAATCCAACGTTGTAGTGATTTAAGTCCAGCCCCTGCAGCACTTCCAGTTCAGAGCCTTCGGTGTCGATTGAGATATAATCAATCTTGCGAGGAGCGTCATGCAGCCTTAAAGCTGAATTGAGAGTCGTGGTCTTGACTTCGTGTCGTGAGCCCGTCCGGAAACGTCCGTCCGCACGGCGGAATTTATTGAGCGTTGACAGTTCGCCGGAACCTGACACCTCAAGAAACTCCATGACTTCATCGTCGGTGGAATAGACCGGCCGACGATCTAAGATTGCGGTCCTCAGACTGCTAATCGAATCATGAAATCGGCGGTCCGGCTCAAAGAGAATGCCCTTCCAATGAAAGTTCTTTTCCAGCATGAACGTGTTGGACAGGACTTCACCATTTCCTGTTCCAACTTCAACAAAGAAGCCGGACTGCTTCTTTCCCGAAAAATACAGCGCCGCAATGTCCTGAAAACATTGCCCGCGACTACATTCAAGTTGCTGCATTGCGAGTTCCATGAAATCCTTTGCGGCGACTTCCATCTTATTCCGGATGGCGAAATCCCGTAGGCCGGCCAGAGTCAACATCAGAGATTGACAAATGGCGTTCGGGGAACCCATTCGGCTCAGCTCAATCGCAGCGCGGATGTTGTATCGGTCCTGTCGCGCAGCCAGTGCCAGTTTTGCGGAATCATGGTGGCGTCGACCGCTGCGAAAATTGAACTCGGCCAGAATTTTTTTGAACATGAGTAGTCCTTCTCTAAACGCCTAGCGAGCTTAGCGGGGTCACACCAGAGCGAGCGGCTTGAAACCGGTATTTTTGCTTTCGGGGTCATACAGAAATAGGCCGAATTGGGTCAATATCGAGTTCGTCGTAGAACCAATTTCGAATCATCATGCTTTCGGGTGCCGCGGCTGGATCAGCAATCTCGAATAAATGGGCCTTGTTTCCAGAGTGCAGGATGAATGTCCGATTTTAGGGGAGGCCGGAACTGCGCTGCGTCCGATCTCGAGCATCAAGCTGGAAAGACAAGCGATCCTTGGACAGGCGAATCAGGCAGCCTTTGACCACAAGTCGCGATAAACACTCACAATTCGGGCTGCTTCCAAGTTGGCAGAATAGGATTGTTCAACGCGTTTACGACCAGATTTACCCATTTCGGCTAATCGATCTGGAGTTGCCATGAACTGATCGATCGCAGATGTCAGGGACTCAACATCGTCGCAGGGAACCAGACTTCCATGAACACCGGGTATGATCACGTCCCGGTAGCAGCCCGTGTGAGTGGCCACAACAGGCACGGCACAGGCCATCGCTTCCAATGGAACAAGTCCGAATCCTTCGTAACGGGCCGGAGCCACGCACAGCGACATGGCGGAATGAAATTGAGGCATCCGCTCGTATTCGACTTCACCCAGCCAGACAAAACGCTGCGTGAGCCCCGCTTTTTCGATCCTAGCAACGAGCTGCCGTCGAAACAGCTCATGTTCCGCCGTGGCTTTCCCGGCAATGCACGCCGTGAACGCAGGATACTGCGGCAGGAGACGAATCATGGCATCAACGAACAGATCCGTGCCTTTTTCCGGCCTGATGCGTCCCACCACCGAAATTCCGTATTTCCCGGGGATTCCAAGCGCCTGCAGGACGGCAGCTCGATCGAGCGCAGGCTGGAAACGATCACAATCGACGCCATGCGGGATCGTGGCCACCACGTTATCGACATAGCCCGCCGCCTGGTCGCTGGTCGCAATGATGGCATCCATCGAAGCCAATAATTGTCTGGGAAACCACGAATGCCGCCGCAGCGCGCAGGAGGTCATCACCAAGCGAATTCGACCGCGCAGCAGATGCTTGATGATCAGTCCCAGCAGCATTTCTTTATTTCGGCGTGCGTGCCAGATGCGAAATGGTTTGTTTTTTGGCCGTTTCAGGCAGGCCTTGATTGCTCCCCAGATGTTGACCGACTGAATTCCCGGCAGTGTCCTTGATGACACCATGGCGAGTCGTTCGATGGAATGGATATGCGGGGCGAGCGTCCTGATTGTTGAGCCCACGCCAGTAATGCGGGGATGCATGTCCGTCACAATTAGATTCATGTCATCTTCGGCCATCACTGCGAATCCATTCCGATCATACCGCGCGCCGTTGAGGATGGCACATTCGCTGAACCGCGTGGGCAACGCTCCGTATTTCAAATTTCAAATTTCAAATAGAACAATCGCGGCCCGCTGGGCAAACGGTTAGACGATCCCATTGGCATTTCCCGGGCGGAGTTTATCGGATTTTGTCAAAATCCGTCAACGGCAGAATGAGTGTCCTCAGACAGGGCCAGAGGGCAGATTTCATTGACCTTGACCGGTTCCCGGGACCTGGGCTAAAAGGGCATTCTAAAAAGGGTCAGAAACCAATAGTGCGGAGCACCCTCTAGGCCATTTGGCGATTGGTTCCTGACCCTTTTTTAAAGCCAAGGTGTTGAAGGAACGACACCGCAAAGGATTGCATGATGCAGGATTTCGTTCGAATCGGGTCGTATGTCTGGCCGTACCGGCGGCTGTTCGTGCTGTCGGTCGTCTGCGCGGTCATTGTGTCTTTGTTTTGGGCCATGAATCTGTCGTTCGCATTTCCGGTTGTTAAAATCCTGTTCCAGAACGACAGCCTGCACGGATATGTCGATACTGAGATCCAGACTCTCGAATCCTCAATTCGGGTAGACACGGCGCGGCTGGAAGAGATCCCTGCGGAGCAAGTGAAGTCCCGTGCTCAGATTCAATACCGCGTCAGCGAACAGTCGCGCAGCCTTTTGCTACTGACGAAAGTTCGCCACTCATTTCTGCCATATATTCCGCGTGACAAATTTGACACGATGGCCATGATTCTCGGCGTGCTTCTGGCCGCTACCTTTCTGAAAGGCCTGTTTACCTATTTTCAGGAAATGCTGGTGGGCAGCGTCGTGCAACTGACCGTCAACTCCATCCGCCAGGATTGCTTCCGAGCGGCCCTGCGACTCGATTATCAGTCACTGCATCGCATTGGAACCTCGTCGCTGATGTCGCGGATGACGAACGACATTGAACAGATGACATCGGCCATTCGCGTGTTCGGGGTCACGCTTGTCCGTGAACCGTTGAAGGCCGGAGCTTGCACGGCCATGGCGTTCTATGTGAACTGGCGACTGACTCTGCTGGCGATCACAGTTGTTCCGCTGATGGGGCTGATCTTCAGTCTTTTTGGAAAACGTCTGCGACGCGCGTCTCATCGCACGATGGAAAGCATGGCACGAATTTATGAATGCATCGCGGAAACATTTGGATCAGCGAGAATCGTGATCGCATTTTCCGGCTTTCGAAAACACCGTAAGCAGTTTCTGAAAGCCAATCGGGACTATTACACGGGCTCCATGAAAATCGTGAAGCTCGGTGCCTTGGTGCGCCCGATCACCGAGATCATGGGAGTGCTTGCCGTCTTTGCCGCGCTTGCCCCGGGAGCCTATCTGGTGCTGCGGAATACAGATTCGATCCTTGGAATCAAATTGGCCGCTGAGCCGATGGGGATCGCCGAACTTGCGACGATTTATGCGTTACTCGCCGGGACGATGGATCCTGTGCGAAAACTCTCGGGCATCTTTGAACAAGTCAAAAGAGGCATGGCAGGCAGTGAACGTGTCTTTGACCTGATCGATGAAGCGTCCATCGTGCCTGAGCCAAAGTCTCCGCGCATGATGATTCGACACTCCTCGATGATTTCCATGCAGGATGTCTCATTCCGATATGAAGGCACGGAAGCGGAAGGCAATCAGCGACCGCTGGCGCTGAAAGGCGTCTCGCTGGATGTCCGGTTCGGTGAAGTCATCGCCGTCGTCGGCGGAAACGGATCGGGAAAATCCACGCTCCTCAGCCTGCTGCCGAGATTCATGGACCCCGGCGAAGGTCGGGTCCTGATCGATGGCGTAGATATTCGAGAACTTCGGACTCGTGACCTGCGAAGTCAAATCGGGTTTGTGACTCAGGAAACACTGCTGTTTAATGACTCGATCTTCGAAAATATTCGCTACGGAAACTCTGGAGCTAGTCGTGAGATGGTTTTAGAAGCTGCGATGCAGGCGCAGGCTGCGGGCTTCATCCAACAGTTGCCCGATGGTTTCGAAACGATCGTGGGCGACAAAGGCGGGAAACTCTCCGGCGGGCAACGTCAGCGGATCGCACTGGCACGCGCGATTCTGCGAGATCCTTCCATCCTGATTCTGGATGAAGCCACGTCAGCCGTCGATTCACAAAGTGAAGAAGTGATTCACGCGGTTCTCAAAGAGTTTGCGAAGAATCGGACGGTCTTCATTATCAGTCATGTGCTGAATCGGACATTCCTTGATCTCGTCACGCGCATCGTGGTCATGGATCAGGGAAGAATTCTGGCGACTGGCAGTCACGATGAACTGCTGGACTCGTGTGCCGCCTATCGCGCGCTGAACCAGTCTCAACTGCGCATGCGAGATGCCGCCTGAAACAGGATTGCAGGAAGCTCGGGTACACTATGCGATCAACCGAAAGCCCGGCTGAGTCAGTCGTGATCTGGCGTCTGCTGGATGGCCGATCCGGCCATGAGAATCAGGTGATCGGACTCACGGAAGCGATCGCCCGTCGCGTTTCAGTTCAGGCGTTTGATATCACCATTGCTCAAAGCCTGAGAGGTCTACGGAGTCTGATTCCGGGGCGACTGTCTTTCGCAAAAAGCCTGCCTGCACCCGACTTGCTGATTGGTGCCGGACATGCCACTCACCTGCCGTTACTAACCTGTCAAAAACAATTTGGCGGACAAACAGTTGTGGTCATGAAGCCGAGTCTGCCGACTGCACTGTTTAATTTATGTCTGATCCCAGCTCATGATAACTTGATCTTTCAACCTCACAATGTGATCCGCACCGAAGGGGCTTTGAATCGTATTGAACCCTCTGCAGAGCATGATTCCAGCAAAGGGCTGTTCCTCATTGGCGGGCCTTCGAAACATTTCCAGTGGTCCGATGATGCTGTCATGGATCAGGTCCGGCAAGTTGTGCAACAGAGCAGCGTGCACTGGACCGTGGCGACGTCGGAAAGAACTCCGGACAGCTTCATCAGCCGCTGGCGGGTCGAGTCTCCCGGGATTCCGCTGGTGACAGCGCTGGAGTGCTCATCGGAATGGCTGCCGGAACAGCTGGCACAGTCCGGCGTCGTATGGGTCACCTGTGACAGTATGTCGATGATTTATGAAGCGATGACGACGGGTACGCATGTCGGGTTGCTCGAACTGCCAATAATCCGTCGTGATCGGATTACACGCAACATCCAGCGGCTGTGCGGAATGGGCTGGGGCGTTACGAGTCGTCAATGGCTTGCTGGACGCAGACTGCCGACGCTGAGCGACAGTTCTCGGAATCCGATCGCTGCTCCGCAATCGTGGTGGATCGCCTGCTCAGGCTTTCGAGTTCACTGTCGACGCCTCCACGGAAACAGTTGATGATTTCAGACCGGGGCCAGATGCGGTTTGGGGGAACGGTGGAGTCTGGCCCGGTAGGCTTGGCACGCTGATCTGCCTCCGCAGCACTGCTGTCCGTTAGCGGGCAAAATTTGCCCGTGATTCCCAAAGGGCGTGCGCAGAGCCAGCGGAACACACCCGTCGGGGCTAAGACAGGTAAATTAGGTTAAATCGACTGACTCACTATTTTTCAAAGATGGACAAGTTTCCAATTCGACAGATGGTAGTCGGCTGTTGCGTTGTGCATAATCGCGGTAGGGCCTTGAATGGAATTTTCGCGGTCATCCTTCAGGATGCATTGCCATGCGAAGACGAACTCCACCGCTGAGATCAGGTTGCCATACCGCCGCGCCGCATGAATCGGCATTCACGCTGATTGAACTCCTCGTGGTGATATCCATCATTTCGTTGCTCATGGCCCTCATTTTGCCGGCCATTCAATCCGCACGGGAAGCAGCGCGGCGCACGCAGTGTTTGAGCCACATGCGTCAACTGTGTCTTGGCATGCATGGTGCGGCTTCAAGAAGTGCCACCGGTCAACTGCCGGCCTATGGTGTTTGGGGGGACGATGCCGCGACATCCGCAACATCAACTCAACCCGCTGCCTTATGGAGCTGGGTGGTCGAGATCCTACCATTCATTGATCGTCGCGATCTGTATGACCGCTGGAATTTTAATTCGCGACACAGCAACGGGACGAATGCGACTCTGATTCGGACGTTCAATATCAAGATTCTGACATGTCCCGACGACGAAAGTGCTAACGAGCGTTCGGGGGCACTGAGTTTTGTGGTGAATGCTGGGTATGCAGGGATTGATTCTGTGATTGAACTCAATCGTACAACTGGCTGGGGAAATCAGAACGGCAATTACCACAAATTTGACAACGTCAAAATCGATTGGAACAGTAATGGCACGGTGGGTGATAAAGAAGACAATGAACTGACGCGGCGTTCCGGTGTGCTCTGGCGCGAAGTGGTACATCGTTTGAAGGGCAATTTCAAGGCTGAACGAAATCAGAGTTTGTCGCTCAAGGAAATTTATGACGGTCAAAGTCAGACATTGATGATGACGGAAAATCTGCATGCGGGCGGCTTGGAAAGTCCGGCTCAGATGTGGGGCGATCCCGATGCTCGGAGTTGCACGTTCGTGCTCCCGATCCGGCGCATCAGTCGAGCTGGTCCAGCCTACTTTGCAAACCCTCCACTTGATCCAAATTTTCCGGGGTGTGTCATTAACGGCGCACGCTTTGGCAATGAAGGCCGTAGTCCGTGGCCGAGTTCGAATCACCCCGGCGGCGTGTGTGCCGCATTCTGCGACGGATCCACAAAATTTGTGAGCCAAGACATTGATTTGTTGGTCTACAAACGCATCGTTACCCCGGCCGGAAGTCGCCTAAATTCCAGTAGCGTTGTCGCCCAAGCTATCCTGAGTGACCGCGATTTCTAAGGCTCGATTCCAGCAGACTCCGCTCGGCCTCGCCTTGCTAAACTCGGTTGACAGGAGTTCGTCGCCGTTGATTTTTCTGGTGCCAAATCTTAATGTCGTCTGTCATCGTTACGCGCTTCGCTCCCAGCCCGACAGGTTTGCTGCATTTGGGGCATGCGTATTCAGCGTTATTTGCGTTTGAGGCGGCAAGCAGGAATGGCGGCCGCTTCGTACTCCGGATCGAAGATATCGATTTCACCCGCTGCCGTCGTGAATTTGAAGTAGAAATTTTGGATGATCTCGCATGGTTGGGCATCGAATGGGAGCCGTCTGTGCGCCGTCAGTCGGATCATCTGCACGAATATGCTGCGGCGGCCGAACAACTTCGAGTTCGGGGATTGTTGTATCCATGCTTCTGCACACGCAAAGATATCCAGCGCGAAATTGAAGCCGCGGGCGCTGCGCCACATGGACCGGAGGGGCCGTTGTATCCCGGCTTATGTCGCAGTTTATCCGCAGACGAACGCCACGGAAGGATTGCCAATGGTGAGTCTTTCGCCATGCGTCTGGATTTGAACCGAGCGCTTGCTGAAGTGGATGGAGATCTGGAATGGAACGATCTGCAACGCGGCCCTCAGAAAGCGCAACCAGAAATTCTCGGCGATGTGGTCCTTGTCCGAAAAGACATTGGCTGCAGTTATCATCTGGCGGTTGTGATGGATGATGGACTGCAGGGTATTACACGCATCACGCGCGGCGAAGACTTGTTTGAGGCCACGCATGTCCAGCGATTGTTGCAATCGCTGCTCAGCCTGCCGACACCTGAATACCATCACCATCCATTGATTTGTGATCCGGAGGGAAAGCGCCTCGCAAAGCGCGACGATGCTGAAACTCTGCGTTCGCTGAGATCGCGTGGGATTTCAGGACGTGAATTACGTCAGCGTTTGGAATTCGGGTAGACAAGATTTGTGACTGCCCAATGCTAATCATCACGACTGGCACCCCGTTGGTGCCCACTGCATTAGTGACTGGAAATTCAAGTTGATCCTTGTAGCATACCGGGATGTGACGGACATTGGTTATGGCTTCCTGCTGTAGGCTGGGCGCTGCAATTGGAGAATTCAAATGAGTCGCGGGTATTTCATGTTAGCAAGCGTGATCGCAGCGCTGAATGGTGCGGATTGTCATGCGCAATGGTATGGTGGATATGGTGGGGGTGGTGGATATGGGGAAGTCGGGACGCCGTACTCCGCTGCTGCCCGAGGCCAAGCAGAGATGATGATGGCTCAGGGGGCTGAGGTCGAGAGTCTTGGCAAGGCAGCCATCTCAAGAGAAGAAGCTCGGAGTCGTTACCTCGATAATGAGACCAAGTTCATTCAGCTCCGACGTGAAAATCGGGATGAGAAGGACGCAAGGGCAGCGGAAAAAAAGCAAGAGCAAAAAGCAAGAGCCGCGCTGCGTCCCCCGCCGAGGCCGGTCACCGCACTTTATCCTCGGCTGTCATCAGATCAAATCGATCCGCTCACCGGTGAGATTCACTGGCCCGGCTGTTTAACGGGTAGCGGTTATGCGGCCGACCGAAAGTCTGTCGAAGACGCGCTTCGGACTCAGGCTGAATATGGTCCGAACGACCGGACTGAAAAAATAATTAAGGATGCATCTGGGCGGATGATGCATTCTCTGAGCGGTAACTATGCCGTCTTGGGGCCGGTAGGCTATGCGCCGTGTCGAAAATTCCTCACGAGCCTGTCCGTCGAAGGCGATCATGCCCAGGAGGCACTGAAATGATAGTGTTTTTTCGTATTTCGCTGTTCAGTCTGTTGTTCGCGTGGGCTTGGCCTCATCTGCAATTTTGCGCGTTTGCCTGTGCTCAGGATGCGTCATCTGACAGCCCTGAAATGAAGTTATTGCTGGATCGCCTGCGAACGGGAAAAGCCAAAGAGCAGATCGAAGCAGCCGTGCAACTTGGCGCGTTAGGGCCTTACGCTCAATCTGCAATTGATCCGTTGGTGGAATTGTTGCGAATTGAAAACCCCGTGCTGTGCCACGAATGTATCCTAGCGCTTGGCCATATTGGGCCATTGGCACATGATTCTGCGGACAGGCTGACTGGTTTTCTGACGTCTGATCTTGAGATGTTGCAGTCCGCTGCGCTCGAAAGCTTGCGACGGATAGGAACGGCATCGCCGGAAGCGCAAATTCAGATTCGGCATTTGTGCCAGAATCCGAATGACTCCCTCGCCATTTCAGCAATTCGCTGTCTGGTGATGATTGCGGGTCAAGACAATCCACTCGTGCAGAATTCCATCCCTCGGCTGGTGACGGCCCTCGGAGATGACCGCGATGATGTTCGTAACGAAGCGTCTGTGACACTTGTTGAGATCGGCGCTCATGTTGTACCTGCGGTCGCCGCTACTCTGTCTGGCAATGATACGCGTGTGCAATTGAAGGCATGTGAAATTCTGGGAGAGCTTGGTTCTGATGCGGCCTTGACAGTGCCTGATCTCTTAAAGCACCTGCAGGATGCCGACGAATTGGTTGTGCGGGCTGCCATCACAGCACTGGGAGAAATCCATGCTCAACCCACAACCGTGCTGCCTGCTCTGAACGCTCTGCTGAAGCAGAAATCTGCTGCTGTGCGGATCGTCGCCGTGCGGGCGATTGCTGATTATGGCCCGGAGGCAGGGGATTCTGCATCGAGATTGCTCACGCTCCTTTCCGATAAGAGCATCATGGTTCGCGCCTCTGCAGCCGATGCTCTGGGAGAAACCGGAGATCAACGTGGCGAGGTCATCGAGGCTTTAGTGAAGGCCTTGTCGGACGGCAACGCTGCGGTGACTCTAAATGCTGCAAATGCGTTGTCGCACATAGGCGCACCTGCGGTGCCCGCCCTGCTAGAAAAGCTTGAGGACAAGAGTTATCGGAGGTTGGTGATTGAGGTTCTCGGGGAAATTGGCGGGGGTGCTGAATCTGCAGTCCCGGCTCTGGTCGAACTGCTGAGCCATGTCGGCGATGATGCAGATTTGGGGCGTGAGATCTTTATTGCGCTGGCGTCCATTGGTCCACAGGCAACAGCAGCGACTCCCGCTATGATGGAAATTCTTCAGAATCCTACGACTGACGCAGCACAGGCCGGCGCTACGCATGTGCTCGCCCGCATCGGAGAAAAAAAGGCTTTGCCGGTTTTGCGTGAGTTAATCAAAGTGGCTAAAGACCAACGGGTTCAGCGTTCAGCAGCATGGGCGTTGGTAACCCTTGATCCGCAGAATGCCGAAAGCGTTAAACTTGCGATCCCGCATTTACTGAATGCAACCTCCTCTGACATCCCACTCGCCCGAAGGGAAGCCATCTCAGCCTTAACGAGTTTGGGGCCAGCAGCCATTGCTGCCCTACCATATCTTGTTGAGCATGCCTCAAGTGATCCGGACGCATCGGTCCGGATGGAGTCTCTGCATGGCCTTGCGGATATTCAGGCTCCACCTTCGCAAGCTCTGCCTGTCGCCATCGCATCGTTGGATGACCCAGACGCGAAGGTGCGAAATGCCGCGCGCTATTTGCTGGGGATGCTGGGAGAAGAGGCCGGCGCCGCTGCTCCATTGCTTCGTGAGACACTTCGTCGCGGAGCTGAACTCGATCGAGTTCTCTCAGCATGGGCTCTGGTGCATGTGGAACCATCGAAGGAGAATACACAGGTTGTCATTCCGCTGCTGCTGACAGAGTTGCACCATCCGAGTCCCTTTGTACGGATCGAAACGGCCGTCACTCTGGGCACAATCGGAGCCGGATCCAAGGAAGTCCGGTCTGCTCTCGAAGCTGCTCAGAATGATGCAGATCCTCGGGTGCAAGAAGCTGTCATCAAGGCACTCAAAACAGTCACCGAGTCACCTTAATCAGCAATTGTTCTAGGGCTCTGTCAACCTTTAAAGTTGGGTTTGAATTGTATTTGTACGACGGACTTCCAGTCCGTCGGCGGTAACCTTGGTCGACGGACTGGAAGTCCGTCGTACCCGAAAATTGAGCCTTGACAGAGCACTAGGGCGAGCGGCAGGAAGTTTCTTACCAGAGTTGTAGCTGAATTCGCAAGAATTCAGTTGTTCGAGCAAGAGGACTGAATTCTTGCGAATTCAGCTACGGTAGTTTCATTTCTGCCGCTCGCCTAGGCAGCGATATTGTGCACTGGGTGTGGTTCTGCTCTGGGTGTGTTTCAGACGTAGCCTTCGTTCGTTGCTGACATGATCCTTGCCCTGCCCTTCCTTATTTTTGGGCAGGTGCTGGCGATTTAATTGACGCAGGATTTTCAAGCGACAGGGGTGTTGCAATTTCCGGCAGAAGAGGTTTGTTGCGGTAGTAGACTTCAAGTGTCAGTGTCGCAAGACAGGTGGTGAGCAGGCGACCTCCAGACAGGCTGTAGTCGGCTCGATCACGTGGAATCCAGCTGCCCTTTCCGGGACCGTCGGTTTCCTGACGGGCAATCAACTCATCCCGCATGCGACCATTCCAGCGTTCCCATTCCGGGCCGCTCCAGTTCTTGAGCACTTGAGTCGCAAAGTAGTTGGTGTAGTAGTTTTCTGTGGCCGTGCTTTTGTCCAGCAACGCGATACCGGAGCGCAGATCGCCGTCATCACGGCCCCAGCCGAGATACATCCTACTTAGGAGCGACATGGACGTGACGGACATGGCATATGTTTTCTTTTCAACTTCGTAACCGTATCGACCTGCACCATCGATCGAAACACTGTCCAGATAGAAGGAAATGCCTTTCCATGTCGCATCCGGAATTTTGATGCCGGCTTTTTCCGCCGCCTTGAGTGCCATGACCTGAATGGCTGTGGCCGAGGTAGAACCGCCCTCTTGGGGATTGTAACGCCAACCGCCGCCACGCGGGTCTTGTGACCTGATCAGAAACGCGACTGCCCCCTCTGCGGCCGGCTTCAACTTGCGATCCTTCGTCATGCCATATGCTTCACAAAGTGCCAATGTCGCTGCACCATGAACGTAATAGGCATAGTTGGGATCAGTGTCGTCGTCTGCTTTGTTCACTACGCCCCGCAAATCGTATCCGGCCGGAGCTACTACGCCGATGCTCGTGAGGAACGCCAGTCCGGCCTGCACCTGTTTCTGGTACTGTCCTTCTTTATGGGTTTGTCCGGCAGCCAAAAACGGCAGTAACGCATAGGCCGTGCCGCCAATCGGATTGTTGACCGTACCCTTATGAGTGCATGGTCCCACGTCAATAAAATCCCATGTTCCGTTGCCGCGCTGTCTCGCGGCCAGCCATTCAAGAGCGAAGCCAACAGCAGATTCGCTGGCGGCTGAACCACCAAATTTTTCCAACAGCACCTTGCGCCCAGCTTCACTTCGATTGTCGATCGCTCCGAGGTCGGTGCCGGTCGTTGCTTCTGGCGACGATGGTGCTGTTCCCTCCGGCGTTTCGGGGAGTACAGCATCAGCCATTTCGACTGCCGGCATCGGTTCAGGGATCGGTTCAGGCATGGGTTCGGTAATGGGTTCAGGCAGCGGTTCGGAAACTGGCTCGGGCTCTTCAATTATCTCTGCGACTGGCTGCTCGAGTTGTTCGCCTATTTCTTCTGCCGGTGGTTCAATTGGAATTGATTCTTCAACCGCTTCGATTGAAGCTGAAATGCTAGCGATGATTGGCGGCACGGGAACGTCTTCAAAGAATTCCATTTGTCTCAATGCCAGCATGCCTAAAACTAGGCTGGTGAGCACAAGACTGATGACGGCAGGTTTGCTGCTACGTTTTAATTCCAGCGTCAGTTCTTCGGTCGTTGAACGCAACTGAGGCTTGAGGTCGCCTTTTTTCGCCTTCACGCGAACTTTTTCTGCGTTCTCAAGCCCAACCAGTCGCGCGCGTTCAAGCACAGATCTTACGGAAACTGGACGATTTGTTTTCCGGCGGGGTGCGAGACTGACCCCAGCAATAGATGAATCGTCCTGTGCCTTGTGCCCTCCTGACGATGACATCGGATGAATTGTCGCGTCCGGAAATAGAGTGGCCTTTGTTGTTGTTGGGTCTGCTCCGATTTCCGCTGCCATAAATCTAGCAGAAGGGGAATAAAACGCCGGTCCGTGCAGGGCCCTGTCAGGAGCTTCAGTAAATTCGAGCTCCGAACGCGGAGCCGTTGCAGGCGGATGAGTAACAGCAGCAGCAGGTGGCGACACGCCCGACGACATCGTCGTAGCGATGGGAGCGGCAGGAATTCCAGTTTGCGCTTCACGCTCAAGTTGGTGGACAGATTGAAATGCAAGCGCCGCATTTCCAGACGACGCCTGTTCTGCCAGTGCCGAAAATCGCTGCGACAATGATAGATATTGCTGCGAAAGTGAAGCGTGATGCACAGATGCCGAGATGGCTTCCTGCACTCGTTTTCTAAGAAACTCCCCAAACTGTTCGGGAGTCTGCGGAGCCGGCTGGCTGTCGGAAGATTGATTCATAACACTTCGGGGGGAGTTGAGGAATACGAAATCCCATGATCACCCAAAGCGCCTCTTGCGCTGCACACAACGGGCTCGAGTTTAGCCAGCATTGAACCACACGGCAAATCTGATGAGGCTGAATTTGGAAAATTCAGACTGCCTATTGTCTAGCGACAGGTACCGTTTTGGTTCATAATACTGAAAGCTGGAAATATTAGTGGAGATGCGTCGTTTGCGGCGGCAGGTAACAGCATGTCAGTGAACACAAACTTCTTCGATCCGTCAGAGTTATTGATTTTCGCATGACGATTCAGCTTTCATCGGATTCTTTTTTGCAAATGCTCGCGGCGAGCGGCTTGCTGAGTAGCAAGCAGATGACGAGTGTTCAAAAGCAATTTTCGGCATCTGTCGGCAACGCTCCCTCTACTGTGTTCGCTCAGGAAATCGTGGTCTGGTTGCTGAAGCGAAAACTCATTACGCCGTGGCATGCAGAGAAATTGATTCAGGGCCGCTTTCGCGGGTTTTTTTTGGGCGATTACAAACTGCTCAACCGCATTGCACGGGGGGGGATGAGCACCATTTATGCGGCCGAAGACAAACAGTCGGGCAAAATTCACGCACTGAAGGTTCTGCCGTTATCGAAGACCGACAAAGCGTCTTACCTGCTGCGATTTCAACGCGAAGCAACAATCACCCAACGCTTGAATCACCCAAACATTGTGCGCGTGTTTGGGATTTTTTCAGGAACAGACGGGCAGACGGAAGTCCATTTCATGGCGATGGAGCTGCTGCAGGGCCGCGATCTGTTTGAAGTCGTTAACGCAGACGGTCCCATGCCGTGTCGCAAAGCGGTCGAATTTATCCGGCAGGCGGCACTCGGGCTTGAGTACGCTCATCAAGCAGGGCTTGTGCATCGCGATATTAAACCGGGCAATCTCTTTTTATCCGACGATCAAACTGTTCGCATCCTGGATCTTGGACTAGCTCAGGATTTTGACAGCGAAGAAAACCTGACACGGGATTTCAACGAACGTGTGCTTGGAACCGCCGATTATCTGGCACCAGAGCAAGCTGCTGACAGCCATACTGTGGACACTCGGGCGGACATCTACAGCCTCGGATGTTCGCTGTATTTTCTGCTGACGGGACAGCCACCCTTTACGGAAGGAACGCTGGTTCAGCGGCTGATCTCGCATCAGACGAAAACGCCGCCGGCAGTCGCCGAGTTTCGCAGGGATGTGCCGGATGAACTCATCCAGATTCTCCTGAAAATGATGGCGAGGAATCGCGACGCCCGAACCTCAACGGCGGGTGATGTGGTTGCCCAACTCAGCCATTTCCTAAGAATAACAGCAACGCGACCGGAATTGGATGCCGTCCCGATTCTCTTGAAGCGGGTGGCACCTGTGGAGAGCCGCGTAGGTATTGTTGAACACGCTTGTGCTGTTCCAAGGGACGCGGGAATGCTGCTTGCTGCCGAAACCGCAATCCACGCCAGCGGCGATTCATCGCCGTCCGGTCTTCAAGCTGAGAATTCAAAAAGTTCAGTTGTGGCTACTGCTGGAAAATTGTTGCCGGAATTTACGATGCTGCTGAAGCGGATTGAAGCCGAGTGCGCTGTCCACGGTCCGCTCAGCGAAGATTTGCGGTCTGCAACATTGCTGGCATTCGCGCAGGAACTGCTCGCCGAGGCTGCGGTAGATAAGGTTTTTCCTGAAATTGCAGTGGTTAATGTTCGATCCAATCCGCGCGAGGTTCCAGTCGCGATCGCCACAGAATTTAGCAGCAAACTCATGATGAAAGACCTGCGGCATGGCATGAAATTGGTCCGTGGGCGATTGACCAGCGAATCCCTTGTTCCACTGCACAAACCGACCGAGTTGCCTCCCAGAACAATCAAGGCCAGAACATCGAAGAGCACCACAAAGGTTCCGGTTCTGTATTGGGTGATCGCCGGGATCTGCGTGCTGACTGCTGCGGCAATCGGATATGCGTTGATGTGAGCGGCGCGGTCAGACTGTTGATGCAGCCTGTATTTCTACGTGGAATAAGCTTTCAGCTTGCCCTCGCTGAATAAAAACGTAATGCTCCTTGGGGAACGTGACAAGCTGAAAGCTTATCCCACGTTAAGTCAGGGCGAGCCGTGCGATCGAGAATTCCG
Organism: Planctomycetota bacterium; assembly: GCA_003670925.1. Taxonomy (GTDB): domain Bacteria; phylum Planctomycetota; class Planctomycetia; order Planctomycetales; family Planctomycetaceae; genus SXXK01. Next base: position 9,325 of record QWQG01000070.1, on the reverse strand, counting down.
GGGCATCACCGTAATCGTGATTCTCTCGATCCGTGCCGCTGCTGAGACTATGATCAACTCATCGCCGTCTCCAGTTGTAATTTTGGATCGCTTGCAATCTCAAGTATTGAGGATAAATCGTCACTTCGCTCGCTGTCTCCATCGAAACCATCACACGGCGAATGTGACAATCGCGACCGTATCCACTCCAACCAAGATCGCTTCGAAGGAGGTCACGGCACCAATCCAGGGCAGCGTAAATAGCTCAGAGTTCTTAGACATATGTGCCGGTTTTGGAAATCGGTTCGATTCGAACCAATACAACCAGCCACACCATCCAACAATTCCAACCCACCACGGAATCCACGTACTGCCAGTTTTCATTGTTCTCGGCCCGCACCAAGTCCGTTTCGCAGATCCCGCCATCAGCCAGCAATTGAGCCAGTTGTTCGAACGAGACAGGAATGGAATCAAGTGCTGATTTTAGTATCCATTGGCTCATAACGTCACTCCGGGCCGGAATCCAGCACGCCGGTTCGCACTGCCGCTCCTTTGCCCAGATTTCCGACATGCGAAATCAGTTGCAGCGAAGGAACCATGGCCGACAGACTCCGGACCACATCAACTGTCTTGTCGGTACTTCCATCGTCCACTACGATCAGTTCCCACGCATCACCGTGAATTGCAGTGAACGTGGCTGCGGCATCTTGAATTGTTACAGATACTCGACCAGCCTCATTGAAGGCGGGAAGCACAACGGACAGGATCGGTTCCTGCGAATCAAAAGTCATCACCCGTCACTCCTGCATCCAAAGGCGTACCGATCAGGCGAGTCCCCTGCGGCGTAAACAGATTGTAAGAGACGCGGCCATCGACAGATTCCGAAAGAACCTGAACTCGCCCATCCGCGAAAGCAACAGTTGCTCCACCCGGATGAAAACCATTCAGAAATGGCGATTCACCTTCCGCGAGAAAACGGCCTGCATTGATCGCCTCCATTGGCTGCCAGAAAACTCACAGCACCGACACCGCAGGAATGGTTCTGGCAAATCTCATGATTAAAATAAATTCGAGTCTGACCGCCCCAAGCGGTTGCCCAATTGACCTCCGGTCGAACCGGGGTCATAACCAGTGCGTACGTTTTCACCCAGCAGAATCGTATTGGACATCTCGTCTATGATGGTCGCTGTCGTATGATGTCGCGTCACCCCTTGAAACCCGGGCGTCCCCGCGAACTTCCAGTTCTCGCTGAAGAACATTCCAAGTCGACAATAAATCTCCCGATCGGACTGCCATCGACGTCTTCGGACGGGGCTGACGAGATACCGTTCCCATTCAGATCCAGTGGCTGGTAGAACGGATCGGCCACGCAGTCATGGACACCGTTGTTAAAAAACGTATCGCCGATGCCACCGTTCACGGCATAACTCAGATCCCCAGCTCCTTCCACGGTCATGTCCGAGGAACAGGCCAACACGCTCAGATGCGTTTCCGCGATTTGTCGATTATTCGGCGAGGTGAGTGCTTCGTCGGAATTCCAGCGATCCGCCAGGTCTCTCCGATCCAGCTAGGGAAGTAAATCCACGACCCAGTTGTGATGAGGGATCGGATTATTTTTGTCAGGATTCGGACCGCCGCCCCAATACCCTGCGGCAGGCAATCGGTTTTGCGTGGTGCCAAAATTGGTCATTGCCAGGGCGATGTTCTTCGCTTTGTTTCCACACTCAATCCGCTGTGCCGATTCCCTCGCCCGCACCCGAGCCGCATCTTCCTCCGTGATGTGATAGATGTAGATCGAATATCCGATCATGTCCACGGGTTCAAAGTTATTGAGAAAATACGTGAAGTTCTCGGTCGACGGTGTCCATTCGCCATCGCCTTCCGGAACACTGGAATGCACACCCTTGAGCATGCAGACACTCACTGCATACCAGCCGGGTTGCGGCCCGCGCAGTCCGTCCTCGCTGACAATCTCAGGCTGGCCTTTGACGAACGGAGCGGGAAGCCTGGTAAGTAGCCCCTGAAAAATAAAAAACAATAGGACTGCGCCAGCTGCTTTTTTGGGAAATGTTTGCAGAACATTTCTTTACAGAAAGGCAGTGACAATGGTTACGAAAGTCAAAACCGGAAAAAGCAGAACAAAGCGACGCACGAAAGCGTTTGCGGCAGCCGTGATGGGGAAGCCGTCGGGGCAGATTCAGGAGCGTGTGAAGCAAGCGGGACCGGAGCATTTCGGTGTCGTCAGTGTGGACTGTGCGAAGGATCGATCGAAGTGGATGCTCGCAGATTTTTACGGACGAGTCCTCATCCCGCCAACCAGCGTTGAGCATCGACGCAGTGAGATTCAGTTGGCGCTGCTCACGCTGAAGCAGGCCGTTGAAAAGCATGGCATCAAAGACACGATTGTCGCAGTCGAAATGACCGGCACGTATCACCAGATTATCTGGCGTGCATTTCGCACAGCCGGGTACGACACACGCATCGTGCATCCGTTCGCGTCGAGTCATTATCGAGCCCCCGAGCACGGCGACATCAAGACCGATGACAATGATCTCGTCGCCATCTTTCGCGCTGCGGTGAATGGCTTCGGACTGTTGGATCAGCCGTGGGACGATGTTTATCGATGTCTGCAGATGCTTGTGCGGCATCGACGCGATCTGGTCAACAAACGCGCGAAGCTGCAGTGTCAGATTCGACATCATCTCGAACGCTCTCTGCCGGGATACACCAACGCCTTTCCTGACGACAGTCTCTGGACGCAGCCGGTCGCGTTGAAGGTCCTGCAATACATCGCGGAGCATGGAGGAACTCATCAGGCACTGCTGGACGTTGGGATTCCGGGCGTGTCAAAATGGCTGAAACAGCAGAACGTGGCCTTCCAGTCCCGATCGGTGGGACGCATTGTCGCATGGGCAGGCAACGCCGTTGTCGGAGATCCGATGCGGTCCATGATGACGCGGATCTGGCAATCGCTGTTGATCGACTGGCAGCAGAAAACACAACAAATTATTGCGTTGGAACGCGATATTGCCAGCCTGCTGGTGCAGACTCCGTGGGTGCTATTGATGTCACATCCCGGAATCAACGTGGTCTCGGCGGCAGAACTCGCTGCCGAAACCGGGCCGATCGAACATTACGCCTCGTCTAAGGCCATCACAGGTCGCGCAGGATTATTTCCATCCCGCTATCAAAGCGATGGCGTCGATCGTGGCGGTAACTTGTCACGCTTTCGAAATGCAAGGATGCGAGGCGCATGGCTGTTGGCAGCGGAGTGCCTGCTCAAGTGTAATGACTACTGGCGAGGAAAGTTCAACTTCTGGAAGACCCAGGGACATGATTCGCGAGATATTCGGGTTCGGATCGCCAATCGATTCACACGTACTGTGTTTCAAATGGTGGCCGGACGAAAAGTCTTCAATCATCGCAGTCGCCTTGATCGAAGCTACATCCTCGACAAGCTGCTGACCTTTCACCGCGAACACGATACGCCGATGGCTGAGATCCTGACAGATCTGAAATCGGCGACCGATCAATTGCCAAAACATGCGTACGCTGATGAAGCAAAACCGCTGCAGGAAGTGCAGCGTAAGAGCTTCCGAAGTCGTCGCAATGAACCGCAGCAACTGGGAACTCTTCTGGTCGGCCTGCTGGCCCGATTGGGAGTGACAATTCAACCGCCAGCATTACAATCTGTTCCACTCGAAGCTCCGGCAGCCGATTCTGACAAGGGCGATCGATAACGCCGTCGTCCCCATGGCCGTCGTGCTGATGAAGGTGCTTGTCACCGGATGTCAGCCAAGGTCGTTTTTCAAAGTATGGCGCTCTGTCGCGAGTCCAACGCCGGATAAGGCAGCTTGGGGCTTCGAGCCTCTCATAAACCAGGTTGGCGATCACGACTCACAAAACCGACAAAGATGACGCCCTCGTCAGGTTCGCTCCAGATCTCCGATTCCTCACAAAAATCCGCTCTCAGACGGACCCGTTTCCGGTACGCGCCGATTTCCCGTTATCCTCTTTTTGATGAACTCCCATGGCAGCTTTGAGAACGGGAGAACGGGAGAACTGTCTAGGGCTACGGGAGTATCCGCCTAGAGGAAATTGTCAAACGATGATGTCGAGAATTGTGATTTTATTTTCTGGAATTCGTAAAAAACACCTCCGGTAAGCAGTTGACATGGTAGGGTATCTCCCCGTAGGCCGCAGTTGGTTTGCGGGACTGCAACCGCGACTGTCGGTGGCTAAGTCTTGCCCGCGAATGGACGCGAATGGAGTTCAAGTGACGATTCGCGGTCCTTGCGACCTGCGCCAGGTCGCACTACTGGTTGTCCCTGCGACCTGAGCCACATTGGCGTGGACATAAGCCAAGTCGCACGAGTTTGAGCGATCATGCAAGTGTTCGCGTGAATTCGCGGGCGCGCTCTAGGATTGCTCGACTCTGCAGAGTCAAGCAACGGGAGACTCGGATTGCCACTGACTCGATTACTGGCCGAGTTCGCCAAGTGCCCATGCGGCGGCTTCGCGAATGAGAGGTTCCTCGTCGTCCAACGCGGCGAGCAATTCTGGTTCGGCAGTCCGATCCTTTGCGTTTCCAAGGACGATGGCGGCGTTTCGCAAGAGCCCTGCCCTGCCCGGTCGAGATAACGGTGTTGAATCGAAACGGGCGTGAAACTCTTCTACCGAGAGAGTCAGCAGTTCTCGACAGTCGATCGGATTCATTGAAACAAGATGGCGAAATTCCGGCAGCGTGTCTTCAGGCGCGAAGCGGTTCCAGGGACACACGTCTTGGCAAATGTCACAGCCGAAGAGCCATTCGCCGATACCATTTCGCAGATCAACTGGAATCGGTTCCTTACGAAGTTCAATTGTCAGATAGCTGATGCAGCGTCGCGCATCCAGCACGCCGGGTTCTGGGAATGCGTCGGTGGGGCAGGCGTCGAGGCAGCGGGTACATGAACCACAGTAGTTTTGTTCGACGGGTTTGTCGTATGCAAGTTCCACGTCGGTAAGTACGGCACCCAGAACGAACCAACTGCCGATGGTACGACTGATCAGCATCGTGTTTTTCCCAAACCAGCCGATGCCGGCGAGTCGACCAAAGTCCCGTTCCAGGAGCGGTGCGGTGTCGATGACGACTCGCGTGCGTGCCGTGGGTACTTCAGATCGCAGCAGATCTGCCAGCTTCAGCAATCGCGGTTTCAGCACGTCATGGTAGTCTGCCGATCCCCATGCGTACCGAGCGACGCGTCCGCCGCCTGCAGGCTCGGCACCATCATTGTAATTCATCGCAGCCATGATGACGCTGCGAGTTCCCGGCATGACGCCATCCGGATGGCGGTAAGCCTCCCTGCGGCGTTCGACCCATTGCATATCCGCTGAATGACCGTTATCAATCCATTGGAGCAATCGATGAAACCCCGTTGGCGTCACGGCGGGGGCAATCCCGATCTGTGCGAAGCCAAGTGCAAGGCCAAGAGATTTCAGTCTTTCGGAGATTGAGTTCAATGTCCAGCCTGGAGAGTGTGCAGATGCCTGCGACCGATTGTTGCGACATGATCTGCGGCAACTCGCAGCAGGGGCGAATAGTGCGGATGGCGGCCTTCTTTGTACGGATTGTTACTGCGGGCGTTGTAGCAGCAGATGAAAGCCCAGCGTGGATTTTCACTCACGTTTTGATCTGAGCGATGCAGCGTGTTGCCGTGAAACAGGACTGCCGATCCCGCTGCCATTTCTACGTGCACAAGCTCCATGCGTTGCAAGGCAACGTTGACACGTTCCAGATCAGCGCCTGTCTGATCACCGCGTTTAATGTGATCAATCCGGCCCATGCGATGCGAGCCTCGCAAAACCTGCAAGCAACCATTTTCTCGGGTTGCCCCATCGACAGCAAACATGCAACTGGCCATATCCGGTAACAGACAGCCATTGTTGTACCAGTAGCCATAATCTTGATGCCACGTCCATGCACCGCCGATTCGCGGTTCTTTCAAGATCATCTTGTGGTGGTAGTGATAGACTTCATCTCCTAGCAACGACTCCATCGCCGTCACAAGGGGTTCGGCCTGCACAATGGCTGAGTAGATCGAATCTGCCGGCAGCTCATTTTCTACGACGAGATCGACCGAACCACCTTCACCGTCGGCACGAGATACCCGCGCTGCCGCAAGTGCATGGTCTCGGCGGGCAATGGTGCCGAGCAGCTCCGTTTCTTCTTCGTCCAGCAGATTTTCGACAACGATGTAGCCGTCGCGGTCAAACGCTTCGATGGCGTCCAGAGTCAGAAATCCGGTCTTCATTGGTGCCTCATGCTTTCAGAAACTCGATTGCTTCCCGAACGCCGATGGTGCCCTCATAAATCGCCCGTCCCGTGATGGCACCAATCAGATTTTGATGCGCAGCAGCGATCTGCTTGAGGGCAGCAATGTCGTCCATCGTCGTGACACCTCCGGATGCGATGACTGGCAGACCCATATCTGCGAGCGTGCGAAAATCGTTCAGAGTCTGTGCGTCAATGCCCTGCATCATCCCGTCATTCGCGATGTTTGTATAGATCACAGCCGCAAGTGGTACGCCGACGAATCGCTGTGCCAGTTCTGTCACTGAAGTTTTGGAAACTTCTAGCCAGCCATCGGTCGCGACCATTGAATCCCGCGCGTCGAGACCAAGAGCCAGTTGATGCGGGAATCTTGCACACATCTCAGCAAACCAATCTGGTTCGCGAAGAGCTTTTGTGCCGATGATCACACGATCAACGCCGGTGTTTTCGAGCGTAGAACGGACGTTGTCTTCATTGCGAATTCCCCCGCCCAATTGGCACGGCAGTCCTGTGGCCGCGACGATTCGCCGCACCACATCCTGATTCACCGGTCGTCCAGCTTTCGCGCCATCTAGGTCCACCAGATGCAGCCGCTCCGCACCTTCATCGCGCCAGCGCAAAGCCATCTCAACCGGGTCATCGGAAAAGACGGTGCTGTCATCGTAGTTTCCCTGACGGAGGCGTACACATCGACCTTCAAGGAGGTCAATCGCGGGAAGAAGTTGGAGCATGCAGGAACTTCAGGTCTGAATTGTCAAAGGAAGATCAGGGAGATTCATGACGGCAATTTTGAGGGCCCATGCACATTTGCCGCCGCCGAGGCCGCAGTCACCGCCAGAAAGTTCTTCAGCAACTGCATCCCGCATGCCTGACTCTTTTCCGGATGAAATTGAGTTGCCATGACATTGTGTCGCGCGACGACGGAAACAAATGGACGGCCGTAGTCAGTTGTCGCGGCAATCCATGATTGATCCTCCGGAACGACGTGATAGCTATGCACAAAGTAAAACCACGGTTCAGGACCAAGACCCCGGAGCAATCCATGATCCGGCTGCGAACCGCATTCTAGTTGATTCCAGCCCATGTGTGGGATCTTGTATTCCATGGGCAGTTTAAAACGCTGGACAGTGCCGGGGATAATACCCAGTCCTTCGTGTGCACCATCTTCGTGTGACATGTCCATCAGTAACTGCAAGCCGAGACAGATGCCAAGGAACGGTCGATCGGCGTCAATATGATCCTTGATCACGCCGATCAGATCATGCTGCCGCAACGCGGCAATCGCATCCTGAAATGCGCCGACGCCGGGCAGCACCACGCGCGTTGCTGCAGCAATCGTGGCAGCGTGAGAACTGATGATTGCGGGTTCTCCAATACGTTCGAATGCCTTTTGAACACTGCGAAGATTGCCCATTCCGTAGTCGATAATGATGGTCGTCATAATTTACAATTTAATTTCAAAGTCGTTCTTGCCGGAATCCGTTACCGTCACAATAGATGTGCCCTCCGGCAGCACCAGTGGAGCGCCTGCTTTGCCGTAGACAATAATTTCGTATTTTCCCGCAGGAGCACCTTCGAACGGAGCTATATAGCTCAAGTAGAAACTGCCGTCTGCGGTCGTGACACCCTCGGCCGAACTTCGTGTGTCGTCAGTTCCTGTACTGACAGGCATGAACTGGATCCGCAGTCCGTCAACGCCTCCAGCCTGAGAAATTACTTTTCCGTTGACCGGATACAGTGGCAAGCCAGAATAAACTTCTCGGTTCATGTACCAGTAGTAGCCTGAAAGCAAGATCACGACTGCGGCGGCTACCGGCCCAGCTTTTTTTTTCAGGAATTCCATCAGCATCGCGCGTTGCGCAGCAATCTCAGCGTCTTTTGCACTGACTCGAGGAGCGTTTGCAGAGTCTCGCTTCTGCTGATAGGCTCGCGATAATGCGTTTGCAGCGGAGCCTGCAGTCTGTTCGGCAGATGCTGGAGTGGCCGGCCCGCTGACGTCCGACGCTGCATCCTTCTTGCGTTCTTTCTTCTTTCCTGCTTCGAATTCGCGCATCAACTCCGCAACGGATGGTTTCTTTTCGGTGGCCACGGATCCTGATCGTGCTTCCGGCGTGCGTGCTGTTGTCGCCGGGCCGCTCAGAATCTCTAGCGGATCAATGTCCGGACTGTCTTCAACTTCCGGCGTCAATTCAATCGGCATGTCCACGTCATCGACGAGTGCATCCATCACAGGTTTTGAATGTCCGTGCGCATCGCCGTCAATATCATCGGCTGGAAAAGGCACCACGAATTCCATTTTGCACTTGGGGCATCTGCCATTCGTCCCCGCTTTTTCATCCTTGATTTTCAGGACGGATTCGCAACCGTGGCAGGTGTATCGGATGGTCATTCAGCTACTCGTACGAAATCGCCAGATGCAAATTTAGACAGCCACAGGCTGTCATGATAGAAAAACAATATCCAGAGTTTACAGGCGGCTCCGCCTCTTGTTGCCCGGAAGCGTGGGAAAAAAAACGCTAGGTCAGCGAAAAAATCGGGGACCTAGCGATGATCTGTCGAGCGAACCCAATGCGGACGGCATGCCAATTCACCCAGTCCACGCAAAATTAGAAGCTCTGGACGGGAATCCCGCTGGAGATATTTCCCAGTGCCTGCCAGATATTCAGTCCAATACTTTGTGTCACCGGGCGCGCCGAACCGTCAGCGAGACCGACCAAGCAGACGTCGTCATGTGGCGAACCCGCAAACGCATAGTTCAGTCGCTTGTTTGGTCCGTCAAAAGTTGAAAACAGAGTTGCCGGGCCGCCCCAAGCCCAACCATCACTTGCGATCTGCCAGATCGTTCTATTTTGCGGCAGCAATTTGAGGGTTTCAAATCGCTCTGCTTCGGCGATCATGATGGTTTGCGTGGTCCCGTCTTTCACATCGCCCATCCGGACAGAACTGTTGGAATAGAACATTCCAATATTCCCGGCACGCTGATTGTAGTTGTAAGTGGTCCCGGTGTTCGCAAGCTGCAACTGAGAGCCGGTG
>QWQG01000136.1 GCA_003670925.1 Planctomycetota bacterium | reverse complement strand
TATGTCCGTCCTCCGGAACTGCTGGCGAAAACATGAACGAAAATAACTCAACCAATCTTCCCGGAATGATGTTCTGCGCGAAACAGCACATGGCACAGGTCGCAGGAGTTCGTCAGATGGCCCGTGACACATGGGCCGTGAAAATTCATGCGCCGGAACTTGCGGGTAGCATTACGCCCGGGCAGTTCTTTATGATTCGGCCTTTGACGGGGAGTGATCCCTTGTTGGGGCGACCCTTTGCCTTGTTTGATGTCTACCGCGATGCAGGCGGGAAACTGGCAGGTGTCGAGTTCGGATTCGTGAAAATTGGCAAGCTCACGTCGCTCATGAGTCAATGGACGGAAGGCGATGAAGTCAGTATCTGGGGACCGCTGGGAAATGGCTTTCCGCTTGCGGACTGCCGGCATCTGATTTGCGTTGCGGGTGGGATAGGACAGACGCCGTTTTTGGGAGTCGCCCGCGAAGCGCTGGGACTGGCGACATACGGCAGCCCCGCGCGGCAGATGACACGGCGACCGGAATCCGTTTCGCTGTGCTACGGAGTGCGATCCAGGGAATACCTTGCCGGTGTCGATGAATTCTCAATCGACGGCCTCGACCTGAAAATCGCTACCGACGACGGATCAGTCGGTCATCATGGCTTTGTCACCGATCTACTGAAACGCCAACTGGCATTGAATCGCGACAGTGTTCACGTCTATTGCTGCGGCCCTGAGCCGATGATGAAGGCCGTCGCGGAGATCTGCAAACAGCAGTCGGTCCCGTGCTGGCTGTCTCTTGAAACACCCATGGCCTGTGGCTTTGGTGCCTGTTTTAGTTGCGTCACCAAAGTCGTCGAACCAGATGGATCATGGGATTACCGCCGCACCTGTGTTGAAGGCCCAGTCTTCAAGGCGGAACAGTTAGTTCTGTAGGCAAGGGGTTCCGTCAACGTTGGCTGCTATCATGATTTTGCACAAAGGGCCGGCATCGCGCCCGTGAATGGGAATTTTTCCGCCGGTTGTGGCTGCTTTTTGAGGCCTCGACGGCATCATGATGTGCGAAGATGGTCGAAGAAGGCAATTGCTTGGGTTTTGGTTAGGTAAAATCTACCAGTCTGCAGAAAGCATTGAAGCGCGGCAACCAATGTGGCAGACTCTACGTATCTCATGCGAAATGAGCTGCGCGTGACACGTTAGCCCGACTTCCCCAGTTCGTTAGTTTCGTTAGTGTTGACGCAGCAGGTTGTCGAGATCCTGCAGCGACGTTTCGAGGCGTGATGCTTCGTGGTTGGAGTTTGTCCTTGTACGCAGGATAGACGGCGATTTCTGGTTGCTTGCCAGCAAGCCTTCAATCTCGGGTCCGGCCACCGGCTGGGAGTACAGGTAGCCCTGCGCGTGGGAGCACCCCATGTCGTACAACAGGTCACGTTGCGCAACTGTCTCAACGCCTTCGGCCACGACATCAAGGTTCAGATTTTGAGCGAGGTTGATGATCGTGCGCACAATGTCGCGAGTTTCGCTGCAGTTGAGAATTTTGTGTACAAATGATTGATCAATCTTCAGCAGATCCAGTGGGAGGCGGTGCAGAAAAGCCAGTGAAGAAACCCCGATACCAAAGTCGTCAATCCCGATCCGAATTCCCAGATCACGAAGTTCATTCATGACGACGCGCGTCTGTTCAGGTTTACCGAGCAGTGCAGCTTCGGTGACTTCTAGTCTCAGGGTGTGCGGATCGATGCCGACTCTCGTCATTGTTAACAACAGGTCATTTTTGAATCCTGGCTCCGTAAATGCTTCTGCAGCGCAGTTTACCGTGACTGTGAGCTTTGGGTCACCGCAAGCTAGCTCAGGCCACGTTATCGCATCTTCGCACGCTTGGTCAAATATGGCGCGACCAAGACGACTGGTGAGACCCAAGGATTGGATGCTCGCCAGAAAAATATCCGGCCCGATGTTTTCCTGACGCGGATGTCTCCACCGGCACAACGCTTCGAAACCTTCGATTCGGCCAGACGAAAGACGCACGATCGGCTGATAAACGAGAAAGAATTCGTCACGGTGAAGCGCCTGCCGCAGATCGTTTTCTAGGTCCAGCTTTGCTGTCGCGGTGGCCTGCATTTCCCGATCGAAAATGCAGTACCGACAGCGTCCGCTGGCTTTCGCATAGTACATCGCCGTGTCGGCTTCCCGAATGGTGTCTGCGGATGTTTTGCTTTCCGGACCGCCAAACGCAATTCCGATGCTGACACCAATCCGCACCTCGCGGGTGCCAAGCAGGAGCGGCTCGGCGAGCGCCACAATGATGCGGTCGGCAATATGTTCTACATCCGCGCGAGAAGCCAACTGATGCAGAAGGATGGTAAATTCGTCGCCTCCATGACGCGCGATTGACCAGCAAGATTTCTGTCGAGCAATCACATCGGATCCACGCAGACAGCCCTCTAGTTTTCGGGCCACAGTACATAGGAGCAGATCGCCGGCGTCATGCCCGTAATTGTCATTGATGCGTTTGAAATCATCGAGATCCAGAAACAGGACGGCGTTTAGGCCGTATTCGTCGTGGTTCAGATGAAGGACTTTTGACAGTTGTTCTTCGAAAAGAAGTCGGTTGGGAAGTCCGGTAAGTACATCGCGAACCTTGCCTTCGGTGACATCGACTAGCGAACCTGCCAGACGGACTAAGTTGCCGTCTGCGTCGAACTGCATCCTGCCACTACAGTGCATCCAGCGATAAGAATCGTTGCGATGCCGCATCCGAAGTTCGCAGTCAAAACGAGCGGAGTTGAGCGAATCCGAGGTGCTGATGACTTCAATAAATGAATTCCGATCGTCGGGATGCATTCGGTCAAGCCAGATGGGAATTGTGGAGTCGAGTTCATCTTCTGCAAAACCCAGCAGGTCTTTCCAGTGGGATGACAGAAAAAGTTTCTGCCGCACAATGTCCAGATCCCACAGTCCGATCTGCGCACCCTGAGTTGCAAAAGCGTAGTGGTCCCGACTGTGCTGAAGTTCCGCATACGCCCGTCTGTGCTGCAGGTGCAATGAGACGCGGGCCAACAGAATCTCGTCAGCAAACGGTCGGGCCAAAAAATCACTCGCTCCTGCGCGGAATGCCCTTACGCCTTGTTGAGGCTCATCGTCTGCTGTGACGAGCATCACAGGTAATTGTAATTCAGAATGCTGTTGGCGAATTGTCCGCAGAACGTTAAGCCAGTCCTGTTCGGGTAGATTCACTGTCAGCAGCATAAGATCCGGGGGAGAATTCGATAGTCGATCAAGGGCGGCATCACCTGATTCTGCCGTTTGTACGCTGTACCCATTGTCCGCCAGTAGACGCGATATGGTGTCCCGCGTGATGTGATTTTGATCGACCACCAAGATCGAAGCTTGTGCAGTCTGTCTTTCACTCAAGCGGCGATTTTCGGCGGAAAGCTGTAAAATCAGAGGGCGTTGATTCATGGGGAAAATTACACTCGATACCGCGATAGGTGGGATTGTGCGGGGAGGTAACTTCGCTCCGCGACACGACATTTCTTAAGGGAAAAATAGGTCAAAAACTTCGCATGTGCGCTTGTATAGTTTGTGATTCAGGGTAGATCGTGGTGGTGGCATTTTTCAACGACAGGGATTGATGCCTTTCGGAAACTGCTCACCGCTCTGATTGGAGTGAACAAAGGGGTCGCAGGGGCTGTGATGACTCTTCAGCGTGCGATCAATACGTGATGCTCCACCCCGCCTGAGCGTCGTTGAGTCTGCCTGTCCTTGCGAAACCTCAAGAGTCGCAGCGTCTAGGGTTGAAATTGGACGTGGGACATGCCAGCATCCGTAAGGAAAATGGTGGGCGATGAATTGTGGAGCTGTGGAGAGCAATTTCCGGGGTTCTGACGGTGAGTCGTCTAAAACGCGAGAGTGGCGAAATTGGCAGACGCGCTGGATTTAGGATCCTGTGCCTTAAACGGCGTGGGGGTTCAACTCCCCCCTCTCGCATTTTTTATTCTGTTTGCAATGGGCGAATCAGTGCTAACGCTTGATAACGCCGAAGGCAAATAGTGGCCTCGGTTTCCGGCCCGTTTTTCTGATTTGATCTCACCATGTTTTCGGCGCTGAAGAATCAGATCGCTTTCTTCGGCCAGTTTCGGCAGCGGTTTGAAACGACCGGCGCAATCGCTCCCAGTAGTCGTTTTCTTGCGCGAGCGATGACCAGTTACTTCGCCTCACGCGATTCCGCGGTTCCTGTGCGCGTGCTTGAAATTGGGCCAGGCACAGGTCCTGTGACAGACAGGATCGTGCGGCTCCTGCGTCCGCACGATGTGTTTGATCTGGTGGAACTCAATGCAGAATTCGTGCGAATTCTGCATGCGCGATTTCAGTCCGAACCTTCGTGGGTGAGTGCGAAAGCACAATCGACCATTCATCAGCTCCCGGTGCAGGAGTTTGCGAGTGAGGCTCCGTACGATTTTGTGATCTCCGGATTACCGCTCAACAACTTTCCGGCAGAACTTGTGACGTCGATTGCGGAGACTTATTTTCGTTTGCTCAAGCCCGGCGGCGTGCTGAGTTATTTTGAATACATGTACGTGCGACCGATTCGCAAAGTCGTCACGCGGGGTACGGAACGCATTCGAATCACGGCCATCGATGCCACGCTGCAGGGACATTGCAATCGTTGCCGTATCCGCCGTGACAACATCTGGCTAAACACTCCTCCCGCTTGGGTGCAGCACTTGCGCGGCTTGGAATGAGCTGTGAGCGAGCCGCCCCCAAACCACGCTTTGGATCAACGCCTGACAACCGCCCTAGAGCATCTGGCGGCAATTCATCAGCGGCGAACGCGCCGCTGTGTGGAAGCAGTCAGCACGACGGAATGTGTGCTTGATGGCCAGCGCTGCCTGAGTTTTGCAACGAATGACTATCTTGGCCTCACGCGGCATCCGAAAGTCGTCGCAGCGTTTTCCGCCGTGGCGGCCACGCAGGCGGGTGCTGGAGCGAGCGGGTTGATTGCAGGAAGGTCGCCTTACCATGCTCGTCTAGAAGAAGTGCTTGCGGAATTTGAGGAGACAGAATCCGCGATCTTGTTTCCGTCTGGCTTCGCTGCGAACATGGGCACACTGACGTCACTCATTCGGTCGCATGATGCGGTCTTCTGTGATCGCGAAAATCACGCCAGTCTAATTGATGGCTGCCGGGCGAGTCCTGGTAAATTCTTCGTTTATGATCGCGCAGAACTCGATCAACTCCATGCCTCGATCGGACGTCGTCGCCATGACTTTGGAGCACTCTTCATTGTCACTGACTCCGTCTTCAGTATGGATGGAACACTGGCTGACCTGCCGCAGTTGTGCGATATGGCTGATCGCTTTGGGGCCACGGTCATTGTTGATGAAGCACATGGCACGGGAGTGTTCGGCGCAACCGGTCGCGGTGTGTCTGAGTTACAACATGTGAGCGATCGAATTTCCGTGAAGATTGGAGCGCTCAGCAAAACACTTGGTGGCCTTGGTGGCTTTGTAGTCGGCTCCATCACACTGTGTGATTGGCTCTGGAACACGGCACGCAGTCAATTCTTTTCAACCGCTCTGCCGCCTGCAGTCTGCGCGGCGGCTGCGGCGGCGGTGCAGGTGATCCGGAACGAGCCTGAGCGACGCAGGACACTTGCTGCACGGTCTATGTTTGCTCGTCAACTGCTGCACGAGGCTGCACTCGACGTCATCCCCGCTCCGCCCGACAGTCCCATTATTGCGGTCCTGCTTCGCGAAGAGGAACTGGCCGTACGAGTCAGCCGCCAGATGACGGCCGCCGGATACTTCATCCCGGCTGTACGCCCGCCAACAGTCGCCAGCGGGACATCACGGCTGCGAATATCGCTCTGCTGCGATCATGCGGAAGAGCAGATCCGATCCGCCGTGTATCAGCTTCGAGATGTTGTTCATTCCGCGCGGCGATAATACTGGAATGAAGGTGCCCGTCGGCGTAATCTCCGGCATGCCTTCCTCTGAACCCATCGCCCGCCTGCTCACGCCGGAGCAAGTTGATCCGGAACTGCGTCAACGCGCAGCTTGCCGTGAGGGCTTTGAGAATGAGTATCCCTTTGCATCGCACTGGTTCGAAGTGGACGGGCATGTGCAGCATTACATCGACGAAGGGCAGGGGCCCGTACTGTTGATGGTGCATGGCAATCCCACGTGGAGCTTTGCGTGGCGGCGACTGGTGAAAGACCTGAGCCGTGATTATCGCGTCGTCGCGTTGGATCATTTGGGCTGCGGATTTTCCGAAAAGCCTCAGGTTCGCCATGTTTATACGCTGGAGGCACATATTCAGCGTCTCGCGTCGCTCGTGAGGCTCCTTGGTCTGCAGCAGATCACGTTATTTGCCCACGATTGGGGAGGTGCGATCGGCATGGGTTGCGCCGGACGAATGCCCGATCGATTCCAGCGCTTTGTGCTGATGAATACCGGCGCGTTTCGGAGTCAGGCCATTCCGTTCCGCATCGCGCTCTGTCGGATTCCACTGCTGGGGACGGTGGGAGATCGTGGTTTGAACCTGTTCGCCCGTGCGGCGTTGACCATGGCCGTCGAAAAACCGCTCAGCCCTGCTGCCCGGGCTGGCTTTATCGCTCCGTACGATTCATGGGCGCATCGCATCGCCGTGCATGAATTCGTGCAGGACATCCCGCTCAACCCATCCCATCGCAGCCATGCGACGCTGACCGGGGTCGAGCAGTCTCTGGAACAATTTCGCGCGCATCCGATGCAGTTGATCTGGGGGATGAAAGACTGGTGCTTCACGCCCCATAATTTTCTTAGCGAATTCCGACGCCGCTTTCCAAAGGCCCATTCGCTGGAGCTCCCGCAGGCTGGCCATTATGTCTTCGAAGACGCTCCAGCAGAACTGCTGCGGCAGACACGCATTTTTCTGGACGGTTGATGGTGTCTGGTCCTTGTTCCTAGAATCCGGCAGATTCAGCCGAAACCGTAATCACATTGAATCCATCTAAGGCCATGCCTCGCCGGAACTTTCCCTCATGAACATCGAACACATCCTTGTTATCCCAACTTCCGTCTTTCATCAAGTCGGGCACTTCCAAGGTTTTTGCGGCGAGATTGACCGCTACTTGGAGGTAATTTTGAATCCTCAGCACGCGAGCTATCGGCCGCGGCCTGAAATGGAACAGGATCCGACCTTTAAACAGTTGATTCCGTATTGCGTGTTTCGCTGCAACGGTGAGGTTTTCTACTACCAGCGCGGGACAGCTCAGGGAGAAGCTCGGTTACATGCCAAGCGATCCGTCGGGGTCGGTGGGCATGTGTCAACCCTGGACATGGACGGCGAGCTTACGCCTTATTTGGAAGGGATGAAGCGGGAAATCGAAGAAGAAGTGGAAATCGGGACAGGCTGGCAGGAGAAGTGCGTCGGGTTGATCAATGACGATGAAACGGAAGTTGGAAAAGTTCACCTTGGGATCGTACATATTTTCGATTTAGACAATCCCAAAGTTCGACCCCGTGAAAAGTCGATGATAAACGCAGGATTCGCACGTCCGTCAGAATTGGTGCTCCAAATTGATGAATTTGAAACGTGGTCCCAGATCTGCCTCAAGTACCTTGCAGGTCTGGAAACTCCATGAAAACGCAAGTTTTCCGCGATAATTTGGGCTTCATAGATGTCAGGAATGCGACATTCGGTTGAATCGTGAAGGATCACGAGGAACTGAGTGGACTGAAAACTATCAACCGACTTCGGCAACAATTGCCGCAGTGCTTCAAGGGAGTGAACGATGAAAATGTCATGTGCTGTACTTTTGCCAGCGCTGCTCTTGCTGGGTGGCATGTGGTTCTCAGCTTCGGCTCAGGACGAAAAACCGGAAGTCCAGCCGGCGCCATTGCCGGGGCAGGTTTCCGAAACGGAGCTGGGAGAAATTCTGGCCACGATCGGTTTGAAGCCGACCAAAACTGAGCAGCGCTATGACTTCGCATTCAAGACCAGTTACCGTGGTGAAGAGTGGAAGTTTTCGATGTCTGCCGTGCTGAGCCGCAACGGTCAGTCGATGTGGGTGATGGCATGGCTGGACCAAATTCCAACAACGGCCAGCGAAGTTCCGCGTACCGCCTTGCTGCGTCTGCTAGCTGCCAACGATCGGATGGGCGAAGGTAAGTTCTTCACTTACATTCCGAATAACAAGCGTTTCGTGTTGCAGCGCGTTGTGGCCAATCGCGACATGAACAACAAGAAGATCATGGAGTTGCTCCAAGATCTTGCCGGCAGCGTCGCGGATGAATATCCCACATGGTCTGTAGCAAATTGGACGCCGAAAGCTGATCAGCAAGTGGCCGAAGGCGAAGGCAGTGGTCGGGCTGTGCCTGAAAACCCAACCGCCGCCAGCCGTTCTGGTGCCGCTGCGAACGTGAAGACTTCCGAAGCCGGATCCAAATTCGACGGCAAGTCCGTGAATTAGTTCAACCTCGCAACGCCTCCGCGTCACCCCAAATCTAGCACACACGCCTGGCCTTGCCGTCTCTTCGACGGTGAGGCCTTTTTGCGTTCACAGCAAGCGCACAGGGTAGGCTGGCGGAGGGGCGACTGACCCAAGACTGAACATCCAGTGCGCCGCCCTAGGATCGCAAAAACCCTTGAATGCAAACAAAGCGAGCATCACAAAATTTTGATAGGAATTCTGTTAGCAAACGGAGAATCCTTAGGCGTATACTCTACGGCGGCACGCGGGATGCTGTGAATTTGTAAGGTTTTTGTTGTCGGCGCCGTTTTTCGAGGCTTGCATGTCATTTGATGCCGCAATTCATGCCAAAGCACAGCCAGACGCACGGCGTCTGAGGCTGTCGCTGCAGCGTGTTTTGCTGGCGGTAGTGACAATGAGTGTGGGATTGGTGTGGTCGTCAACGGCCACCGCATCCTGTGGGAACTATCTGTATCGCAACGGAAAACCGGTCATCGATTCATCGCTTTCGATGAATGACCATACCGAAAATCACGCCGCCGGTAAGACTCCTTCTGGGATACCTTTGCCGCCGTGCCACGGGCCGAACTGTTCCGGGAATCCCATTCCGCTGACACCGGTGCCCGTGGCTCCGACGAATTTGGTTCGCGGCTTTGATCAGGCCACAATCCTGGAATCGCTTGCTGATGCAACGTCGCCTGCGGGGGCGATCGAAATCCCCGCATCTGAACGAGGAGCCCGCTATGTGCCCTCGTCCCTCTTCCGCCCGCCCGCCGCGTGAGCCGAAATCTGGAATTGCGACTGCGCTGCATGCGCGTCGTTTTGTGATTGCCCTGCATCGTGGTTGCAGACTGCAATCGACACGATTCCAGCAGCCCGTCTTGCAGATGCAACCTTGATTCTGCTCGTGTGTCGGCTCTGATGCCTGCATTCTTCGGCCCTGTGATCTGGTTCAATTCAGATTGTCGCGTTTGAACTCGCGCCGTTCATTTTCGATTTGCAATGCTTCCGTCGCGTTTGCGTCGGTGTTCTTTTTCTGTTGAGTTATTTTTTCCGTCTTTTCCGTTGAAGGTACTTCCCATGCTCCGTCTGAACCGTAAATCGCGAGGTTTTACCCTCATTGAATTGCTCGTTGTAATCGCCATTATTGCGATCCTGATTTCCCTCTTGTTGCCCGCTGTTCAGCAGGCTCGTGAAGCAGCTCGACGCATTCAGTGCAAAAATAATCTGAAACAGCTTGGGCTTGCGATCCACAACTACCACGACGTCTATTCCTGCATTCCCATTGCCGATGTGAACGGCAGCTCGACTGCTGTCTCAGCACATGCGCGCCTCCTGCCATATCTTGAGCAGTACAACTTGTACCTTCTGGTGGATTTCAATGTTGCTTATGACCACGTTAACAATACGGTTGCTCGAAACACCGAACTGCCCGGATTCCGCTGCGTGTCAGATCCCACGAGACTGCCCGCATCCATCGGAGGTCGCAATAACTACTACTGGAATGCCGGGTCCGGCATCGTGATGTACTCATCCGGAGCAATCGGTCAACCTCCTGCCAGCGGCGTGGTCTTTCACAACAGCAGAATCCGCTTCGGTGATGTGACCGACGGTTTGAGTAATACTGCCGCCATGGCTGAGAAGATGACAGGTGACGGAAACAATGGGATTTCTTCACCAAAGCTCGACACTTATCGTCCAGGGACCTATCCCAACAATGCTGACGAGGCGACTTTGCAGTGTAACGCGGCCAATGTGACAGACCTGTCTCAGCAGGGATATTCCAACGTCGGTGGTCCATGGCTGCAACAGTACCATTCCACGAACCAGTACAACCATGTTTTGCCACCGAATGGTCGTTCGTGCATGTTTCCTCCGGGGAGAATTGCGACGACAGCCAATAGCCAGCACACCGGTGGGGTGCAGTTGGTGCTGTGTGACGGATCCGTCCGGTTTGTTTCGGAAACTCTGGACGTGAATACGTGGAGAAGTCTGGGAAGCAGAGATGGCGGCGAAGTGCTGAGTGAATTCTAGTTGCCCAATCGCCTCTGGAGATACAAGGCATCCGCTACCCATTGGCGTCCGGTGGGTCTAAGTCTACCCGCCCGACGTCGCTTTCTCCTTTCACATGAAATTCGAAACATGCTTCTCTCGTATTTTTCCCGGCGTGGCATTCTCGGCGTTTTGCTCGTGTTTTTTGGCGCGGGGTGCTCACAGCAGACACCCAGTTACCCGCTTGATCAGGAACTCGCCCGTGCCGCCGTTCAACAAGCGATGCAGGCTTGGATCGCAGGTCAGTCTCCTAAAAATTTGCAGCCTGAAATTGTCGTCGGTGATCCGGCTTGGGAGCAGGGGGAGAAACTTGTCGCGTTCGAGATTGTGACGAATGAAGAGACGTCTGACGGCTCTAACCTGCATATCCGGGTGGCGCGGCAGTTTGAGTCTTCCGAATCCACCGTGACTTACATTGTGGGAACCACCCCAGTCGTGACGATTTTCCCACAGTAAACCAGTTTCCGGAAGGAAACAGGCGCTTTGTCCATGCCCGCAAGTCTAAGTCCTCTATTTGACAGGAAAGACATCTGATGTTCGTTAAAAGAAGCTGTTTGTTTCTCATGCTTGCTTCCGCCGGAGCAGCCGTCTGCCTTGCCGATTCGCCTGTGAAGACTCCTCGGCCAATTCCCGCAACTCGCCCTGAGATGAAGGAATTGCTCGAGGACATGAAGCAGCGTCCGTATCGAATTCCGCTTCCGGAACTGACTGACAAAGAGCAGGAAGAACTGGGCGAACGCAGCACTAATTATGAAGCCCGCCTGCGATATAACTACGTTCCAGCGGTGGAAGGAACCATCTTCGGCGGCGCTCGACCGCGCCCAGCCGCAGCGCCGGGAACACTGGCCCCTGCCCACGCGCCGCGAATGGATTTCACGCGCAACGCTGATGAGAACATGACGCTGACGTATCAGTTCAAGACGATGCTGTTCTGGATCGTTTCTCGAACAAACAACTGTCAGTACTGCCTTGGCCATCAGGAGTGGAAACTATCGGCCACCGGCATGAAGGACGATGCAATTGCCGCGCTTGATGCCGACTGGTCCGCTTACAGCAAACAGGAACAAGCGGCATTTGCCTACGCGCGCCTGCTGACCTACGAACCGCATCGCTTGACGGAAGCGGAAATTCATCGAATCAAGCAACACTATACGCCGCTGCAGGTAGTCGAAATGACGATGTCGATGTCAGGCAATAATGCCATCAATCGATGGAAGGAAGGCACGGGCCTTCCTCAGTCGGCGGGGAACACGTTCACTGGTCGTGGCGGTCCGGCAGCCCCTGCGACGGCAGAGCATGCAGACAACTTCACCACTCCGACATCGGAAAAATTTCGAAGCAAAATCTCTATCGTTGCGCCGCTGGAGATCTTCAACGGAAAACCGAGCGGCCAAGGTTTCAGCAGTCGTCCTGAATTGGAAGATCGCGACGAAGTGCAGGCAAAACTGGCTTCAGTCGCCACCCGAATACCACGACTGCCGCTGGTGGATAAGGCTCCGGCAGCGGCATGGCTGCAGGAGTCCGGACAGGCGGTTCCTGTGACAAGCTGGATTCGGCTGATTGGCAATTTCCCCAACGAAGGCCGGGGACGTCTGCCGAGCCTTGTCGCCCGCGAAAAGCAAACCGGGGAACTGACAGAACTTCAAAAAGTTCAGCTCAACTGGATCATCGCGCGACAGGATCGCGCGTGGTATGCCGTCGGACAGGCGCACAAGAAGCTGATGTCACTTGGACAATCTGAAGATCAGATTTTCAGACTGGATGGCGACCGAACAACTTGGAGTGAGGCGGATCAGGCGTTGTTCACTTTCGCCCAGCATCTGGCCGCTTCACCCATTGCACTCACTGACGAAGACGCGGTTTTGGCTCTGAAGCTGAACAGTCCGGCTCAGGTCGTGCAGACCATCAACCACGTCGCCAGTTGTGCGTACTTTAATCGAGTAACGGAGGCAGCGGGATTGGCGTTGGAGTAGTTGCACGTTTCGTTCCCGATACCCATGTCTCGATCCCAGTCATCGTGGCTTTCTGCTGTCAATAACGACAGGGGAGCTTGATCCCGAAGCTCTGGAGGCGATTCGGGGTGCCATCATGCTGTTATGAGGCGCGCACTCGTCCCGAATTCGTGATATGCTTTCGGATCAGGCACGTGTTATTTCAACAAACGACCCGTTTGGAAAAATCAATGACTCGAAACGAAAATGTGAATCCTAGGCAGAGGGGTCGAACGGTGTCCGTGATCTTGCTGGCGGCAGTCGTCATGTCATTCGACAGCATCACGTGGAGATCGTCAGCAAGTGGTTGCGATGACGATTCTGGGCCAGCACGCGCGGCGGTCTCAGAACTTCATGCATCCGAACCACCTCCGCCGGGGCCAGAGTTGCTCAAGTACTCGCCGGAGCAAATCGAAGCTGCTTACGAAGGCAAAGAAATACCAGAAGCTGTCGCCATGTACCTCGTGATCGTTCGCGACGGGCAGTTGGATGGCACTCACGGCTGGTTTGGTCCCGCGAAGAGTCGATTCTCTTGGCAGTGGCTTGCAGACAAAAATGGCGTTCCTGCCGATGGGGCGCTGCCGAAAGACAAGTTTCAGGGTGATCCAACCATTTTCAAAATGCTCGACCGAGATCGCGATGACAGCATCTCTGGCTCCGACCTCGATTGGTCTGATAATAATCCGTGGGTACGGCAGTCGTACATGATTGGGCGAATGTTTCGCCGCATCGATCCCAGTGGAGATGGTAAGCTGACAACCGAAGAATGGCAGGCGTTTTTTGAGAAAATCGCGGGTGACAGCGATACAATTCGGGCGGAACAGTTGCGTGATGCCCTCATTCCGCCGGGCAATGGGTTCTCACCGGGCGACATGCCGAGCAAAGAAACTCTCATCAAGGGATTGATGGCCGGAGAAATTGGATCGTTGCAGGAAGGCCCGGACGTTGATGAATTGGCGCCCGATTTTGAGCTACGGCCGTTGGGTGGCGGTGAACCGATCCGTCTATCCGATCGGATTGGGAAGAAGCCGGTTGTGCTGGTCTTTGGCAACTTCACCTGCGGTCCGTTTCGATCCACCTATCCGGCCGTCGAAGCCGTACGCGAACGTCAGAAAGACAACGCCGACTTTCTGATGGTTTACGTTCGCGAAGCTCATCCCACGGACGGCTGGGCGATGAAGTCGAATGATAAAGTGGGAGTCTCGGTTGCTCAGCCAACGACCTTCGAAGAGCGACACGCGGTCGCCGAACAATGCGCGGCGAAGCTAAATCCTTCGATGCCGTTGCTTGTCGATGACATTAACGACACGGTTGGCAACGCTTACAGCGGCATGCCGGCTCGGCTTTACGTCATCGACACGAACGGACGCGTCGCATACAAAAGTGGCCGTGGGCCGTTTGGATTCAAACCCGAAGAAATGGAACAGGCACTTCTCATGTTGACGCTGGAAGAGGCAAACGCAAAACCAACTGTGGCCATCTCCGATGATGTAGAAGGTTGGAGGCTGCTTCCCAAGGTGATTTCTGGTTCCGGGCAGCCGTTGCCATCATGGGCTCGCGCGGTTGCCACTCATCTGCCTCGGACAGCAGCGGCGATGCTGGAATTAGATTTTGCTCATCGTACAAAAAGTCCGGTCGATCCCATCCTGCGCGCGAAAATGAGATGGGTGATTGCCAACGCAAATCACTGTGGATACTCGCAAGCCTATGCCATCGCCGACCTCCGGCGAGCCGGAGCGTCTGCAGCGGAAATCACGACTCTCACAGGGGATCCAAACGCTTGGCCGGAAGCGGATCGCAAGTGCTTGGAGTTCGCACGCCTGCTGACGGTTGCTGCGCCAACGATCTCTGATGAAATGTTTGAAGATCTGCGAACACAATTTGGCAACAAGCAGGTCGCGTCGATGGTATTGCTGGCCGCGTACGGCAATTTTCAAGATCGCATTGTGCTCGGTCTGAATCTGCCGATTGAAGCCCATGGCCCGCTCGCTCCGCTGGATGTTGAATTCGCCGAAGGGGCCCTCCAGATTGCGTCACTCATACCGCCGCCCGGTGAGGTGCCGACACTGTCGGGTGCTGGTGAAGATGTGATCCCCGACGAAGCTGACTGGGCTGCCATCTCATTCGATGAATTGCAGACACGACTTGCGCAACAGCGCGACCGCAAACCCCGGCTGCCCATTCCGTCATGGGAAGACGTGAGAGGAAAACTTCCGCCAGCCATGGCGACTCGACCCACGCGAATCGTCTGGAGCCTGATGACATACGGCTACGCGGCAGAGTTGCAGATACCGTGGAGTGTTGCGACGCGCACGATGTGGGCCGAACGGCCTGGTAATCGGGTCTTCGAAGAGAGCCTCTTCTGGATTCAGACCCGCACGATTGAGTGCAACTACTGTATGGGCCACTGCGAAATGCTGCTGGAAGTTGCTGGGCTTGATAAAAACCAAGTTGCCGATCGAACCCGCCAGCTGGCCAGCAATGATTGGTCTGCGTTTCCGTTGGAAGAACAGCGAGCTTACGCTTATGCTCGGAAACTGAGCAAAGCCCCTTGGACGCTGACCGCGGAGGACTACCGGACACTCGAGCAGGATCTTGGACCGGAAAAAGCGATGTCAACATTCTGGTGGCTTTGTCGCGGCCTGTACATGACGCGCATTTCTGACGGATTTCAGTTGCCGCTGGAACGCGAAAACGTATTTGGCGAAGCTCCGCAGCAGAAAAATAAATAGGACTTCTGACCAACCGTGATGGCAGAAACCCAGCAGAAAATAGGCAGACCAAACAGGGATTCAACATGCCTGAGATGAAGAAATATTCAGAGTGGGGCATGGCGTCGCGATCGCTAATCCTGCTTGTGGCGTGTTCGGCGATTCCCTCGTCGGGCGTTACGGCCGAGACGACTCCCGGGAACTTGCCATTGAATCTGTTGCCGTGGCCAAAGTCCGTCAACGTGGAGTCTGGCGAGGTACGCATCGGATCAGAATCTAGAATTCTCGTTGCCAGCCCGGAGCTAAGACCGCTCGCCAATATTTTGGGTGAGGAACTCCGGTTGCTCAGCGGCTTGAATCTCAAAGTGAGCGACGGATCATCGCACGACGGCGACATCGTGCTGAAGATCAACAACCAGCTCAAGGCTGGCGACGATATCCTGATGGTCCAGAAACTGGAAATCGTCAGCACGCGTGAAGGCGCACATCGACTGGAGGCCAAGAAATTCGTGACTGTCGCAGGCTTTGACTACCGCGCTGTTGCCGAAGGTACGGCAACCTTGCTCCAATCCATCAGCTGTCGAGGAAACGTGGCTGTCGTGCCTGCGATGACGATTAACGATTGGCCGCATGCCGACAATGACCGTTCCGTGGAACTTAGCGGGAGTTCCTTGGTATGCGTGGTCCATGTATTACGGCAATGGCAGCGTGCTTAAAAAAGGTGATCCCGTTCTTGGTGCCTTGTTGCCGATTTGGGAACAGAAAGGCGAAGTCAATTTTCGCTGGCTGCGCGGTGGAATTCCTGAACGGCAAGAACGATCCTGGGGACCGGACACGGTGCCTGACCCGACTAACTTTAAACTCCGGTCGGAAGCTGCAGACGAGGTTCTCGACCGCCTGTTGTCTGGTTTTGCGATCCGGCAGAGTCCAACAATCGAGGAGGGCTTGCTACATCGGGATGTCACCGTCCCGACATCACTGCAGCTCTCCGGTTGGCCTTCCCTCGGCGTAGTCCGGTTTACATTGGACGGATCGTTGCCCACTGGCGCGTCAAAGATGTATTCCGAACCGATCTCGATCGTTGACAATCTGATAGTCAGCGCTCAGCTCTTTGACGAGACTGGCTAGGCTCTTGCTCCCCCATGGTTGCAGGCGTACACATTTTCTCCGCTGACCTTGCATCCAGGAGGACTGCTTCCTGACAGCCAATGGTTCGAGGATTCGATAAGCCTGATCGTTATCTCTACGATGGAGACTGGCAAGATCCGATACACGCTTGACGGTTCCGTCCCAGTCGCTGCGTCGCCGGCCTTCATTGAACCGCTCGTTCTCAATGAGTCGGCAGTTGTTGGGGCTCGCCCGAAGTGCTGAGGCTGGGTGACAGCGATCTCGAGGCGGTCATCGAGATGGGGGTGAGCCCGAAGATCCAAAGGGTGGTTGGACGGTTCTTCGACTGCCAGGAAGCCGGAATTTATCCGGCCAGTCGGGTCGATGTGCTGGTGTCCGATGACGGTCAAACTTACACGTCGGCGGGCACAGCCACGTTTGTTGTCCCCCAAGAGCGAGGGGCGGATGGAAGTTCCGTCAAGGAGATTGAAGTCCTCTCCGGTGCTGAGGGCCGATCTGTGAAGGTCGTC
Source organism: Planctomycetota bacterium (assembly GCA_003670925.1). Lineage (GTDB taxonomy): Bacteria > Planctomycetota > Planctomycetia > Planctomycetales > Planctomycetaceae > SXXK01. Next base: position 2,843 of record QWQG01000136.1, on the reverse strand, counting down.
TGCAAAAACAACATGAACACGCACCCGCGATTGAGGGATAAATAATGGACTAGCGCAAGAACCTGCCGCCACTGATGTCGATCAGAGCCCCGTTCACAAAACGGGCGGCGTCACTGACCAGATACAGCACGGTTTGTGCCACTTCGTCGCTGGTTCCATTGCGTCCCAGCGGGGTCTGCGCTCGATACTCAATCATCCGTTCCGTCGTCGTGAACTGCTCGTGATGCCGCGTTTCAATGACCCCCGGCATGATGGCATTCGTGCGAATCTCCGGGGCCAGTTCCCGCGCCAAGGTTCGCGTCAAGACCTGGAGTCCTCCTTTGGCGGCTGCATAGGGTCCAGCCCCATTTGCACCACCCGTCTGCACACTGAGCGACAGATTGTTGACGATCGCGCCGTTCCCGCTGGCTCGCAGATGAGGAATCGCCCGCTGTGTTACGAGGAATGCCGACGTCAAATTGACGGCCAGTGCCGACTGCCAGACTTCGAGCGAACAATCTTCAATCTTCGTGCGCTGCACTACCGACCCCGTATTGTTGACCAGAATATCGAGCCTCCCGGCCGCCTGCACAGCCTGATCGACCAGTTCAGCCGCCTGCTTGGCATCGGACAAATCGGCGGAAAACACCCATCCTTCACCACCCTGTCGACGAATCGCCTCCAATGCTTCTTCCGCGCCGCTACGGCTTCGGTGACAATGAAGAATCACCCGGGCGCCCGCGCCGGCCAAAGTCTCCGCGACTGCCCGCCCAATGCCGACACCGGCACCTGTGACGATCGCTGTACGGCCGGTCAAGTCAAACGGACTCGTCATTGCTTACCCTTATCTGCTCATGTCCGACTGGGGTCGTCCCGGGAATCATCCCGGACTTCAAAGAACTCGCAGGCTACCAAAAAAATACCAATTCCTCCCGAAAGAAACGCCACCTATGAAGAACAGTACCCGAAAAATCAAGATTGAAACAGTCTGGTTGCTTCTGGTTTTTGTATTTCACGGAGGCATCGATAATGGTGGTCATGGTGCCACGCACCTGCATGCGTAAATGCTTTGCTGCTAACACTTTATTGACATCGGTACTTCCGGATTTGTGGTTGCGGACAGGCCGTCTGGAAATCGCGTCTGTCGTTCGGCAAACGCAAACCGGGCGCTCACGCGTTCCGGCCGATTTTCGCGGGGGCGGGTTCTGGCGCCCAGGCAATTTGCGACGTAACGCCACTTCACAAGAATCAAAAACACAACGACTGCCGTTGATGTCCGCGACTATTCGTGTGCCTTTGTGTCCATTCATACGTCATACAGGTGCATACGTCATACAGGTGCATAGCACCGCACTCGTCCACTAACCTGAAGCTCAGCCGACGCCAGGACGAAATCTCAGAGACTTGCTCGGGTCCCTGTATTGAGCGTGTCTCATTAACCGATGCATCTGAATTAAAGTGCCCGAATTTCTCCGACATGATGCATTCCAGGCGTGACGTCTGGCATTGAAACGCCCGGACGTTCTCGATCGCCTAGGATCTCACGGATCAGTCTGGTCCAAGAGGCGATGCATTCCTGTTTGTTCACTGCTTCATCATGTGTCACTTCTCCGAGGTTGAGAATACATGGAGACTCACTGAGCTGTGTTTGAAAACGGCCGAATTGTCCGCTGAGCCAAGGCGCACCTGCCACAAGATGAACGCCATCGACAAGTGTTGGTGACGGGCTGAACGCAGCGACATTACGGTAGAGCTGAGGCGCAATGACCTGCCACAAGTCCTGGTGGGCTTCCGGAACGGCGGCAAGCTGACGTTTCTGAACGTACTTCTTAAGACGGAAACGGACCGATGCGTAGAACACGCTCGGCCCATGGTGACAGAGTTTGCGAACGTAGCCGCCAATTCTCAGGACCAGATCACGAACCGGATTCCTGGGTATTTTAGGAAGAGCAGGTTCCAGTAGGACTGCCACCACTTGATCCTGCAGCAACTGTCGCAGGCGAGTCGCCAATGCATAGGCGACGAGACCGCTGTAGCTGTACCCCACGATGACCAGCGGGCCCTGTAGACGAGCTTGCAGTAATTCGGTCACATAACGCTCGACGACTCCCTCAATCCCGAATTGATGGAAGCGGACAGGTTCCATACTTCCGCTGCCGAGGTAAATGATTCCGATGCTTTGGGAAAGCGACTTCGCTAGTTCAGTGACATGGCCGCCAACGCAGATCACGGTCCCGCATCCCGTGGACGGGCGAACAATGCTCAGAAACGTATCGGTAGTCGGTTCCGGACGCGGACGCTGCTGGTGGGCCTCGAAACGCAGGACCAGCTCAGCAATCGTGGGAGCTTCAAACAGTGTCCGCAGCGGCAGATTCACCTGCAACGCAGACGAAATTCGTGCGTTCACTCGCGTCGCCAGCAGCGAATGTCCGCCGAGGGCAAAGAAGTTGTCATGGATACCAATCTCATCGATGCCCAGCACCTCACTCCAGATGGCCGAGAGTTGCTGTTCGATCGGAGTCCGAGGCGCGACAAAGCCTGTGTCCAGTTCCGGCCGTGAATCGTCAGGGGCAGGTAACCCGCGGCGGTTGACCTTGCCGCTGGGCGTCAGTGGTAGGGAATCCAGCCGCACGAAGGCCGCAGGCAGCATGTAGTCCGGCAGTCGCTGCTGCACATAGCTCCGCAACTCAGAGAATTTCAGTTCGCTATCCGAGGCCGCAACGCAGTAAGCTACCCAAGGCCAGCGCGCACATTAGGACAATTTGGTAAAATGGGTAGTTGCGCCGCTGAGGCATTTTGAGTATACCTCCGCAGCATACGAATTGTCATCGCATGCTATGGAGAGAAATCTATGTCACGGTCTG
>QWQG01000116.1 GCA_003670925.1 Planctomycetota bacterium | reverse complement strand
GACATTCTCGTTGTCTGGATGACAATCATCTGGATGTCGATGGCCGTCTGGAAGCATTACAAGTGGGTTGCTGTGGCACAGGTTCCGTATTTCGTGTGGGTATCCCGGGTGACGGTGCTATAATTGAGCAGCACATGGAACAATCGATGAAGAAAGCAAAACCTAACATGATCCAGCAAATTCTAGTGTTGCCACTGATGATTCTGATGGGGTCGTTTGCCATGGCTGAAGACACACTGACGCCCTTGTTCGACTTCACGGGAGCCGACGCTGCGAAAGAGTGGCAGACCGTTAACGATGGTGTCATGGGTGGCGTCTCCAAGGGTGAATTCAAGATCACCGACGAGAAGACGATGGAGTTTTTCGGCACACTGTCTTTAGAAAACAATGGTGGCTTTGCATCGGTACGGACAAAGGGAAAGAAACTCGGGCTGGAGAAAGGTGATACGCTGGTCGCCAAAGTCCGTGGCGATGGGCGGGAATACACGGTGAACCTATACCTCGACAGGCGATTGACAGCCTTCTCTTATCGTGCTGCTGTGGAAACGAAAAAAGATGAATGGATCGAGATCAAAGTGCAGCTCGACAAATTCGAAGCGACTTCATTTGGCCGGGTCTTAAAAGGTGCTGGTGAAGTGAAACCAGATGAGATCTATTCTGTTGGATTTCTGTTGGGCGATGAAAAAGCCGGGCCGTTCAAGATGGAAGTCGAGTGGATCAAAGTGGAGCGAGCAGCGTCTCCGAAATAAACCAAAGCAACTGTTGGCATCAGAGATAGAGACTCGGAGCCGAGAGAAGGATTTCGTGTGTCAGAGGGTCCGCAAGTTCTCCGCAGAACAGAATGGCTGCATAAACATCTTCAAGCTCGCCGGATTGTTCGCTGCCACTCTGCCCGAATTGACATTCCTGCTGAAAAATTGACAGGGCGTACGGTTCTGCGTGCCTTCTGTAAAGGAAAGCACATCTTCATCGAATTCGATGAAGGCAGGTTTCTGCACAATCACCTGTTGATGAAAGGCATTTGGCGGAAACTGACAGGGCAGCAACTCTTCTTCCCGGACACGATGTGGCTGGCCTTGTATGTCGGGCCATTCACAATCTGCAACCTCAAAGGGCAGATGCTCAAACTCGTAAACGAAGACGCAGTGAAACTTCAGTGCAATTCACTTGGCTCCGACGCAATGTCACTTCCGTTCCCCAGAGACGAAATTTATCAGTCACTGGGAGCAACAAAACTTGCGATATCAGAAGCGTCGCTAGACCAGAAGGTTCTATGTGGCGTCGGCAATATCGCAAAGAGCGAAGCTCTGTATCGTGCTGGACTCGATCCCCGTATTGTCGGCTGTGAATTGCGACCCGTCCAAATCGAACGCTTGCTGGAGGCAATCTCGACGGTTCTGTGGGACAGTTACAACCAAGGCGGTCGCTGGACACACCATGTCTACCACCGACGTGGTCAACGCTGCGAAATATGCGGGACCGCTATTCGGTCGATGTCACTTGCGCCATCGAAGCGAGCGACTTATTTCTGTCCAAAGTGCCAAAGCCGTGATGCTTAATTCTGCAGGCTAGGCGACAATGGACTGCTAGTCATTGCCGGTGTGGTGTTGACAGTCATGGCAACCTCACGGCAGATCGGTCTGTGTTGGACGTCATTTATGGGCTTAGCCCTCGTCTTCTCTGCGATGACCAGTTACTGCGGCTGGGTCAACGTTCTGCCAATACTGACGCAGAAATGGCGTCACAGAAAACGCTGATCGTCGTCTGCGCCGTTTCTAGTGGACGGAAGTGAATTCGCTGCTGTTTAGGTAAGCCCAAAGCATATCTTCCGTCGCCGTGCGGATGGCCACATCGTTCGGCATCGAACGCATGAGAGCTCGATAGCGGCCACGGAAGATCTTCTCTTCCCGTACTGATGGCTCTCGATTCAGGGTGGCCATCGCGATTCGCTCCAGTGATTTCTGGATGCCTTGTGGACCGTCGTTAACAGTCTTGGTCACTTCGACTGCTGTCAGTGGGATCGCGGACTGAAGCTCAGGACCATTCATCATGAGCATTGCCTGGGCAATATTGCCGCCAAATGCAAGTTGTTCATCGTTTTCATCGGTCCCATACGAACGCACAAACTGCTCGACCCATTCGCGACGGTGCGCGCTGCCAATTGAAGAGTCAATCGGCTGATCTGCAGCAGAACGGATCGCAATCCGGATGGAATCGTAGACCTGCTCCGGTTCCATCGGACGCGGATATGCGCGTGAGAAGAGCGGAGTGCCGCCTTCTTCCGGATCATCAATCACCACGGACTGTTCAGCCTGTACACTGGACAGCTGAAACGTTTGAGATAACGCGAGCCAACGGAGCAATCGTCGGACGTCATAGTCGGATTTTGCAAAGGACTGCGTCAGGAATTTTAGTAATTCAGGATGGCTGACCGGATTGTGTTGCCCAAGATCATCGATCGGACTCGTAAAGCCGTAGCCAAAAACCTGAGCCCATGTTCGATTGACCATCGCCTGAGCAACCAACTGATGACTATCTGTCGCCAACAATCGCACTAATTCGGCCCGACGCGGCCGTGAATCATCGGCCAGCATCACGTGACCATCAAACTCAGGTAATACGGCCTTCGTCTGGCCACGCAATGTGTCATAAAACGTCATTCCGGGCGAACCTGTGTCCGTTAATGTCCAGACATTCTCCATCTTCCCCTCGGTCTCCGTCACGCTCAGCCGTCGACGTTCGGTTTGCTTGAAAAATGCATTGAGCGACCAAAATTCATCCTGACTGCGGTCCTTTGTAAAAGGATGATCGTGACACTGAGTACACTGTACCTGCTGCCCTAAAAACAAACGTGCTGTCACAGCCGTAGCCGGAGTTGCTTGGTCGTTGAGGTGGGCGAGCAGAAAATTTGTCGCTCCGTTCTGATCACTGCGACCTTCAGCCGAAATCAGATCGCCAACTGTTTCCATCCAAGGGCGATTCTCTGAAAACTGTCGCAAGAGGAATTCATAGAGCGATTCTTGGTCTACTTCGCGAGCATTGGTACGACCGATCAGGAGATTTGTCCAAGTCACCGAGAGGTTTTCTGCATAACGCGAATCCTCCAGTAAAGAATCGACAAGTGCAGTCCGTTTCCGTTGTGAGGTTAAGGCAACAAATGTGGATGCTTCGGTCACCGTAGGTATGCGACCGGTGAGTGTCAAAAAACAACGACGCACCCACTCATGATCATCTGCCACGTCCGCTGCACTAACGTTGTGGTCTGACCATGTCGCTGCGACAAGCCTATCAACTTCTGCAATGATCGAGGCATCGTCGAGGACTACGGGAGGCAGTGGAATTGATTGGGCGTCACGTCCCGCATTTGGATCGGTCACAGCGATCTCAGACGTAAGAACTTCCGACCGCACATCGTTCCGTAGGATGGGATCGAGTTGGCTAGTTTCGCCGCTTTCGGCAACGTTTTGTTCAGAGCTTGTAAGTTGTTTGGATACCGGCTGCAGATGAATTGGAATCGATTTTTCCCCATTATCCGCCTGTGTCACAACCTTCGTAAGTTGCCACACACGCGTCTCACGCCAGTTGAATGTTGCAATCCCGGCAAACAGGAGGCACGCAGCAACTGCCGCAACCAGTCTCGGACTATAACGTGATCTGCGTTGCCGAACTTCAGGGGCAATTTGGCAATCAGTCCTCAGGAGTGAAGCAGTGCCTTCGGCAATACCTATCAGACCAGAACCTGCGACCACGCCACCGTCCCATGCAAGCTGACCATGTAGCTGAGTAAATTCGACAAAAGTCCGCAAACGGCCACGATCGGATCGCAGTAACTCCTCAAGGTCCTGAAATTGTTTGACTGAGAGTTGCTCATCGCACCAGAGATTGCAAAGCGTCAAAAAAGTCTCGTCATGGTTGTTCAATGCACACCTCCTGCAGCCAGTCGGCGGCGGATACATTCAAGCAACACGCGACGAACACGTCCCAAAGATTGGTAAACCGAGTTCGCGGGACGTCCCAGTTGCTGCGCAACGTTGTCGCCATTCAATCCTGTCGAGTAGCGTCTTTGAATCAGCTCCCGATCCTGCGATCGCAATTTGCCGATACATTCGGTTAACGCATCACGATGCTGCTCAAAATCACTCGGTTGTTCTTGCATCTCGTCAGCCAATAAACCAACCACATCATCACCAAGCAACTGAACGCGATGGTGCCGTGATCTGCGAAAGCGAAACACTTCCAAGCGGGCGATCGCCCGACACCAAGCTAAAAAATTTGTTCCCATTTCAAATTGGCCCCATTTGCTCAGGATCACGACGTTACTTTCCTGCAAGACTTCATCAGCGTCTGCAGTGGTATGAACAAGCGGGACTATGAAGAGATAGAGAACTCGCTGTGACTGCGTAAATAATCGAACAAAGTCTTCACTGGGCGCCTGTTGACTGCCACAGTTTTCAGTTGCAGATTGTGGCGAGGACGCAGCCATAAAAATCTCTCCACCAACTCTCTCTGACACGATTCAGCATGAATTATCAACGTTTTTCAATTCAGCATAGTCCGACAGATTAGAAGCCCGAACTTTTCAGTCCGGGCTTCTAAATTCAGATTCTCATCTCCGAATGAGATTAGCCAATCAGTTCCTGAATTGGCGTTCCACCATTTGCCAATTTCATCGGTCGACCACGCTTTGAAGTATGCACGGTGTTCACCGGGATACCCATCGCCATCGCCACCGTGGCCCAGATATCGCCGGGCAAGTATGCCTTACTTCCGTCAGCAATTTGGAGACCGTCCTTATCGGTCGCTCCAACAGCTTGGCCGTTTTTCAATCCGCCGCCGCCCATCATCACGCTCCATGATGCAGCCCAGTGGTCACGACCTACATCTTGATTGATTCGCGGCGTACGTCCGAATTCGCCCATCCATACAAGCACAGTATTGTCGAGCATTCCACGCTGCTTAAGATCGGCTGTGATCGCAGCGATGCCCTTATCCAACTGCGGCAGTCTTTGATTTTTCAAGGTGTCGAAAACCCCGGCGTGCAGGTCCCAACCACCCATATTCACTTCGACAAACGGAACACCCACCTGAACTAATCTACGGGCCATGAGCAATCCTTGCCCGAATCCGTTCTTACCGTAAGCTTCTTTTGTAGCTTCGGATTCAGCTTCAAGCCCAAGGCTGGCTTCTGCTTTTGCTGCGTCAAAGGCCGTCATTTGCTTTGAGGTCATCAAATTGACAGCATTTCGATACACGTCCTTGTGTGCTCCTGGCAGTTCGCCGCGTCGTGACGCCATGAAGCTGGATTCAATCTCTGCAAGCATCGTAAGCCGGTCAGCAAGTCGAATCTTGCCTTCTTCGGTTGGGGCATTCCTGATCCGTCCGGTATTATCGACCACGAATGGAGCATGCGTCATACCCAGAAATCCTGCTTGCCCGGCACCACCATCCACAGACACGAATGCCGGAATCTCAAGTGCCGTGCGGTTCTTCCCAAGTTCGTAGCTCACAACTGAACCAAACGTAGGATGAACGACCGTCGGGTTAGGCACGTAAGCAGTCTGCATGTAGTATCGCCCGCGACCGTGGTCGGCTTCACGCGTACTCATGGAACGCACAAGGGATAGATCCTGGAACATCTTTGCGGTTTCAGGCATATGTTCAGAAATTTGAACGCCGGAGGCGGCAGTATCGATTGGTTTGAACTCACCACCATTCTTTGACTCCGGTTTCAAGTCCCAGATGTCAATTGTTGGAGGACCGCCACCCATCCACATCAGGATGCAGGATTTCTGATTTGCCTTGACAACATCGGCATTGGCCTGAACATGTGACAGAAAATTCATGGCAGGAATTGTCGCCGCGGCTGTCGCCATGTGCTGCATAAAGTGGCGGCGATTCATCCCGTAGTTATTCCAAAGTGACATGTAGATTACTCCTAGAAAAAAGGTTATTAAATCGTAAACTTAAAGAGTGTGAACGGTGTTTATTAAAATCCCCAAGACTCCGTTGTTAGATCCAATTCTTAATGAATGAGCACAAACTCATTCGAATTCAACAAAGCCCAGAAAAGATCTTGGTAACCATTGAGCTTGTTAGTACGGTAGCTATTTGCGTTGAGCATCTTCTGAACTTTGCTTATTTCAGACCGCGTTGGATGCCGGCTTAAAGCCGCAAGATACAGATCCTGAATCTTCTGTGGTTCCGAGCCGGGCTTACTCATTGTCTCAAACAGAAAACTGCCACGTTCGATACTACACGCTTTGTCAATCAATTCGCTATTCATCATCATCAGAGCCTGCGGAATTGTCCCATTGAAGGTAGTTGATTCGTCGTTCTCATCATTTTCGAATGCGACCACAAACTGCTGCATCCATTTTTGGCGCTGCTCCTCTTGAGCACTCCAGCCACCACGCCCAGATTGATGTGCGTTGCTGGCCACGATCAGAGAGTCATACATCTGCTCAGCCTGCATCGACTTCAAATACAAGTGACTGAACAATGGCATTTCACCTGCCGCAGGATCATCAGTCTTGTTCTTGTCATTGAACTGGCTTCCAAGGCCGTAAGCTTCGGTCGCACAAATTGTGCGAATGAGCTGTTTAATGTTGTAACCACTTGCCACAAATTCCTGCGACAAACGCAGTAGTAACTCGGGATGACTGGCCGGATTATGTGGCCCCATATCGTCCACAGGCCGCGTGAATCCATAGCCAAAGAAATGACTCCACATGCGGTTTACCATGGCCTGAGCGATGTGCGGAGGCTGACCATCGATCGATTCCGTCAGCAATTTTCCAAATTCGATCCGGCGATCGGTATCGGCCCCTGGATCAACTTCATGGCCTTCAAATCGCGGAAACGCAACTTGCATCACACCACTGCGTTTTTCGTAATAAACCGGCCCTGAAAAATCCTGCCAAGTGACTTCGGAATAATCATCGACCATGCGTCCAGTGTTTGGATCGAGCTTGCGATGATCTTCCTTTCTTACTTGGCGGAAGAAGCTGTTGTATTCCCAGAATTGATCCTGCTGCCACTTATTGAATGGATGATTATGGCACTGGGTGCATTGAACTTGGAGACCGAGGAAGAGACGTGTCGTCATTGCTGTCAATTGCACGCCATCGTCGGGCATCTGCATTTGAGCGAGCGTGTAGTTCACCGCACCGTTTTCCTCGTAGTGTCCTGATGCCGTGACGATATCGACCACAATCTCATTCCAAGGACGTTCTTTTGCGAATGCCTCACGGTAAAATTTTTCCATTCCCGTGCGACTCACACGGCGGGGGGCACCGCGACCGATACTATTGTTCGTCCAGATTGTCGTAAAGTTGCGGACGTAGTCCTCGTGTGCAAGCAGTGTCTCGATCAACACAAATCTCTTACGCGGACTTTCGTCCTTCAAAAAGCCATTCGCTTCTTCCAATGTCGGAATGCGACCACACAGATCTAGATAAATCCGCCGAATCCACTCCTCGTCAGTCGCGGCTTCAGACGGCTGTATTTCATTGTCTACCCATCCCTGCCGAAGCTGTTGATCAATGAATTCAACAATGGAACCTTCAGTCGCGGGCTTTTCCGCATCCGTTGCGGCACTGCTGCTCGTCTTTTCGGCCGCTTTGTTTTCAGCACCAGCTGCAGGATTCCAAGAACAAACAGCGACTGTCATGCCGAAACAGACGACCCAATTTGAAGGTCGGATCAATTTAGTTTTCTCACTTGTACTCTGCATTTCTTAGCGACTCCTGAATGGCAGCAATTCAAAAATTTGGCGGTCTAGGATATTACATCACATTCTCCGGCGAATGTTCGGCGCTTTTTCGACGATTACGAGAGTATTTCAGGACTTCTGACCTTTTCGGCTCCAAATGGTGCGTTCCCGCGACGGAACGATGCAAAAATCCCGCATTTTCTAACCTCAGATGCGTTCCTGAGACGTGGCGAGCATCAACAAAACAGGGGCAAACTTCCAAGTTCGACAAAACAACACTCGCCCCTGTGGAATGTTCATCTGGCGCGTTGTCGAGTTGTGTATCATCTTGGGCTGGCAAAAGTCTGCCTTTCCCTTGTGCTGATCGCTTTTGAAAGTCGCTGCCGTGCAACGCCCTCATGGACATTCTGCTCCGCTCCCAGAACCGACTGTGCTCATGACAGAGGGCTGGCATTGCCTGCATCTCTACTACCGCATCAACCAAGCGGCTCTTATGGCACTTGAACCATCCGACCGCGTTCAGGGCCGCGCGGAGGTGATCGACATTCTGAATGCAGAAGGCGAATATGTTCCATTGCGGATGCAGGTCTCCGCCGTGTCAGGGCATCGGGCGGACTTGGGTCTCATGCTGATGGATCCAGACCCACTCAAAATTGATGCTCTTGTCCAGCGGCTTCGCGCGAGTCGTTTGGGAACGGTGCTAGAACCGACGTACTCATTTGTCTCCATCACGGAAGTCAGTGAATATGTGCCTTCCGTCGAGCAGTATTCCGAGCGACTCCAGCGGGACGGCACAAAGCCGGATGACCCCGCATTTCAGGCCAAGTTGAATGCCTATCAGCAGCGACTGCCCGCCATGAATCAGCAGCGTTTGTATCCAGACTTTCCTCCGTTTCCCGTGATGACCTTTTATCCGATGAACAAAGCACGGCATCCACTCGCCAATTGGTACAAGGAACCTTTTAGTTTTCGGAGTGAGTTAATGGCCGAACATGCGACCTCCGGGATCAAGTTCGCTGGTCGAGTTTCTCAGTTAATCACGGCGGCCACAGGGTTTGACGATTGGGAATGGGGCGTCACACTCTGGAGCCGAGCACCGGAGCACATTAAAGAGATTGTTTATACGATGCGCTTTGACAAAGCCTCCGCCGGCTACGCGGAATTCGGCCCATTCTATGTCAGTTACATCATGTCAATTCGCGAGGCGTTCGAACATCTGCGAGTGTGAGTGATCAGGGAAATATCAACTTGGAAATCACAAACCCTGTGCCGCGTTTCGACTTTGCAATTATTGGTGGAGGAATCGTCGGGCTGGCGACGGCATGGCAATTGACGCAGTTAAATCCAAGTCTGAAACTTGCCGTGCTCGAAAAAGAACCCAGACTGGCATTTCATCAAACCGGCCGGAATTCAGGCGTGATTCATTCGGGAATCTACTACAAGCCAGGCTCCCTGCGGGCAAAAAACTGTCGTGACGGTAAAGCCGCTTTGGAGGCATTTTGCGATACATATGGCGTGCCATGGCAGCGTACAGGCAAGGTGATTGTTGCCACCCATCCGCAGCAGTTGCCACAACTGCAGACCATCTTCGAACGCGGCAAACAAAATGGCGTCGATTGCTCAGTTATCGGTGTCGACCGACTCCAGCAACTGGAACCGCACTGTGCCGGCATTGCCGCGATTCACGTGCCGGAGTCAGGCATTGTTGATTACCCTGGCATGTGTCAAAAACTTGGAAGTCTGCTGCTGGCGGCAAACGCTCAAATTCATCTTAACTGCTGCGTCAAGTCGATCGACCAGCGCACTGACTTTGTGCGTTTACAAACTTCCGATGGTGATCTCGAAGCATCTCAGGTGATCAACTGTGGCGGGCTCCACAGTGATCGCATTGCACGCCAGAGTGGCTTGAAAATGCGGGAACGCATTATTCCGTTTCGAGGCGAGTATTTTGAAATAAAGCCGGAAGCTCACCATCTTTGCAAAACACTCATTTATCCAGTGCCCGATCCCCGCTTTCCGTTTCTGGGTGTCCACTTCACCCGGATGATTCAGGGTGGCGTCGAGTGTGGACCGAACGCCGTTTTGGCTTTGGCGCGCGAAGGCTACAACTGGCGTACGATCAATCTCCGCGATGTCTTTGAATCATTGACCTATCCCGGATTCACTAAACTCGTCGCGCGAAACTGGAAGACAGGAATTGGCGAAGTTTGGCGCTCAATTTCTAAGGCGGCGTTCGTCAAAGCACTGCAGCAATTGGTGCCTGAAATTCGCGGCGAACATCTCCAATCCGCTCCAGCCGGCGTGAGAGCCCAAGCGTTGGGACTTGATGGAAAACTGCTCGACGATTTTGTAATTCTGCGACACAATCGTGTCATCAACGTGTGCAACGCTCCGTCGCCAGCCGCCACCGCTTCATTGAATATCGGTCATCACATTGCCGAACTCGCAATTGCGTAACGCTGCGCGTGAGGATTGTCTACTGGGGGCTGATGCGAACCTCGCAGGTTGATGAGCTTGTTCCCATCGACCATGACAACAGATTCAGGATTTCAAAATACTGCATCCGTCGCAATGCGCGATCTGCTAACAGCCCCGGTTTTTGGTGAGCTTGTTTGGACAATTCAAGCATGGCAAATGGGGCAAACTGACCGCGAGGGAAAACTGTTTGCTGAGCCAATTTTTGTTCTTCAACGGGCGCGCCTGTTTCGGCCATCCAGCGTAAGATGTTTGCCGACAGTCTGTCGAATGCTGGATGAGAACCGACACGCCGCAACCAGTAAGCTGCATTTTCGGCATCTAGTTCCCGACGATGCATGATCGCGTGCCAGTAATCGGCCGTGCGGGGTGTCCCTTGTCCCTCCATCGTCTGAGAAATCGCGTGGCTTGCATCGAGAAAATCCCACAGCAACAAAACTCCGGATGTTAGGCATTGACGCTCGGAAACAGACAATTTCGCGTCGACCAGAGTTGCATTCACCGCCGATTCCAATACATCTGGCATGAGCCCAAAATTTGCGTCGCCGGTTCCTAGGCCCGTCCGCGGAAATCGATCGAGTGCCGGGCATGCGACAACAGCGGATGATGCAACTTCGCCGCGGAATAACGCTGTGAGCAGCGTGTCTGGCTCGGCAGCTTGCTGGGCTGCCGTTGGCGAAAGGCACAGCAAATCACAAGGCTGCACGCGTCTCAACAGTGAGCATAATGGCCTTGGAAACACTCCTGCAAGGTCGTGCGGAATCGTATCATCCGCAAAGACAATTCGCCGATCACTGGGGGCTAAATCGTTGAGCATTTTAAGCATCTGGCGAACAGAATCCGCATTGTTTGCGGCCGTTAAGGCGACGTAGGAACAGGAATGCCGCGCCGCGATACGGCGCAGTTCGCTCACGTTCGGCCAAAATTGGTCATGAAAAATAACCGTGCAATTCTCAAATTGTGCGGTCGCGAGTGCCGCGGGTACGAACAGCAGATATTCGGACATGTAGAAATACTTTGTAGCGGGAAGACGAGTGAATTTGCAGATGCACAAAAGCTTTTATCGTCCACGCGGGTTTGACTGTGATGTTTTGGGAGCGCCGCATTCGTCAGAATTTTGTCCATGAATTAGCCACACCGCCGAATTCTTGCGAATCGACCTACACGCCACTGATGCCCGCGCGTCAGATAACGCCTCCGGCCGTTGATCCATCTTGGCTAGCTGAATTTGCCAATGACCGCGTCTTTTGAATCAATGCTTCCAGCATTGCGAGTGACTTCCCTGCACTGATCGCAGCGGCGGCAGCATCCACACCAGCTCGCAGACTGTCAACTTGCCCACTGACCACCAATGCGGCCGCCGAATTGGCGACGACCATGTCAGTTGCTGGGCCCGCCACGCCTTTCAGCACATTCAGAATCAACGCCGCACTCTCAGCCGCAGACGTAACACGCAGCGACGCAACTTCACAACATTTTAATCCAAAATCACTTGCCGTCCATTCCTGCCGGCTCACAGTATTTGCACGCACATCGAAGACGGTTGTTGCGCCCCACAGTGAAACTTCGTCTAGTTCATTATTTCCGCAAACCACAAACGCACGTTGAATGTTGAGTTGCGACAGGGCGTTTGCTAGCAGTTCAGCCCGTTCGATGGAGCTGGCTCCCAGCAACTGATACTCCGCACCGGCGGGATTGGTCAGCGGCCCGAGGAGATTGAAGATCGTCGGGAATCCGAGTTGCCGCCTGACCGGTGCCGCATACTTCATCGCCCCGTGAATGAGTGGTGCGAAACAGAATGCTAGTCCGACATCGTCCAAGCACTGACTTGCATCGCGTGCCGACAGTGAAATATGGACACCTAGCGTTTCCAGCACGTCGGCTGATCCGCTAGAACTTGAGACGCCACGATTTCCATGCTTTGCCACAGCGATGCCACAGGATGCCGCGACCAGTGCGGCGGCGGTGCTAATATTGAACGTGTGAAGTCGATCACCACCGGTGCCGCAAGTGTCCAGCAATGGCCGACTGTGACTGGTGATCGAGGTTGCTCGCTGCCGCATGGCCAACGCTGCACCGACCAGTTCAGCCGCCACCGAACCTTTAGCCGCCATGGCAGTCAAGAAGGCAGCGATCTCGACAGGTTCGCACAACCCGTCCATAATCGCACCGATCGCCGCGCGGCATTCCGTGTCACTCAGGTCACGGTTTTGTAATAATGCCGCGAGAGCAGGTTTCAGAGTGTCATGCATAGACGGACTTTGCAAAAAAAACAGAGAAAACTCAGCTGACTAAAATTACGTAGTCTAGCGGATTTAAAACAGATGACACACGATACGCCCTTTGCTGAACTAGAAATTGAAGGCACGGAATTGCCATGTTCCTACCTGCCAGGACAAACCGCAAGGATGATCTATCGGATTGCGTACGACCTGTGCGAGACGCGTTATGAACAATTACTCGCGCGAGGCTGGCGGCGTTTTGGCAGAACCCTGTTTCGTCCAGTATGTGCGGCATGTCGCGAATGCCGCAGCCTGCGAGTGTGTCTGCCGGAATTTAAACCCAATAAAAATCAGCGTCGGTGCCTGACACAAAACGCGGAGCTAACGCTAACAATCCAGCAGCCAACCGTAAGCGATGAACATATTTCGCTTTACAACGACTATCACCTAGATATGCATCGGCGCCGCCAGTGGCCGATGCGTGAAATCACGAAAGATCACTATTGCGAATCGTTCCTTGAGGGCAACTTTCAGTTCGCGCGGGAATTTCAATATCGCGACAACGGCCGCCTGATTGGCCTTGGATTGGTAGACGTGACCGCCGTGGCAATGTCCAGCATCTACTTTTTTTACGATCCGAAATATCGCGACCGCGGACTGGGTACCTTTTCAATTCAGAAAGAGATCGCAGATGGACTCACACATGAACGCTCATGGCTCTACATGGGCTATTACATTAGCGACTGTGCCTCGATGAACTACAAGAACCGGTTTCGGCCGCACGAGATCCTCCAAAGCTATGTCGCAGATGAGGAGATGCCGCTGTGGCAACAGCAGGAGAAGTCGCACGCCTAGCATCAGCGGGAGATGCGTATCACCACTGGCCCCAGAACGGGTTCCCAGCTTCCATGTCAATCGCGTCAATTTTGCCGTGATCGCAAGGCTTGGACTGCGGCCTCTCACAAAACCGCAATTCCGGGCCCAGATACGACGCATCTTTTACAGGATGCTGCAACGTGAACACATCATTCGTGTTGCCTGATTAGGCAACGACTTCCGTCAGAACTGAAGCCATCTCGCTGTGGCCGGATTGTCCCTGCTCCATCGGCCCATCGTGGTCATCTGCACGCCGCCCTTTCGGAATCCGATCTTTGACGTCGTACGCCAAGCCAACTGCACGCAGTAAGCGAATTGACCACCAAGTGATATCCACTTCCCACCACTTATGGCCGGCAGGGGCAACTGCGGGATGAGCGTGGTGGTTATTATGCCAACCTTCACCATAGGCAAGGATCGCAACCCACCAGAGGTTGCGTGAATGATCGCGGGTGTCGTAATTCCGGTAACCCCAGAGATGCGTTGCGGAATTTACAAACCAAGTACTGTGGTACGCGGCCACCATTCGCACACACATGCCCCAGACAAGCAGTGAAACGCCCATCCGCCAACCACCCAAAATCCAGCCAGCCACCAGCATTATGAGGCCACCGCCCCACAACCACAGAGCAAAGGTCTTCTCAAAAAACTGCATCATCGGGCGATCGACCAGTTCTGGCACATAGCGACGATAAAGCACTTGCCCCGACTCGGTAGAACGTTTCGGAAATAGCCAGAGAATATGTGACCACCAACCGTCTGCTCTGATGGGAGAATGAGGATCACCTTCTTGGTCGGATTTGTGATGATGCAGACGATGTGTGGCCGCCCATGTCATCGGTGAACCTTCTCCCGACAGGCAACCGCAAACCATCGCCACAAATTCGGCTGGAGCCTTCAGCTTCATGGACTTGTGCGACAGATAACGGTGATAACCCAGACAGATTCCCACACTGCAGGTGACCCAATGCATCACGATGCAGACCGCAAGTCCTGCCCAACTGAAGAAAAATGGAGCTGCCAACGCACCCGCATGGACGCCGATAAGAAACAATGCCACGACCCAATCAACGTTACTCCACCGCAATTGCTGCGGATGAAATGCGGCCACTAGCGTGTCCGTGTCCGTCTGTGTCTGCTGGCGTTTGATTTCGACAGGAGTGCGTACATGATCTGCAGTCACAGATACACTGGAAACGCTCATTTGTTCCATCCCAAATATTTTAAATCAACGAACCCAAAAGTCTGGCTCGCCTAAGAATTCAACAGCAGAGATGCTTGCCGACGCAGTATTTCAAAAACTTCAGCCACCATCACATCCACACACGATACGATGCCAAACGATTTTCGACAACAGCAGCGTGTTGAGTCGCCGTCACGCGCGTGTCAAAAATCTGTCAACGACATAACCTGTTCTGTGTAAATGACTTGCAGTTTTGATTTAATGTAGAAAATCGATTTCCGCTTCCTGAGAAGTCAACAACAACTGCGACACAGACGGCTGATTATGGGTGTTGGCACCTGCATGGCGAGCAGTTGCGGTGGGGCGAAACGTCACAATTGCCACGGATGGATTCGCCACGGCAATCGTCTTAAGGCCCTTGCAGCGAGACGGTCCGGGCGGTCCTGAGTCGTTATCTCGGGAGATACAGAGTCGTAGACGGCTGTGGATCAAGAATGTCATCGGCCTCGGGGAGGCCCGTTGCTTGACGTCTTTCCGCATCCCAGACGATTGGCTGCTGCATTCGGAGTGCTAGGACACCCAGCATTCCGACCTCGGTGATGCGCGCTCCGATTTCGAACGGTGAGTAGGATTTGGCGTCCCCGGCACAGGCTAGAACCCACTCGAACATGTGCGAATTATTTACTTGACTCCAACGCGGACGCTGCCCTTTTGCTGCGCGACGTGGATCCCACTTAAGCACTTCAGTATCAATCCGGGGTTGGGTCTTTGCGATCTTCAAGACTTCGGGATGATCGGCACCACGAAATTCCGTGGCTCCTTTCAGCCGCACATTACAATCGGTATTCCACAGCCCAGCTGAGAGAGTTCCTTCGCTGCCAACAATCAAGCAACCAGTCGAGTCCACCGGACCATTGGTGATTTCAGGCGGAGGGAAATGATTATCGCCGGAGTAAAAATAAAGTTTGAGTGGTCCGCGATTTCCTTTGGCCGCGAAGTCGAACGTCACGGTACAGCGTGTCGGATACGACTCATGTCCCATGTCATCGCCCGTCGCTGCAATTCGTATTGGAGCATCAAGTTCCAGCGCTCGGTAAGCAAGTTGAAAACCATGACAGCAGAAATCTGCCATTGAACCGCCACCGAAATCGTACCAGCCACGCCACTTGCCTGGATGATAAATCTCGTTGTTCCAAGGACGTGTTGGGGCCGAACCCAGCCAGAAATCCCAGTCGAGTCCCTCGGGAATCGGGTCGCTGTTCGCAGGACGATCGACGCCATTGGGCCAGCCATGAGCCGGATGCCACACATGCACCTCGTTGATCTGCCCCAGTAACCCGGATTGAATGACTTCAAAACTCCGTCGAAAACCTTCGGTTGAGCAGCCTTGATTTCCCGTCTGCGTCGCCAATTTGGGGTGGCTCAGTGCTAACTTTTCGAGGGCACGGCATTCGGCTACGGAATGTGCGAGAGGCTTTTCGCAATACACATGTTTGCCGCTCGCCAAAGCCGCTTGGCAAATGGGCACATGCCAATGGTCAGGAGTCGCGATGATCACAGCATCGACGCCCGTCTCTTTGTCGAGGAGATCGCGATAATCGTGATACGCCCGAGCCTGACTTAGTCCCTTGATTTCTAGCGCACTCTCCCGCTGCCGTTTGTCAACATCGCAAATTGCGACAATCTGCTGCTCCAGTTTTGCAAGTTCCGGGATCAGGTAACCCCTCATCTGGCCACCCATCCCGATACACGCAAACGACAATCGCTCGTTCGGTGACTGCCCTGCCAAGCTGCGCAATGGCAGCATCGTAGGAAGACCAATGCCTATCGCCGCGGCAGTCTCAACAAATCGACGCCGAGAAAGTTGGTGAGTCATGATGACGTCTTTGCTTCTTGGTGAGTCTGATACAAAACTTTACGGCATAATCATGACGCGACCAGTTCGCAGGTCATACGTTGCCCCGACAATTTTTATAGGGCTAGCGTTGGCTGGCCTAGAAACGATGGCGTCCAGCTTTCGCAATCGCTCGACTCCCATGACGACATTCTCGCGAATTGCATTTTCGAGCAAGTCACCAGGTAGCTTTTTAGAACGCTCAACTGCGGGCTTAATCAGCCCAATCAGCTCATTCAAAGCGCCGGGTGGAACGTCATTTTTATCGATGTGCTTCACGGCGGCATTGACCGCGCCGCAGTTGCTATGCCCCAGCACCATGATGAGTGGAACATTCAGTTCCGTAATGGCGTATTCAATACTTCCTTTCACGACGACGCCAGATCCGTTGACGATGTTGCCAGCAATCCGCACCACGAACAGATCGCCCACTCCTTGGTCAAACAAGATTTCGGGTGGCACACGGGAGTCAGCACAGGTGATAATGAGGGCTTCGGGGTTCTGAGAGTCCTCCAAGGCACTGAAATCCTTTGGTGTCCGACGCGGACTTGAGGCCTCCCCACTGACAAACCTTGCATTTCCATCCAATAAATCTTTCAAGACGCCTTCCGGCGTCTGCGAGAAACTCTGCGTAGAATTGGCAGATGCGCTGTTTGATAACGTCGAGACGATTCCGAGAGATGCAATTCCGCTGAGACCGACGAAATCGCGGCGTGATAAATCTAGGTTCATTGCGATATTTCCAAGGCTGATGATCTTGATGTGGTCAAAACAGATGATGAATTTGAGGAAACAACTGGAATTATGAGGAGAAACACAACTGCTTGTCTCTCAGATCATAGATCATACCATCGGACTGCAATCCTTTAAACGGTTGCTGGATATTTTCGAGTGGTGCGGCAATCGCGAACTCGGGTAGCGTATTGCCTCACGTTGTAACAGAGTAATCCAATGCATCATCTCGACCTAATTTTGACGCTGACGGCGAGTCTGTCGGCAGCGCTTGTCTTGGGTTATGTCGCCTTTCGCTTGAAACTGTCGCCTATCGTCGGGTACCTCCTCGCAGGGTTCGTCGTAGGACCGGCGACCCCGGGTTTCGTGGGTAATTTAGAGATCGCGGAACAGTTCGCGGAAATCGGCGTCATTCTGCTGATGTTCGGTGTTGGATTGCAGTTTCGTCTTGCGGAACTTCTCCGCGTCCGCAAAATCGCGGTCCCGGGTGGTATCGGGCAGATTCTCATCGCGACCAGCTTGGGAGTCGGAGCCCAGATGGCAACAGAGGGTTCTTGGTCGACCGGACTCGTCTTCGGACTCGCGGTTTCGATCGCTAGTACCGTTGTCATGTTGCGCGTCCTCGCCGACAACAACGAATTGCACACGCCTGGGGGGCATATCGCCGTTGGTTGGTTGGTCGTCGAAGATCTCTTTACTGTGTTAGTCCTCGTGCTGCTCCCGGTGGTATTCGGTAAGAATGAAGGCGGTGCGGCGGTCGTTATAATTTCACTCCTGTGGTCGATCGTTAAACTTGGGCTGCTGATTGTTGTCACAATGGTTGCCGGCCAGCATTTAATTCCGGGGATCTTAGCAAAGATTGCCGCGACGGGATCGCGTGAACTCTTTACCCTGTCTGTGCTGGCGGTCCCGTTATGCATCGCACTCGGTGCCGCATATTTGTGCGGCGCATCCATCGCGCTCGGCGCCTTCCTTGCAGGCATGGTGGTCGGACGCTCGAACTTCGGCCAACGCGCTGCGACTGATGCGTTGCCGATGCGTGATGCCTTTGCAGTCCTTTTCTTCGTTTCGGTGGGGATGCTATTCGACCTCAGAATGCTTGTGGAAAATCCTCTTCTGATCGCGGCAACGTTGGGGATTGTGTTGCTAGGCAAGCCCCTGACTGCGTTCGTGATCATCGTGGGTATGAAGTACCCCGTTCGGATTGCTTTGGTCGTTGCGATCGCATTGGCTCAGATTGGTGAATTTTCATTCATCGTCGCGGCTTTGGGAGAGCAATTGGGGTTGCTCGATGACCAAGCGACAAATGTGTTGGTGGCGACTGCGATTATCAGTATCAGCATAAATCCCCTGCTTTACCGGATGATTAATCCCTTAGAGCAATGGCTGTTGCGTGTGGTACCGTCTCTCCAAAGCACCGCAGTTCACGCTCTCACGGATCTTGATCATGTTGAAATGTCGTCCGGCACCGACCGGCACTGAATCCGCAGTAGGCCACTGTCCCAAATCTTGCCCTCGCCGCGCGTGTCTACCCGAGAAGAACACGCATCTCGCCCGTTGACATGCCTTAAAAATCATGTCTGAGTTGGCCAACTTTGGTGTCTCATGCGCCCTGACGTCGGCTTTCATTCGTCGAGAAATTGTGGGGGTTCAGACAAATGGGCTGCATTTCGTGGAATAGACGTCTTGGCAGGGTACGATCTCGCGGGCGTGTTGCCGAAGTTGTCCTCGAACAGATGTCTCGAGGGCCTGAGCCCCACAGTTCGTCTGTAGTGCCACGCCCCTAAAATACGCGATTCCCTCACGGTGGTGCATGAGGCAACTTACGAACCAAGCTGAGAAACTGCAGAAATCTCTACGATGAAGACGACCTCATTTTGCAAGTCATTCTCCGCCATCTTGTTTGTGATGACCTTGGCAACCACCATCCCGGTAAGTGTGTTTGGCCAACAACCTCCTGCGGGAGAAGACGTCGTGTTGTTAGATCAAGGCTGGTCCCACGAAGATCGCCTGAAGTACTACTACACGTCCCAAGGTACGGCGGTCTTGCCTTATGACTTGTTCCTCAATTTAGAAGAAGCGAACAGTTCTGATTTATTTCGCTCAGATCGAATCTCGCGATCGTTGGGAATGATACCGCAGGTAAACCACCTTTCTTGTAGAATTCTCGGCAATCGGCTTGGGTTCAATGGACTGGTGTCGCTTCGGATCCATGAACGCGGAACATCGGTGAATCACTGGGGGTCTTTATCAAACTGGATCTTGCTTCCAAGACACCCGAGGAAGGGCTCTTCGATTCGACTTTGGACGTGAAGCGGCAGATTGAAATCGAGAATCTCTTGAGGCGATTGGCTCCGCCGAAATGGCCGGAGGAAGGACTCGGGGCAATCGATCGGCCAACCGCACGGGAAACAATTGTTTTTCACGTGATGTTCTCATTCAAGCTGCCGAACAACTGGGTCACACGAAAGCATTCCGACTTTCTTCCCTGCACGCTCATCAAAAATAAAGGTGTCGACGACGAACGACATTGCCGCTTGCGGCGTAAGAAGTTACCGTGTCGAAGGGGAGCGGCTGGTGTGTCTGGCGG
>QWQG01000194.1 GCA_003670925.1 Planctomycetota bacterium | reverse complement strand
TCTTGTGAACCAGGAATTCGATAGCCTCGAAGTCGTCCGGAATCGAACCACTTCGAAACTGTACGTGGGGCAACTTTACAGATCTTAGCTACCTGACCAGTAGTGAAGATCGTCTTCATGGGCGGGCTCTCCAATCAATTCTCACTGCACCATCCGAAATCCCGTCCTAGGAATCCGGATCGTCATCACCCTGATGTTTTGCTCTGGTTGAATTCCCCGAAAGAAATTCACTGTCGTGACAGCCAAAACAGAACGCGGATTCAGAATGATGACAAGGGTCGTTCTTTTTGGATTGCGTGCGGAGCAATCCCGTGCCTGCACAAGGCACTGGGGCGCAATTCATTCTGTACCACCACGTAAATGATGGACAGCGACCGTCTCCGGACATCCCTGCCGTTACGGTCAGACGCTGAATTGCCCCCCGGCGAATCAGCCTATTGTACTTCCTGGCCTCCCCATGGTGAGCACACCAAAGTGTGTTCACCGCCACAACAGAATGACAATCGCCTGCTGTATGTTCGTCGTTTCGATGGGAACGACTTTAGGATCTTTGACAGCCCTGCCACAACTGCCAGAAACAATGTGCATGCAGCCTGCACCGAACAAATGATGTGCCAGCCGAAAGTTCCATGATTCGGTGCGATGTTTAGGACTCCGTTAACATCCCCGAAAATCCCTGCACGAATGAACGCCGATTTGCTCTGGGAACCATAAGAGACGGTGCAATAAGCAGTTCGTATGCGCTGAAATGCCTCAGGAGAGCTCGAGAATGGCCCCATTCCTCGGTTACACAACGTCCTCTAGGCTGCGATGCCCTTCTTCGCGGTCGCCACGAAATTTCCGTGTTCATCGACGTCTTCAAATCGCAGCGAAAGACGTCTGGAGATTCCAGACTCTTCCATCGTGACACCGTACAAGACGTCCGTCACCGCCATGGTGGGTTTGCGATGGGTGATCATGATGAACTGGGTGTTCTGCTGGAATTCCCGGAGGACATTCACAAACCGTCCAATATTGCCGTCGTCCAGAGCCGCATCGACTTCATCCAGAATGCAGAACGGGCTGGTGCGACTTTTGAAAATTGACAACAGCAATGCTACCGCTGTCAGCGTCTTTTCACCACCACTTAAGAGGGAGATACTCCGCAATTCTTTTCCCGGCGGACGCGCGACAACGTCGATCGAACATTCCAGCACATCGTCCGGATCCTCCAGAATCAGATCTGCCTCGCCGCCACCGAACAGTTTGCGAAAGAGTTCCCTGAAAAAACCACGAATCGTTTCAAACGACTCGAGAAACATGCGGCGGCTTTCAACATTGATCCGGCGCACGATGTCACTCAATGCATCCCGAGCTGCCTCCAGATCCGTCAGCTGTGTATGTAGCCGTTGAAATCGTGTTTCGAGGTCAATCAGGTTGTCCAAGCTTTCTGTGCCGACATTGCCAATTTTTCGCAGCTGCCGCCGTAGTCGTTCCACACGCCGATCTATGCCACCCCGCATTTCTGGATACTGATTCGGATCGGCAATAATGCTCTGATGCTTCTCTTGAAACAGAGGCACATCCCGGAGCGCAGTGAACGACGCGGTTTTTTGGATCTGATCCGTCTCGGTGTCATTTTCGTGGTCACTGCCAGTTGGACTGGCGTCGCGCTCCAACCAGATAGCCACAGCCGAACGACCAGCCGCCACAGCTTCGCGGACTTCAATCTGAAATTCTTCACGAATCCGATCAGCGCTCGTGGTTAGTTGATGGTCGATGCTCCGCACTTTAAGTTCGGTCTCGTGATGTCGTGATTCATGCTGGCGGCAGATGTCGCGAATCTGAGTTTCTGCTGACGAGGCCTCATTTCGATTGACGCGCAGTCGGTTACGGGCACTCGAACTGTAATGCACATCCGAGGCAAGTTTTTCATCATGGACGCTCAGTTCAGCAACCTCTCCCGCAGCGTTCAGTCTAGCGATGAGCAGATCGCGTTGACGCTCCACTGCAGCGCTTAAGCGGCGATCGGCTTCCTGCTGTTGCAATTCTCGTTGTTCAAGATCTTCGCAGACTCGTTCGGCAGCTTCCTGAAGACCCAGTAGGCGTTCTTCCGACCGCGTAAGTTCCAGACTGGCAGCCGTCCGATCTCGCTCGGTGCCTTCGAGTTCGTGCTGACGGTTGTGTTGTTCCCCGTTAAGTTCGGCGATGTGTGCCTCCCGTTGCAACATCAGGGCCTCACCCAAATGCTGCTGCTGTTCCGCCTTTTCAATCTCCGCGGCCAAATCTACGATCTCAGCGACCAGTTTTTGTTCCTGTGCTTGAAGCAGATAACCCTGCCGCTGAGCTTCTTTTAACTGCCGCCGTTGTTCAGCCACTAAGTGTTCAGTTGTTCGCGACTGACTCAAATGCTCGTTCATTTTTGAACGCGTCTGCGTTAACTGATCATCGGTGGATACAATATACTGACTCAATGAGCGTAGCAGCAGTTCGCGTTGCGAGATTTCGTGTTCGAGGCGATGCAGTTCGTTTCGCAGTCGCCGCAATTCGCTTTTACGCGATAGCAACGCCGATTCATTCCGTACGGTTCCGGCGAAAAGAGTACCGTCGCTTTCAATCAGTTCTCCTTGCAGCGTGACGAACCGGCAACGGCCGTGAGTGAACGCATGCAACCGCAACGCGTCCGCGAGAGTTTCAACGACCCATGTGTCGGCAAGCAGATGACTGGCCAACGTGGACAAGGATTGCGGAGGTCGTGCAAGTCCGTCGGCGCGACCCACGACACCTGCTTGCCCAAACAGCACTGGTGGTCCCGTTTCGTCCTGGGAGAATACCGATCGAATAATAGGACTAGCGGCACGGGGGTCATGCCATGTTACCCGCATCGGACCGGATGCACCAGCGGCGGACAGCAGACTTTCAATCGAATCGCCACCAGACCGCAAAGACGGTTTTTCACGTCCCCACCACGAGCCGGCTTGCCGTGAAATTTCGGAATCGGTGTCGGTACCATCGGCCCATATCTTGTCATCATTCCGTCGCAGACTGCCGCGCAGCGCTGACAGATCGCCGTTGGCTACATCAGTATTTTCGATGGAAATAAAACCGACGCGGTCTGTAATTCGACAACGTCCAGAATTCAGGTATTCAATCAGCGGCTTCATCTGTGTTACCACCAGCAACTGTGCGCGTCCTGACAACGCAACTTCCAGCAGTGCTGCATTTTCCATATCGACGTCGAGCAGATCGGCCACACTACCGCAGATCAGATTCCATGGTGCCGAGTCTGCTTCGTCGGCTCGCCGCAAGATTTCTCGAACACCGATTCCAAAGCCTTCCTGGCGATCTTCTAGATCTTCCAGCACGCCGCGTCGTGCAACCTGCGCACTGCGGTGTTCACGAAGTTCAGCCAGCGACTGCTGCGACTGGCTGCGTTCGGTCACCAGCTGTTCGCGGCTGCGAATCAAATTGTCGGCGTCGTTCTCAACCTGCAGCAGGGCCTGCTGGACTTGAATCAATGATTCCTCAAAATTCGGCATATTTGCTTGGAATTCGGCAATCTCTGCGTGGAGCAACGCAGCCTGTTCGGCCAGTGTGTCGCGACGTTGTTCCGCAGCCTGATGCAATGTTCGCAGATTACTGAGTGTTGACGTGGCCTCAGAATTCAGCCGCACCTGCTGCAGGAGTTCATGGCGGGCCTCCTCGATGTTGTCCCGTGCTTCCGCCAACGCTTGATGCAAGGCAGCAACTTGATCGTCGCCCGAAATCATGGCCGTCCGACGCCGCTCAAAGGCCGCGCGTTCCTGTGTGAGCACAGAGTTCAGATGCACTTCTTCGGCGATCGCTTCTGTCACACGCTGCTTCATCAAATTCTGCTGACGAATCAGGCGCTGCAGGTCAGACTTCATTTCTTCCTCGCGCGCCGCCTGATGGCGAACGGTGGATTCCAGACTGGCAATCCGACTGCGAAGATCACTGCGGCGGCGTTCGACGTCGCGCAGCTGGTCATCGACTTCTGCCAAGGCGGCATCGGCTGCCATGACTTGAGATTCTGCTTCTGCCTGCTTTTGACGCAAATCTAGTAATGTGGCAGCGGATGCCTGCATCTGGCCTTGGAGCAGATCGCGGTGAGTCGACTCACGCCGAAAATCGTCTGCCGCCAAACCGACCCACAACTGTTCCAGTTCCGTGGAAACCGATCGATAGCGTGATGCCCGCTGGGCCTGAGTCCGCACGGTGCTGACCTGCGTCTCGACTTCGTCCACGAGATCGGAGAGTCGGACAAGGTTTTGTTCCACCCGTTCCAATCGCTTGAGCGCCTCAGTCCGCTTCTGCTTGAAGCGGCTGATGCCCGCAGCTTCTTCAAAGATTAACCGCCGATTCGCCGCGTTGGACTGCAGAATCTGATCCACACGTCCTTGTTCGATGATGCAGTATGTGGCAGCACCTGCACCGGTGCCGACAAACAGCTCGCGGACGTCTTTCAGGCGGGCCGTCTGACGATTGATGAGGTATTCTGAGTCACCGGACTGCCAAATTCTGCGTCCGATGGAAACTTCATCTTGGTCCATTGGGATAAAGCGTGTTTTGTTGTCGAAGATCAGCGTGGCTTCGGCAAACTGTGATCCCGTCCGGCTAGCGGAGCCGTTAAAGATCACGTCGGTCATGTCCTTTCCACGAAGACTCTTCGCGCTCTGGTCGCCCAGAATCCACTTAATCGAGTCCACGACGTTGCTCTTTCCGCTTCCGTTGGGACCTACAACACCGGTGATTCCCGATGCAAAGTCAAAACTAGTGCGGTCGGCAAAACTCTTGAATCCAAAGAGTTCAAGCGACTTGAGCATGAAACCGAATCCTTGGTCTACTTCTTTCCGCCGAACGGATGCTTCAAGCGATCTGCCATCCGTGAACCGAAACCAGCCACGCCGCCTTTCATGGCCGACATATCCACCGCTTCTGCTTCGAAAGGTTCTATTTCTGCTTCAGCCGGCGACTTTTCGGCAGCGGGCTCAGGCTGTTCAGTTATCTTGCGAGACTCGTTGCTCGCCTGAGATTCCTCCGTCTCAGAATCCTGTTGCTCCGCTGCTTCCGCTGGATCACTTTCACCACTGTCAAGATTGTCGTCGCGGTCACCTACGTCGGCATCACTGGTTTCTTCCACGTCGGAAGTTGTGGTCGCTGGTTTCGATGAATTCGGCAACCTGCTGGATTTATTCTTCGCGTCTGACTTCGCGTCCTGTTTCTGGATCTCATCAAAATTCAAGTTTGAAAGTTTTTCTTCTGTTTCGTTTTCACGAAGTTCTTCTTCATCCAGTTCGTCAAACATTTCCGGGAGCAAGCGTGAGCTTCCAATCTGTTTGCCACTTTCAGCGTCAGATGATTCGTCGTCTTCTACTTTTTCATCTGTCACATACATCCGGCCGGCCTGCGGCATTCGATCGATACCAAACTGTCCGACAAAGTTGTGCTGCTGTTCGGCTTCGATCAGTAACTGGACAATGTCCGGATACGTCGCACCCTGTTCTCCACAGGCGCGGATCACATCCACCACACGATTGGAAACTCGTTGCCGTTTCGGCTCTTCGTTTAACTTGTAGAGAATGACATCGACTTCATGGTCGCCAATGGCTCCGATCACCTTAATATGCCGTCCGGCGTTCAAATTGGCAGGAGTTTGCAACTGCTGCTCAGGACCAAAAACCACCACTTCCGGCGAACGACGGCGCGTGACATGCACCATCGCTTCACCCGGAGAATCAATGACGTGCATCAGAAATCGACTGTCAAAGACGACAGGACTCAGCCATGGATCATGTGGATCAAGTTCTTTAAGTGCACGAAACGCCCCGTATCGTGTTTCCAGC
>QWQG01000091.1 GCA_003670925.1 Planctomycetota bacterium | reverse complement strand
CTGCATGCGGCCATTTGGCAGCCGGCGATTGAGCACTGTCTGCAAATTGCCAGATCGGCGGGGACACTGGGTTATTTCGGGCCACTGGGAATAGACTGCATGGTTTTCCGCTGCCCAAAGCACAATCGTCCGTGGCTTCGTTTGTCGCACGACATCAACGGAAGACTCACGATGGGCCGCATCGCCCTGTCACTCCGCAAGTTTCTGGAACCCGGAGAAACCGGAGCGTGGATTCATGCAGAAATAGAATCGGGCCTGCAAAATCATAAAACTCCAGACCAAATTTTTCCCGCCGGCGTACGTATCATTCGCACCAGTCCGGAGCGGATCGCCGGAAAATTTGTACGAACCGGAACAATGCTCGTCGTTTCTGCAAATTCGGACCTTCTGAAAGCAGCCTATCGGCAGATTCTGGGGCACCGTGTTACGGTGCCGCAAACTTCGGAATTAGCTTAAACACTCGCAAATTCCAGAATGATTCGTTATATCGCCTGCTTACAGTTACGCGTCCGGCAAGAAACTTTGCTTCAATGGCAGATTCAGAAACACTTCAATCCCTGCGACCTTGGTCACCTGAATGGTACGCACGGCAAAAAAACACGCTCGGGGAATCCACCTGCCAGCAATTAGGTTTTTATGTCATTCCACCCGACCTGCGCCTGTCAGTCGTCATCCCGGTGTACAATGAAGAGAAAACGTTGCGAATGCTGATTGACCGGGTCCGTGAAGTTCCCATTCGAAAGGAACTGATTCTGATTGACGACTGCAGCAAAGATGGTTCTCGGGATCTTCTTAAAGCACTGGAAGCTGAAGGTGGCGATGATGATTTCAACCGCATTCGTATTTTTTTTCATGACGTGAACAAAGGCAAGGGCGCTGCGCTCAAGACCGGATTTTCGCACGTCGATGGCGACATCGTCATCATCCAAGATGCGGATCTCGAATACAATCCGTCTGAGTATCCGCGTTTACTGCAACCCATTGTGGAAGGTAAGGCGGACGTCGTATTTGGCAGTCGTTTTCTCGGCGACCGAGCTCATCGCGTGTTGTACTTCTGGCACTATCTTGGTAACCGTTTCCTCACGACGTTATCGAACTGTTTCACGAATCTAAATTTGTCTGATATGGAGACCTGTTACAAGGTCTTCCGCCGCAGTGTGATCGATGACATCACACCAAAATTAGTGCAGAATCGATTTGGATTTGAGCCGGAAATCACGGCGAGGATTGCGCGGCGGGGACTGCGTGTGTTTGAGACGTCAGTGAGCTACGCCGGACGAACTTACGCGGAAGGCAAAAAGATCGGCTGGCGCGATGGATTCAAGGCGCTCTGGTGCATAATTCGATTTGGAATAGCGGATTAGTTCGGCGGACTGCCAAGGCTGTGCCCGAACTTCTCAAAATGGTTCATGATGGCCAGAGAAGTCACTAGTCTAAGCTTCACCTATAAGCGGTCAACCTGCTATACCACCTGCGGTAGGCGAAAACGGCGCGAGTGATGTGGGCCGCCCCGCGAGACATCTAGTCTGACCTGTATCGAGAGTCACAAGTTTTTTATTTTGAGCGGATAGATACGAATTGTTCAATGGATACAAAAATCCTTACTGATCATGAAGACTTTCTGGAACTTTGCGAGCATATTCGCCAATGCGGAATTGTCGCGTTCGACTCGGAATTTGTTTCGGATATGGCATACCGGCCTGAGTTGGGGTTGCTGCAGTTTGCCACGCCTGAACGCTGTGTAGCGGTGGATCCACTGGCAGTCACAACGCTCACGTCTTGGTGGGACATCATGGCTGACGACGCCACCACCGTGATCGTGCATGGCGGCCAAGCAGAGATAAAATTTTGCATCCAAATGTGCGGCCGGATTCCGAAGAAGCTCGTTGATATTCAGATTGCTGAAGGCCTGCGTGGCCGCAGCTATCCGTTGGCCTACTCGGCGATAGTGGAACGCGTTCTTGGAAAACGAGTGGCCAGTAATCAGACGAGGACCGATTGGCTGCGTCGTCCGCTGTCGCCTGAACAGATACATTACGCGTTAGAAGACGCTGCTTTCCTGCCGGAGATTTGGGAACGTCAAAGCCAGTCTCTCGCATCCTGCGGACGTCTGCAATGGGCCTATGCGGAATTCGATCGCATGTGCCAGGACATTTTCGAAGAGGAGCAAACGCCGCCGTGGGAACGCGTCTCCGGGATTCACAAATTGACGCGCCGTGATTTACTGGTTGCTCAGCGAATTGCAAAATGGCGTGAAGAGGAAGCTGCCTCTCGCAATCGACCGGCACGCAGAATTCTCCGGGATGACCTCTTGATCGATTTGGCCAAGCGCCGGCCAAAGACCGTACAGCAGGCTTTAGCGACACGTGATTTGAATCGCCCGGAATACAAAAAGCGTCTGGATGACATCGTCGTGGTGATCGAAGAAGCGTGTTCCGTTCCGGATGACCAACTGCCGCCCCGGCTGCGTTCACGTGATGAGTTTTCGTCTGATGAACAGGTGATTTCTCGGCTCCTAGGTTTAGCGTTGGGCAATGTCTGTGCCGAGCTTGATATCGCCCAGTCGTTGGTCGGCACAAATCGCGATCTGACCGAACTTGTGCGTGCCGTCCACAGCGGCGAAAAGACCGGACCTCCTATACTGCTGGATGGATGGCGCGGAGAGGTGTTTGGCGATCTGCTCCGTAACGTGCTCGATGGACGTGTTCGCTTCCGGGTGGCTCCCCCAAATTCTTCGACTCCCCTTATCTTTGAAGCGCAGGAATAGACTTGCGGCGTCACGGGAGCCTTACATTGTCACGTTCCGTTCCCGCGGATGTAGGCAATCCTGTTCTGCCTTGCGCATCTTGAGCGACATCTTGCTGACCGCGTCCATCATCGTCCGGATCTGTCCGTGAACGGGCATCAGAAATTCGTCTTGCACTTTCTGGCTGATGGAATCATCCCAGTGCTCCCGAGTTTCCATCCACGCGGCTTCGAGTTGTTTCAGAGCGTCCTCAAGCCGGGCTGCGGGACTGATAAAATCAACTCGTTTCACGGCGAGGGGCTTTCTGTTTGCTGTTGCCAAGATTACCTGCAAGAATCTTGTTTGATAATATCTGAAACGCAAGCACCGTGGAAAGATCCGTCCCATGAAACTTCCCCGCATGTTAATCGTCGGCTGGATACTGACCGCTGGGTGCAACGCAGTCTATCCGGGAGATCCGCGGATTGCACCTTTCTCAGCAGACGTCACAATTCCCCTTGGACATCGCTGCATGGGAATTCTCCCGACGAAGTCCCTCACGGTCGATGATCCGCTTGAAGCACACGGTTTTGTGCTAAGCGGTGTCGACAAACCAATCGTCCTATTGGCGCTGGACTGGTGCGAAATCCGGAACGGAGCGTATGACGAGTGGCGTGATGCACTGGCGAAAGCTGCGGGTACGGATCCCGCTCGAATTCTGCTCAGTAGTCTGCATCAACATGATGCCCCCGTGACAGATTCCGGAGCGCAGGACTATCTTGATCAGGTGGGGATGTCCGGTGAACTTTACGATCGAGAGTTCAATGCGGATTGTATCCGACGCGTCATCGCGGCGATGAAGACCTCTATGGCGACAGCAATTCCAGTGACGCATCTAGGACACGGACAGGCTAAGGTGCTGCATGTCGCATCCAGTCGAAAAATCATCTCGCCCGATGGTCGCGTTTCATTCAATCGTTACAGCAGTTCGGGGGGTGACAAGTTTTTGCAGGACACAGATGAGGGCGATATCGATCCGTTACTGCGGACAATCAGTTTTTGGAACAACGATGATCCAATTTTGGCTCTGCACAGTTATGCCACACATCCGATGAGTCACTACGGGAAAGGCGCTGTGAGCGCAGATTTTGTCGGTCGCGCACGGCGGCTGCGCGAACAGGATGACAAACATATCGCGCAAGTCTATGTGTCAGGCTGCAGTGGAGATGTTACAGCTGGCAAGTACAACGACGGCACTCCTGCGATGCGGCCACTGCTGGCCGACCGTCTGCACACGGCCATGAAAGCTGCATGGGAAGCAACTGTGAAAACTCCGCTGACCCCAGCGATGATCAGCTTTCGCAACGTCCCCCTCACACTCCCTTTTAACGACGATCCGGAGTTCTCAAGGGAGTCGCTGATGCAGACACTGCAGGATGCCGCGCGGCCAGAACGCGATCGAATTCTGGCCGCGATGAGTCTCAGTAGTCTGGATCGGATCGAACGCGGACAACCGATTGATCTCGTGTGCGTCGATTTCAGTGTCGCAAGGATTGTCTTAATGCCTGGGGAATCATTTGTCGGATATCAACAACTGGCGCAAAAACTCAGCGGCGACGTCATGACGATGAGTATCGGATACGGAGAATGCTGGCCCGGCTATATTCCAACGCAACTCGCCTTCGACGAAAATTTCGACCACGACTGGCGTTGGGTCGCAAAATCAGCAGCCGCCCCGCTTGAAACAGCCCTGCGAGAGTTGCTGGCAAAAAAGTGAAGACATTTCACTGTTGGGGCTATGATCGTAAATAGATGCAACAGGATGAGACAGCCTAGACCGAAACTTTGATCGAGAAATTGTGCGGGCGATTCACGAAACGATGGCGGATGTCAGTGCTGTTCAGCGCGCCACGTTTTTGAGCTGAGCACCTCACCGGTAGCGTCTGACGTGACTGATGTCTTCCATTGCAGCACACCAAAAGGAATCTGGTCGCAGTATAACACGTCGCAACGATGCCAGCATTTTCCGAACTGTGGATCATCGACAAACACACGCGCTGCACCACGTTCGACTTTCCATGCTTTCGTGGGATCGGATAAGGACGGAACCCAAGTTGTCCCTGCCGCAATATAGCCGCTCCAAGAGTTTGCAGGAGATGGCAGTGCGCCGAAGAACATGCCTGCACTGTTTTGTCTGACTAAAACTTCCACCGCAAAAATCGCGGATAATTTCGCAGATACGAACGCCTGATTGTGTTGCTGATCATGCGGCTTAGGCATTGATTCATCGAATGTACGGGGAAGCTCTTGCAGCACTGTTTTTTGTCCGCCAACGTCTAACTCGATGCTCATCAAAAAATCTTGAGGATTGTTTGCAACATCACTTATCTCTTCGCTGCCTGTCCTTTCAGCACTCGTGACGATCAATCGTTCATGGTCACTACTGCGCCACGACATTGATAGGCCGCCGGCGTCGGGCCATGTGTCAAACACAGATGTTCGCGGTGGATTAAAGGGCCTTGTTGCCGTGCGGTATTGGATCCAACCTGCAGCCTGCATGTGCTCGTAGAGCCACGAAGATTTCCATGGACGCAGGAGAGACCATGACACCGAAATGATCGACGCTAGCAGCAACAGGGCAGCTATAATCTGCGGCACGCGGGTCTTCAATCGCTCAACACTCGGAACGAGCGCTAGCCACCAGAAAGGCGACAGCCACAGCATCCAACGTAGGCTTACCGAGTTACCTCCGTAGTTGTAGTTCTGTGTCCGCGTCAGGTAAAAGCCGAGCGTGATTATGGTGAGGCCCGCACCGGCAAGGATGATCCACTTTTGAATGCCGGTTGTGCGTAGACGGAGCGTGATAAACCAACCGCAGACGGAAAGAAACAAGACCGGTGTCAGAGACAACAAACCGTGATGGCCCAAGACACAGTGCCACAGATAGACGATTGGTGTTTCCTGATTGGCATCCAGATCTCGCGGATTCGACCAGTAACTGGGAATGCCATTGTGGACGTAAACGTAAGTCTCCGAACCGTACGTCGCGTAAAATGGCTGCACACCACCGGTTGCCATCCAATTCGTGATAAAGAAGGCCGCAAGGGGAATAGCGGCGGCGGGAAGATAACGCGTCAGTGTCAGGCGACGATTGAGTATCAGCGCGAGGGCAAATGACAGAATACCCAATAAGGCCGCCGGGAGTTCAAAGCAACATGTCAGCGAAGCGAAGAACGCCAATGCGGTGAAAAGTCGCCCCTGCCTGCCAGAATCGTCACTACTTATCGTGGCACGTTGCGCAATCGTCAGAATTTCCACCGCCGCGGTGATCGCCAACATCGCGGCGGCTGCAGCAGGCGTGTGATTGTTCAGTGTCGAAAGATATGGATTTAGCATGGAACCAAATCCGGCAACCCCAACGACAAACATCCGTCCAGACAAGGACGCTCCTAGCAGGAGCAGGCAGCGACACAATGAACGCAACATCAACCAGAATGGCAATCCATTGACGATCAGTAACAGCAACCGCGTCACAAATGCCGTATCATTGAACAACCCATAACCCAGCGTCCAGCGTTCCGCTGCATAAAACCCTGCGACGATGACGGACAACAGGGGAGGCTTCGACGAGTAGAAATGCCACGGTTCAGATTCGCCTGATCGGTACCGGACTTTATCGATCGTGGACCATCGCGTGTATCCATCAACTTCGTCAATCTGGAATGTGCCGCGTTCAACAAGGGACCAGACCGTCGCCCAGCGAGACCGATCATTGGCGCTTTGCAGCGGTTCGGCTTGGAGAATCGCTCCGCAAATTAAGCCGGTCGCTGCGAGAATTAAAATGTGTTCTGCGGCCGACAGCGAGCGGAGAGCCATCGGATTACTATCAGTCGTTGCCGGTTTCATCATCAGGAGTCAAATTCTGCAGGCGGTTGATCGCTGAAGTGGCGACTGAGACTGCCTCGGGTCGCCGCTGATCGTAACCCGGTGCGTCAGCAAGGTCGCAACATCCCATTGCTTGCTGACACGTCGGGTTTCGATTCCCATGCTGCCAATGTGCCTTTGGGGTCTTGGAGGCCGCACTAAGTACAGGGGGAAGTGTGCCGTCTTCTCCCTGACTCCTCAAGTCTAGCGAGGGCAAGTTGACAAATCAGCTGACAGGTGAACCGCGATTCCCCCCCCCGATTCAAGGCAAAAAAAAACCGGAGAGACGTTTTCATCCACGCTTTAACAGAAAAAGCGGGTAGATTTCGGTATGCTGCCCGAGACGCGGACAATGCTGCGACTTACTTTCATCATGCGGGATCATCGGATTTCAAATGCTGCCAATTCACCCATCACTCGTGATTATTGTGTTAGTTGCCAGTCTGTCGCAGACGCGTTTCACGCTTGTAACTGACGCATCACAGGAAACCGATGCGGCGGCTCTCAGTGCAGAGGTGACGGCTCTGAGCGGCAAGCCGTTGGACGAAATTGCAATTCAACGATTGATTACAATTGACCAACATCTAGCCAAATCTCCGGTCGTCGACGTTACGTTGGATCAAGCACGCGTATTGATGGCACTGGCAAAGTCACAGGATGCCATCGCT
Source organism: Planctomycetota bacterium (assembly GCA_003670925.1). Taxonomy (GTDB): domain Bacteria; phylum Planctomycetota; class Planctomycetia; order Planctomycetales; family Planctomycetaceae; genus SXXK01. The sequence continues at coordinate 12,492 of QWQG01000091.1, read as the reverse complement.
TTGGAACACGTAAGGTCCGTGTTTGAAAATGCACCCGAACGACGTGGTTCCGCTGCGCGAGCGCTGGCAGCAGCCACGACGCTCCGGCCTACCGATCAACAGGACTGGCAGTACATGGTGCGCTCACTTTCTGTCGTGCGGGGCGACGATGCAGTCGATGTTTTGCATGCATTGCAGCGATTTCGCACACGTGCGAATAAAGGACAGTGGGTGCGGCAAGTTATGCTGATCGGCCTTCAGCTTCCTGTGGATCAGCAAACAGCGGCGACCGGTCTGCTGCGGCATTGGACTGGCGTACCGCTCAAAAAATCGGAAGCCAGTGACTGGACACTGAATAAGTATCAGGAGTGGTTTTCCGTAGAATACCCTGATCAACCAGCAGCCGTACTGCCAGTCGATCTGGCTGGACGAAAGTGGACGATGGCGACTTTAGAGCCGGCTCTGCAAACGTTCCAAACATCCGATGCGTTAGTGCAACAGGGGCAGCTTGTTTATCAAAAGGCTGGATGTCAGAAGTGTCATCGACGAAATAAAGTTGGTGAAGCCCTAGGTCCAGACCTGACCTCGCTCGGCTGGCGCCGCCAGCGACATGAAATCTTACATTCGACATTGTATCCCTCACACGAACTCAATGAGGAATATCCAACTGTGACCATTGTGCTGAAGAGCGGGAAATCCCTCAGCGGTATGATGTCAGGCAGTTCACCAGAGACGTTGGCGATCGTGTCAAATACGGGCCTCCGTGAAGAATTTTCACGCACCGATGTTGAGACGATCGTCAACCAAAAAACTTCTAACATGCCGGAAGGGCTACTGGAGCCGTTAAACGCAGACGAGATCATGGCTCTGATCGCTTTCTTGTCGTCAGTGGATGGTATTCCACGCCCCCATACGGACGAAGGCTAAACATTACGCTTGGGTGCGAGTAAGATTCCGGCCACGAACATCGTCTAGATGACGCAACGTGCCCCTGACATCAATTCGAACACACTTAAGGCGTGCCGCAATTGTTTCTTATCCACTTCATCATTGCCGTTTCATGGGCTGGGCAACTCGTCCTCGCTGCAACCGACGATCCTGTTGATTTTGAGACCCAAGTCCGGCCGTTACTGATGCAGCACTGTGCAAAGTGTCATGGTGCAGCCGTGCAAAAAAAAGGCCTCCGGCTGGATGCAAAACAGGCGGCATTTAAAGGTGGTGATTACGGGGCCGTAATTCTCCCGGGCAAGGCCGATGAAAGCGAACTGTTTCGCCGGATTACTACCGCCGGCGAAGAGCGCATGCCGCCTGAAGGAAAACCGCTCTCCGCCGATGACATCGAACTCCTAAAACGTTGGCTCACTGCAGGCGCGGTCTGGCCAGAGACAGACTACGACCGGGAAGCCGCTCACGATTCGCGACTTGACCATTGGGCATGGCAGCCCATGCTGAACGTCTTACCACCGAAGCTGCCGGCAGACATTGAACCTAGCGTCGCAAATAATATTGATCGCTTCATTCTCGCGAAGCTGGCGGAGAAGAAATTGGCTCTATCGCCAGAAACAGATCGTCGGACTTTAATTCGCCGCTTGTCATTTGATTTACATGGACTGCCTCCCACACCAGAAGATGTCGCATTCTTTGTGAACGATTCCGCCCCCCTGGCTCTGGAAAGACTGGTGGACCGCCTGTTGGCGTCGGAGCATTACGGCGAACGGTGGGCAAGGCACTGGCTGGACATTGCCCACTATGCCGACACGCATGGGTTTGAACGTGATCAACGCCGTGACAACGCGTGGCATTATCGTGATTGGGTAATCAAGGCGATTAATGCTGACTTGCCGTACGATCAATTTTTGCGTGATCAAATTGCAGGCGATGTGCTCCGGCCAGACGACTCCGAGGCTGTCGCAGCCACTGGATTTCTGGCAGCCGGTCCGTGGGATTTTGTAGGCCAAGTGGAAACCCCAAGTCCTGTCCTGAAACGCTTAGCGCGAGCTGATGATCTCGACGATATGGTCACGCAGGTGATGACAGCGACGTGTGGAATCACGGTGAACTGCGCCCGCTGCCATGATCATAAACTCGACCCTATCTCGCAGCGTGAATATTACGCCCTGTGGGCGGTGTTCGCGGGAGTCAAACGCGGCGATCGGATACTGTCATCGGCTGTGCAAGACAAATTGACCACAAAAAAGTTGCTCCTCGAAAGGCAACTTACGACAGCTCGAACGGAGCTTTGGAGGGTTCACGACCGCGGTTGGAGTCTCGCGGATGTGGTCGGTGGGGGCAATGGGTTTGGTTCCGGTAAAACAGGCTCTGCAATTGATCCTCTTTCGGGCAGTGTGACCGAAGCCCGGCGAGGTTTTCTGGATGCGGCTCCGACGAATCAATTTATAAAATCGAGTCAGCCATTCATCGATGGCGTGGTTATCCCGGATGGTGGCGAATCCGGCAACGTGCCGATTACTTCAACCGGCATTCTGGCCGCTCACGTCCCGGACACCAGTGGTAAGGCGTGGGATGCAATTCGGAACGGGCCGGTGAATTCGCAATTTTCGACGGAGTTGAGCGGCCTTGATTTTACGAAGAATGGTCATACTTTGCTGTCATTACACGCAAACTCTGCGATCACGTTTGATCTGAGTGCCATGCGGGCTGCCGGACTTTCTGACGGTGTGCATTTCAGTGCGCAAGTCGGCTACTTTGGACAAACACCGCGCTCAGGTGCCGGCTTTCATGTCTTTTTGGACGGTCAACTGCAGACAGCGCAACAAGCCGTTGGCCGCGACGATGGCCTCATCGCGGTCGACATCCCGATCGCGGCCACGGCTCGCTTTCTTACCTTAATGGCGACTGACAACGGCAACGACATTGGTCACGACCAGATTTGTTTTGCCGACGCCGCTCTGAGTCCGCCCGCGACGAACCATACGCCAGACGAACTTGCCGCGATAACAACGCTAAAGCAACGAATCGGTGAACTGCAACAGCAACTTGATTCACTGCCGATCTCGGATAAAATTTACGGAATTAACGCTGAGACTCCGCCCCCCATTCATGTGTTGCTTCGTGGTAATCCTGAACAGCCAGACGACGAAGTCACGCCGGGCACAGTTTCATGCGTCTCCATGCCAGCATCTTTAGGGACAGCAGACTTCACTGACGCACAGCGGCGCATCGCTTTAGCCGATTGGATTGTCTCACCACAGAATCCGCTTCCCGCCCGAGTGATCGTCAATCGCCTGTGGCACCATCATTTCGGCGTAGGAATCGTGGATACACCGAGTGACTTTGGAATGGGAGGAAGTCGACCATCACATCCAGAGTTGCTTGACTGGCTAGCGTCTCAACTGCAGGCAAACAAGTGGTCGCTGAAGTCGATCCATAGGTTAATTTGTCTGAGCGCTACTTATCGACAGGCATCAAGTCGGGCGACAGAAGATCTCGGATCACAGCACAGCGTCGCACAGACTGTCGACGTCGACAATCGTGATCTGTGGCGTCAAAACATTCGGCGGCTGGATGCAGAATCTCTCCGCGACGCGGTATTGGCTGTCAGTGGCAAACTGGACAAGCAAATGTTCGGGCCCGGCTATCAGGACTTTGACTACAAGGAAGAATACGCTCCAGTTTATACGTACATTACTGCTGATCGACCTGCACTTTGGAGGAGGAGTATTTACCGTTTCGTCGTGCGTACTTCGCCCGATCCTTTCCTCGCAACGCTCGATTGCCCCAACGCTGCCAACTTATCCCCTACGCGCAATGTCACTACGACGGCTCTGCAATCTCTTGCGATGCTGAACAACGAGTTTATGTTGAAACAAACAGAATACTTCGCCGCCAGATTAGTCGCGAATCCAAACACCACGCTGTCTGAGCAGGTTTCGCAGGCATTTCTGGCTGTGTTCGGACGATTGGCTTCAACCCCTGAGTCAGAGGCATCAATTGCCTTTATCCAATCTAACGGAACGGCAAAATTCTGCCGTGCTTTGCTGAACGCCAATGAGTTTGTGTATATCGACTGATCAGAAAGAAAAGGATCAATGACGATTGAGTTCAATTTAGAATGCCAGTCTGCTGCAAGACTCTTGGTGAAAATTTCACTGGCAGAAGATCTGCGGGATGGAGGTGATCTCACCAGTCTTTCCACTATTCCGGCAGATTTGAAGGCGACCGTGAATATCGTGTCGCGGCAGTCGGGCATCGTGTGTGGACTGACTGTTCTGCCGCTTGTGTTTGCGGAGCTTTCTGCGCCTGTGAGTATCGCATGTCATCTTAACGACGGTGACGCGGTCATGCAGTCGACTCTGATCGCATCGCTCACCGGTCCAGTGCAAAACCTGTTGACTGGCGAACGTACGGTGCTCAACTTTATGACGCTGCTCAGTGGAATTGCGTCCAGTACGGCCCTGTTTGTTGCAGAAGTGCAGCACACAAAAGCCCTCATTCTGGACACTCGAAAGACATTTCCGGGGTATCGCCTGTTGCAGAAGTATGCCGTGCGTTGCGGAGGCGGAACAAATCATCGAATGGGTTTGTACGATGGCATTTTAATTAAGGACAACCATCTTGCTGCCCGCGGCGATTCGACTTGTGCGGCTGCCGTGGCGGACGCACGCCAATACGCCAACGCACACCACACGAATCCGCGAATCGAGATCGAAGTGGATTCTCTGGAACAGTTGCACGATGCGTTGCACGAGGCACCGGAGATAGTCCTGCTGGATAACATGTCTCCGGAGTTGCTGAAGCAGGCAGTCGCGATCCGAGACACATCGACATCCAGTGCCACGCTCCTTGAAGCGTCTGGTGGTGTGTCAATCTCGACCGTGCGCGCGATCGCTGAAAGTGGCGTGGATCGGATCAGCATCGGCAGCTTAACACATTCATCCCCAGCCTTGGACATAGGATTCGACTGGCCTTGGTAAATGCGACTCGGACCCGATGTATTGCGTCACACCCACCTTGGAAGCCATGAATTGTCACACATTTTGTCCAACTATGCGTTACAACATTGGCTGTACGGGCGTCTAAGTCTCGGCATTGAGCATATTCAGGAAAGCCGCTTTCATGCGTTCGACGGCAACGGGTAGCGGGCCAGCCATCGTGGCGCCCGATGCGAGTTTGTGGCCGCCTCCCCCAAATTGCTCAGCCACTGCAGCCACGTTATGCTGGATACGACTTCGCAGGCTGAACTTGATTTGTCCGGTCTGAAGTTCGACAGCAACAAAAGCCGCTTCAGCTCCACCAATCGTCAGGCAGACATTAACTAGCCCTTCAGTATCGGAGGGGGCAGCTTTGGTTTCGGCCAAATCCTTACTGTCAGCGTAGATCCACACAAGACGTCCTTCGGCTTCAACCTGCGTACGCGCCAGCACGCGGCCACCCAAACGCACGCGGGCAACGGATGATTGTTCGTGGACAAGATTGTAGACTTCGTGCGGAATTGCGCCGAGTTCCATCAGCTTGGCAGCAATCTTCATCGTCCGGGCACTGGTCGAGGGGAATCGAAACCAACCCGTATCGGTAGCAATTGCCGCGTATAACCAATTGGCAACGTCGGCATCAAACGTTACGCCGAACTCCTCAGCAATCTCACAAATCAGTTCGCCGGTCGCCGCCGATGTGACGTCTTTCAGTTCCAAGGCATTTAAGTCATCGGAACTGACGTGATGATCAATCACGACGCGTTTGGCCTCAGACGACTGGATGTACTCGGACATTGAACCCAGCTGCTGCCATGCACTGGTATCCACAATGATCACAACATCGTGTTGTGGAATTGTCGCTTTTGTGACCGTGTCATTCAACTTTAGAATGACGCCGGGTGGATTCATGAAGTGCAAATTTGACGGAGGTGCAGAAGCATTGACGATGCACACCTTCTTGCCCAACCCTAGCAAGATTGCCCTCATTCCCAACTCGGAACCCAAAGCATCCGCATCGGGCCGCACATGACTCGAGATCAGAAACGACTCGTTCTCGTCAATCACCTTTTTTAAAGGTGTCCAGTCCATCGCCCCCACAAATTACTCCACAGTCCAGATTGAATTGAGTTAAATATCGACCAATCCGGCCGCTTTACTTGTCTTGCGGCGGTGAATAGAGGCCCATTTGTCATCCTCGGAGAATGTGACGAGAGTTGCAAGTTCCGCTGCTGTTCAAAAACATAACCTCGCGAAATTTGATGCGTAACGTTTGGATTCTCCAACCCACAGTGCATGAAACAAATGCGATTACCATGGCGAAGGATTCTGGCCCAATACAGCAATCATCGCTGGACAAACTCCGGTGTACTTGACAAAACTCAGATTGGATTTGACCTGAATCCAGAAAACTCTGAAAAGTTCAGTTGCGTTAAGTATCGTTATTCGAACTTTCCCCGCATTTGTTTTTATCTGGATGGAGTTCAAGAATGCGCAATCTCTCGATGTCGTTTTGCTGCATGATAGCCATTGGTTTTCTGGCCTTGGGTTGCGAAACTCAAACAGTCCAGCCTGAATTACCTGCAGCTTCGGGGTCTACGCACATCAAAGCGGATGGAGATCCGCACGAAGGTGAGGCACAGACCAACGACGGTGATGCCGAGATTGCCGAAGCCATGGCAGCCCTGAGTCCCGACGACCGAAAAGCAGCTGAGGCACAGAGGTTCTGTGCCGTGAGTACCGGCAGTCCCTTGGGGTCGATGGGGACACCAGTGAAGCTGGAAATCAAAGGTGAGCCTGTCTTTCTGTGTTGCGCGGGCTGTAAGTCCGCAGCATTAAAGAATCCTGATGAAATTCTTGCGGCAATGGCGAAGCGGAAGACTGAAGACAGTGACAAGGCCAAGTAAATGACGCCGCTTGCAAATTCAAATCCAAAGCGGAACTAGCATGACAATTTAGCATGTCGCGATGGTGACTCTGGCAGTCATCGCTCTTGCGGAACCAGTGAGCCACGCCCACGAACCCATCGTGATCGCCTCTGGACATGGGTCTCTTTCCAAACCAGCCGCAAGCGGCAATCGGGGACAGCGGCTGTATCCACGTTGTGTTTGGAATCGCAGATACCGTGCAATATGCCGGTTCAACAAACGGGAACACCTTTGAGAAATCGAGGCTCGCGTTTCAAGTGCCGAATATGGCACTCGGAATGCGGCGTGGTCCCCGAATCGCAAGTACTGGCGATGTCATTGTGGTGACCGCCATCGGAGGCAAGATCGGCAAAGGGCGCATGGCGATATTCTTGCATGGATATCGAGACATGTACCTAACATCCTCTGTCAATCAGGGAATGTCGTTTACGCCAGCCACACGAATCGGGCAAGGAACTTGGTCGCTCGATGCTTGCCCCATGGACGGCGGCATGCTCATGGTGAATGGCACAGGCGTTGTTGAAACGGTCTGGCGTCGTGATGGCAACATTTACATGACGGCAAAAAGCTTGCCGGAAGACCTGCTTGGACGCGGACAACAACCGTGGATTGCTGCCACTGCGAATGGCACTTGCATCGTCTGGACCTCAGAACGCGAAGGCGACTTAATGCTGCGTGCACCTAGTTCACCGCATGCAAAAAAAATTGGCGAAAACGCCCGAGACCCGATGGTTGTCTCATCAGCGAATGGGAAAGGATCTGTTGTCTGCTGCTGGGAAGCTAAAGCCGGCGGCGACACAAAAATCATTGTCCAGCAAATTGACGCGGGTGAGTGAGTCTTGCAGAAATAGACTTCGTTGATCGCATCTCTGCGAAAGCGATAGCATGCGGTCATGCGGCGAACAGTGGCTGAAACGTTTCGGCGACGTCTGTTAATTCCGTGAGTCGTGCAATCACGTCGCCGGAAGAGGTTTCCGAATCGCCGGACTCCAACCGCCGGCGCAGCCATGTCACGGGGCTTAACAGTACTGTTGAAGCATCCAGTGTCTGCAGCAGTCGCCGCTCAGTACTACTCAGAATTTGCCGCGACTGATATTCATCTATGGCATTTCGGATGCTTGAAATATCCGCACCAAACCAACTCCGGAGGAGCCGCGCTAAGTCGATTGTTACATGATCCGACGCGGTGGCGCTCAGATCGATAAGTCCCGTGACTTCGCAATCTTTGAACAAGACGTGGGCTCGCCAGATGTCCCGTAGCACAGGCTGAACTGCAAACGGGATGACAGCCAACGCTGTCAACTCACTCTGCAACCACGGCAGCCACAGGGTTAGCGTTTGGCAGACGCGCGCGGCGAGATATCGAAATCGTTCATCAGCATCGACTCGTAAGCGATCCTGCAATTCCTGTAATAGCCCTTCCCGTAATTCAGCAACAATCCACAACCGTCGTATCACGCCCGGTGACGGTCTTGTCGCATTCAGAAACCAGTCATTCGATCCAACAATGCGGATGGCTTCAGTTGCCACTTGATGGAATTGATTAAGAGCGATCAGAGCGGCTCTCAGATGCAAACCTGTCAACTGATGTCCGTCCAGCGAAGAACCTGGCATCCACGGTTCGATCTGCCACAGGTTGCCTTCCACCTGCAGCCATGGCACGGCAGACCGATGCTTACCTCCATGATTCTGCGCCTCGGCCCTCGCAGGCATCAGTGGCACAGGAATAAGTTGGCAACCAGACTGTGACATCTGTTGCAACAGTCCGTGGAGTTTTTTCATGCGTTGCGGTGGCAAAGCGACGGACTTCGGAGTCCTGCGAATCGCCAATAAGCGTCCGTCACTTGTCGTCGCTTTAAATACGGCCGCGCCGCTGAATCCACCACTCACGGCAGTGGCATTGAGAATTGTTAGGTCGTAAGCAAACGGCACGGCATGCGGAACAATTTGGGCTTGAAACAACATAGTCACGCTAATCTCAATCTCAGAAATTTGGCGTCCTGCGAATAGCAGATTTCAGTCATGTCATCCGTGCTGCAATGCCTGACAAAACCGAGACAGGCTCCCGTACGCGTCCAGAAGACTCTGTTCACGGTCTTGTTGTATGCTCCGTACTGACGGCACACTGACGATCATCGAAGATATTTAGATAATAGACCGTGGCATCCGCAGGCATATTTGCGGTAACTCGCGACGCTACGGCATCGATGTGAGCCGGTAATATTTCCCATTCGCGGTCCTGCCACCTTCCAGTCGATCGTGTGAAGCAAAGTTCGGCGTTGAGAAGAGGGACTTTTGACACAAACGTCGCCCACACTTCGTTATCGCGTGTTCCATGTTCGGTGATCGTGGCCAATGGTTTGCCTTGCTTCAAATGAGAATCCGCGTAGACCGAAATCTCTTCGGGATTCTCTCCGGCAGGCCCATGACCGTGTGGCATCCTTATGCGGAGGCATAGAGTTTGAGAACTCTTTGGCAGCATCCATGATTTCTTCCACGAATCCATCGGATACGCAAAATCATTGGTTCCATTGACCCAGAGCATCGGCATGCGAACTGCGCCAAGGTACTGCGCTGGATCCCATTGCTTCAACCACAGCGCAGACTTCTCTGGCCCTAGCCGCTCGAAACTCGGAAGCCACACCGAATTATCACCAAGGTAGCCGCAACCATAGACAGGCACTGCGAATTTGAAACGGTGATCGACGCCGGCCACAATGCTGGTAAGGTAACCGCCCCACGAAATCCCTGTGACGCCAATTCGATCAGCATCAACTTCCGGATAAGCTCGAATTAACGAATGCCCCAACGCCACCGCACTCACGGCATGAAACGTCCACTGGTCGTGGAGCGGATCATCCAGTTGACTGAAACTTGCATCCCACCCCGGCGGTCCGCCGAATTCATGTCGTTGCCAGTTGCCGTCCGTGCGAACGGGAACACAGCCACAAAGATCCATCGCGATTGCCGCATACCCCCGCGAATTCCACAGTTTAACCCAGCGTTCAAATGCGGTTCCGCCGCCGCCATGAATCAGTACCATCGCAGGGAATTTGTGCTGACCTGCGTTCGCACCTGCAGGGTGTGCCGGCACACCGTAGTACGCAAAAATACGAGTCGGTTTGCCTTGGTACGTTGGGCCTGCGTAATAAAACGCCCGTACCCCTTGAATCTGCTTGTCGTCCGCCGAGAAGACCTCTGGCGTTTTTGCCAATGCATCCAGATCAAACTGTACTCCGGAGTGTTCGCTCGTGGCAACTTTTTCCTGAGCCACTAACGTAGCATGTTGCCCTGCAAACAATAATCCAATCAGAGGCAGCAGACTCCGGGAACTGCGGGTAAGCAAATGCATCGCGGGCTTTCAGGCAATTGAGGGGCAGAACCATCACATGATACAGAGTATCGCGAACATCCTTGTTTAGCGAGCAGCCTGCGTCATTCCGCCGGTCCGCTGCGGTTCCAGCTTCGCTGCCCCCTGTGCTGGCGACTGCAAAGACTTGAAATGCTGACAAACCACTACACACGGCCATCGGGATTTATTAAACGCCCATTAGTCGCCTTCAGTCGTTGGAAAATCTCGCTTGACTTGAGGCAATCGATAGAACAGACAGATTGGCAGGATACAGGCGGCGAGCGAGACGAAAATTAGCCATGGATATTGTGTGTCACCGGTTGCCCCGAAAAAGAACTTCAGCAACGCACCTCCAACTCCTATGTAGACGGCAGACAGGAAGATCCCAAGCCACGAAACTAAATTTTGCACGCCCAGCAGACACCCTTTCATGTCATCCGATGGCGCCTGCTGAAGATAAACCTGCACTGGAACTACAAATATTCCAGCCCCACTCCCCTGATGAGAATCTCGGCCAGTTTGCAGCCTACGATCACCCGCTGCTTCGAATAACGATCTGCCCCCCCCAGCCCCGACATCAACACAAAGGATTGCAGCTCACTCTGGCACGCCATAAACCAAGCTGCCAATTTGAGTCAGCCACGAGTAGCATGGGTGACGCTGCAACTACCCAACGAAATACTAATCAGCATGTTACTCACGGGAATAAAAGCCCCATGGCCGAGCCACGCCGCTGCCCACTCGATGCACTGGAATTGACACGCGACGATGGAACCCGTTGCCCCAGAAAGAACGTACACATGGTCACACAGGAAACCTTGTGGCGGATCTCGCCGCGGTTCAGTCTTAAACTGGCAGAGAAGCCGTCGAAGAGTTTTTCAAAAATAGGACGTACGGCTGGCTGAAGGTAATTATTTTTCGGGGATCAAGACTCAAATCAAAGGGGTTCGATCACAGGATTTCTCGTGACTGAGATCCGCCACGATGTATTTGACGCGATTAAATTTCGGAGCTCCGTGTCATTCATGGCAATTTTGGCGGTAAAACGGCCACATGCAGTTTCTGCTCAAACATCGAGTTAATGAAAAAAGCAATTTCGAACCTGTAAGAACTTCCAAGAGGAAGTCTGGCATCGCACGGACAACCACGCTACACTTCCGCCCGCATCCGGTCTTTCGATTGAGTTCAAAGGATCGAACGCGAATTGTGGCTGTTTGGTTCAGTTGATAAAACAATGAAGCAAACTTCTAACATTCGGGGCGTAGCTCAGCTTGGCTAGAGCGCCTGCTTTGGGAGCAGGAAGTCGCACGTTCAAATCGTGTCGCCCCGACTTTTTATCGAAAAACTGAACGTCGCAAGTCCTTTCTGGAAAAGGGTTTGCGACGTTTTTTCGTGGGTGGATTTCATGGGTAACTTGGTGGGTAACTTTTGAGAATGAAAACGACCAGCTTTTCAATGACAGGCAAGTAGTGAAACAGCTTCATTCAGTCATCCTCGATCTTCTTCTCCCCACTCTCCGCCGATTCTTCGAGACAATCGCTCCTGTGGTGCCCGGCCCACATAGCCGCTGCCTGTAGCCCTCTCCTTCGGCCCCTGCGTAACGGGTGAGTCTCTCGACTCCAGAATTCCAGTTTCCATCCAGCATTGCTGAAATCTTGGATTGGACATGCGGCATCTTCACCGCAGCCGTTGTCGATGAGTAATTCTTCACCGAAGCCTGTTCCATGCTGATCTGCCTTCAATCCTTGTTGGCCCGAATTAGGCCGGGCCTGATGTAGCGTTCCCAAGCATCGTGGAACGACAGTGACTCATCCACGTCGTTTCGAATGATTTCCCGGATAATGTCGTTCAGTTTTCGCCCCCACCGATGAAACAAATTTACAGCGCCACCATCGGGATTCGTCTGGGCCCTATCTCGAAGTGTTTCCACTGTACGTCTTAGCAAGTAATCCTCATGAGATTCACCTTCATTTGGCGACTCCACGGGCGAAGTGACATTGCGGGGAGATGTCGTAGTAGTTTCGAGGAGATTCTCCAGTCTTGCACTCCCCTTTACGTTCTTGCTCGATAGGCGTGCTTGAATCTGCCGATCCGCCAGCAGCACCGCATAATCCGGATGGCAACGATGCTCAGTTGCTGCGAAACGATCCGCTCTTTAAATCCATTGTCGGCAAAGATCCGCGTTGTGAAGATGAACCGCTCGCCAGCGGATCCACCATCAATCGATTTCTGCATGCGTTCACCCGACGCGAAGCTGAGAAACCCATTGACAATGTATGACTTCTGCGAGGCTGAAGGCCTT
>QWQG01000045.1 GCA_003670925.1 Planctomycetota bacterium | reverse complement strand
CGGTCCTGCCAAACCTTGCCAACTCGGCAGATTCCAGAAAGATTCGTGAGGCGGCTCGAGCGGTTTCCAGCTTCGTTGCGGCGTCTCAATCTCAGGCGATTAGCGGACGATCAGGAGGTGGAATTCGAATCGATGTCCTAGGCTCCCCAATGGGATCCAATGATGCTGCGCTCGATGTGGGCATGGTCATGATTCCTCAGCCATATTGCGGAGACGATCCTGGAAGTGTGGTCAAAGTTACACCTGGTGAAGATGCGAATGAAAATGGTAATTTAGATTTAGGTGAAGATGCGAATGGAAACGGTATTTTAGATTTCGACTACAGCATGGCAACGTTGGAGTTTACAGGAGGATTTTCTGACGATCCGCTGAAAAATGCATCCGGAAATATACTTCCGCATTTGGGCATTCGTTTTGGTGGCTCTCGCATTGAATTTATGTTTGTACCAACTCTTGGTTCCGCAACCGGAACGGTCTATATGCAAGACGGTGTTGGACCATCGAGCCTCCCAAATCTTAATCAGACTATTGATAACACATCATGGCCGCAAGGCGCCGTTTGCTACGAGATTACTGCTGGCCCCCTTCGCGATGGAAACACATCATTAACCCTTGGCGATGGTGTTGCCATCGATATGACAAATTCTTATGTCGGTACTGGGAACATCTTCTCAGTACCACGACTTTCAGATTCTGTTTACTTACTCTTTGACTCCGCAGGTGTTCCAACTTCGTGGATAAACGACGGTCTGACAAAACAACCTTTTGCTGAAACACTTTTTCTATTGATCAACAGCGTCGAAGCAATTCAAAACAATACGTCGCTCACAGAACCTGGCGGCTACTGGGTGGCAGTCGATCCGCGAGGCGGCGTGCCAAAAGTGGCGGAAGTGAAGCCGCAGGGCGCGCCGATCGACACACAGAAAATTCGTGATTCGCAGGAATACATACGCAAGGGGCTCCTGCAAACAGGTCGTTAGAAAATGAATTTATCTACACACCACAACCGTCACGGGATCAGCCTTCTGGAAGTGCTCATTTCAATGGGCATTCTCACTGTTGGACTTGTCAGCGTGTTGTCGATGATTCCTGCAGGTCGTTCCCAGACGATGAAGGCCAACGCATACGATCGGGGAACTACTCTTGCGGCGAACGCTGCTGCCGACCTCATTAATCGCGGGTTGATTCGTCCTGCTGGATGGCTTTCTGGACCAACCGAAGACAAGAATGCTGACGGTATTTTAGATTCTGGTGAAGATGCGAATGGAAACAATACTATTGATGCAACGCCGTTTGCGGTATTGGATCCTCTGTATAGTGGTTCTACTCCGATATGGCCACGCATACGTCTTCGAACAGATGCGTCGTATGCGGCAAAGTCACTTTTTTCTTTTGACAGCGTTACTTTATTTCCCACGGATGGGATTCCAGTTGAAATTGTCGACATCATTGCCCGCAGTGAAGACGACATTCTCTTTTCAACCGATGTCAATGACGGCGTTGGCATCGATGATCCACCAAAACCAAAGTGGTCCAATGGTTCAGCAGGTCCATTGCCAACTGTTCCGGCACGCCATGTTTTCGAGGGTGTCTACAGCCAGTTGGCAACACTTACGAGCTCTGATACTGATCCGGCAAAAATGTGGCGAAAAGGCAGTTATGCCCTGCTGACGATCGTTACATTTTTTAGACGCGATGCAACACTGCCACCGATGTTGCTCACCGATCCTGATAATGACGGACGATGGCTTGTTGACAAGACAAACGTTCCCGAAGGCATTTCTACGGTGCGTGAACTTATCAAACCAGGCGCAGTGCTGCTGGAAAAGAATGCCTCTGGAAACTATTTTTGGAAACGAATTCTCATGGCCGCTGACAGTGCTAATACAGCAAATGCAGCAGAATCCTCGGATTGGTATGTCTCGCTTGGCTGCGAAGGAGGAAATCCTGTAGGAGGTAGCGACGTCTATATTTTCGCATCCTCGATTGGTTCCTTGCAGATGCGAGTGCGGCTTGAATAACAGAAAACCATGTTTTTAAAGAACACTTTGTAAGAGAAAAATCGATTCCTTTATGTTCAGCATGCGGGCAAGCTGCTGAACGAGTTCAGAAAGATGATCAATGACGCTTCTTGCAAAATTAATCGCTGAAAAACAACCACAGCGACGAGGCGTTTTGCTGCTCATCGTGCTCAGTATGCTCACGCTGTTTATGATGCTCGGCACGACCTATCTTGTTGTTGCATCCAGGGCAAAAGCAACTGCAAAGGCTTTTGCCAGAGCGAGTCATTATTCCGAATCGGCTCACGCAGAAGAAGGCAAACGATTTGTCGACGAAGCATTCAAAATACTCGCCAGAGGCACTACGAACTCTGATTGTATTCCCCCCGCCCTTCGACAAGGCGACGATCTTTTAGGGGATAAGTATGGGCAGATCGTCTTTGTTGATCCACCTGCAACAACAAGACCTTTTCCCGTTCCTCCTGCACTGACGGGACAATTTACATCTGCAGCCCAAATGACGGGTGCGGCCGGGTTGATCGTGCTCACGCTGACAACTCCGATTCCAAATGTAGATCCTTCCGCAGCAGTTCCAAAGGCTAGGCTCACCGCTGATCTCAACGGTTGCGTTGTGACGATTTCTCTACCGGGTCTTGTTGCAAGCACTCGTATTTTGCGCGCGTGGGCAGCATCAACGAATGGCCCAACACTTTCTCTAGCCATCCCCGCTGGCGTCGCATTCAATGGGGCGATGCTTGATGTGAATGATCTCAACAATCGAATCCAGAAAGCGACAGGGTCCGCTGCCAATCATTTTCTTATTAACACACGTGAATTTGACGGCGACAAAATCAATTCTGCTGATATGACCAAGAGCAACGAACCGTATGATGGGTTTGACAGCTCGAACCCATTTTTAGCGCAAATACAACCCGGGCCGCAACCGTCGGCTGGAAACCCAAGAACTCCGGTGACTGTTACCAAACCATCTTTTGCGTCTGAGGTTCCACCTCTTTCTATTGACAATGACACCGATGGCGTACTCGATAGCAAATGGTTGGATGTTGGGTTTCCGATGCTGACTGATGAATCCGGAACGCAATATAAAGCCAAGGCAGCGTATTACGTGCTGGATCTCGATGGCCGTCTGAATGTGAATGCTCATGGCGGCGCAGAACCACTTGATGACACTGATTCTTTGTGGACGGGGACGGCTCATCCATCTGTGCCGACTTCATTTGCAACTCTTCCTGCAGGCAGCAATTACGGAGTATCCGAAATTCATCTTCGCGAGCTATTTCCTGTTCCTCCTGTGGGAAAGCCCGATCCAGTAGGCTCGTTGCTCTATGGAGAAACTGATCCAAATTACAAGCAACCATTAACTCCCTATTCACCGAAACCAAACAGTCTGAAGCGTCCGTTGTTACAAACTCAACTTGTCGACGGTCGATTTGGATCGGATGGCTTTCCTGGAAAACAATCGCAAAATGAGAACATCAGTAAAATTCAAGATTCGCAACAGCCTCTTACTCGAGCAGCAAATACTCCGCAGAGAACAACCTCTCTACCGAACGACTGGGGGACGAGTACTCAAACAACATCAGTGAGCAAAGGCGCGTTTGGATCACCCTCTGATCTGCGTGGTTTTATGAAAATTTATGCTCCTTCACGGGCCGCTGGCACAATTGTTCCTGAAATGCGATACGTGAAACCCAGCGGTTTTTGGAACAACGATACGACCGATGATCCTTACGAAGTTCGACTTGATCGAGGTTCTCCACGTTTGGCCACCAACGCTCGGAGCAATCCGGCAACATTGAATCAGGATGATAATAATTTTTGCGTTGCTGAACTTGAGCGATTCCTAAGACCATTCGACTCAGACTCCGCTCAACTGCCAACCCGTCTCTCCAAACTCTTCGACATCGAATCTGAAAACAGCCGGTTTCTTTTTACAACCGACAGCTGGGATTCAATTGCAATTACAGGAAATGCCTGGTGCGAAATTCTCAAACGCATACAAACTATCGATCCGACAAAGCTTCACGAAGTGCTTTCCCCTGAAGTGATGGCTGGGCGTCGCCTCGATATCAATCGACCCTGTGAGACAGACTCTGAAAAACAATTGCTCTTCAGACATCTGTACACGCTCATCTGGGCATTGACCGGACAAGCAACAGCCGATGCAGCCCAGTGGGCCGCAAATGTCGTCGATTTTCGGGATATTGATTCCACGATGACGCGATTTCAGTACGACACCAACCTCACCGATGGCTGGACTATAAACCCCGCAAGTAGTCCGGATGTCTTTGGCGTTGAAAGGCCTGAGCTCGTTATGACCGAAGCTCTGGCATGGAGCAAAGATGGCGGCAATGGAGGATTTTATGTTGTTCTTCACCGTCCATGGGCGGCGAAGGCATATGACGGAGGCAATCCAAAATCGGGAACCACCAACGCAAGTAAATATGATCCGGAAGCACTTTCCGTTGATCTGACGTATCCTCTCTACGATCCTCAATCCACAAACACTCTCGACCCTGTTTTTAATTCAAACAAACTGAATCTGGATCTTCGTGGTGCCGATGATGACGACTCGCCGGTCTGGCGACTCAATGTGGATGGTACAAAAATCCGTCTTGATGAATCTCCAAAAATGCCGCCGCCGGCTGGTGAATATTTCAGTTCACATACATCGGTACTGCCGAACGACGCTCGATACATGCTTCCAAATTCATGGCTCTGCATTGCGTCGACAGATACTGCAGGAGAGGTCACGGTGAACATTTCAAACAAACTCGATATCGACAAACCCTCGCCGTACAAACCTCCGGCAAAGTCAATTATCACTGTGATCAAACTCGAGCGACTCGCTGACCCCACTTCGAAATATAACCCTACAACAAATCCCTATCGTGAAGTCGATCAAATTACACTAATAAATGTTCGTGATCGAACGCTCGACATGAGCATGCCTCCGCAGCCAATGCAACGCCATCAAAAAAGAATTCGTCTTGCAGCTACGCCCGACACTGCATTCTGGAAACAAGAGTTTAATTCGGTCGATATTCCAATTCCGATCACCTCTCCGGGAACCTGCGACCTACTCAGTGGATCGGCAAAATGGATGCCTTGGAATTCTCGCCCCTATCTCAGTAACATGGAGCTTGTTTTTGTCCCGGTTGATTCCTGTGACACATTGCTCACGAACTATTCCAGTGCAACAGCGTTCGGTGGACTTACTGCACTTGGCACAATGACAGGCGCTCCACTGCTTCCTACTTATCTGCTTGCTTCAACGATCGTTCCGACTCGATTCTCAGCTATTTCAACAACCGTCGATGCACCTGCTGTGTCCTTTGGTTCTCCCGGAGTGACTGGTCTTGAAAATTTACCGATAAACCAACTCTCTGATTATCGCGAACCGGGCCGCGTGAATCTGAATACGGTGGTAGACAATAAAATTTGGGACGCCGTAGTTGCGAGAAAGGTTGCAACACCACCCGCAAACACAACTCCTCTCTCAGATCGAAATACGGCTGGATTTTCAAATACTCCAGCGAAGAATTTTTCTGAATTGGTGCGACTTGGTGGTACAGGAATTCAGCCAAAAATCGATGGCGCATCGCCAGGTCCTGACCCTAGCTTGAATCCAGCATTCGCCTATCTCACTGCGAACCGCCTGGCAAATGCCGCAACCAATCGATCAAATGTATTTGCCATTTGGGTAACTGTTGGTTTTTTTGAAAATGGGAGCACGACAGAAATGGGCTCCGACACCGGTGAAGTACGACGATACCGAGGGTTTTATATTTTTGACCGATCAATTCCGGTCGGATATCAGACGGGCGTTGATCACAATATCGAAGATGCG
>QWQG01000141.1 GCA_003670925.1 Planctomycetota bacterium | reverse complement strand
CACCCTAGCCCTCTCCCCCGAATCGGGGGGAGAGGGGACCAATGCAAAAACTCCCTTCTCCCTAGCCGCCGGGGGGAGAGGGGACCAATGCAAAAACTCCCTTCTCCCCCGTCGTCGGGGGAGAAGGTGGCCGACAGGCCGGATGAGGGGGCGGGAGCGTGGGCCAACGCCGATCATGGCGTTCCACTTCGCTCGGCCTACTGCAGAAAGGGTAACGTTCAAACTTCCCAAGGGTGGACGCCGCTCCGCTTCCCTGGCGTTCTTTTCAATTGCCGTTCAGGAGTCGAATTTCTTCCAGCAGCGATGATTTGAGTTTCTGCAGAAGTGTTTGATCTTCGACTTTGCGTTGGTGTTCGTCCACGACGTAAAAAACATCGACGACCTGATCGATATTCGTCGCGATGCGTGCCAAATGCACCTTCAGTCCGTAGTTGAACAGCGTCAGTGCCAGGGTATACAGGAGGCCCTGCGTGTCTGTGGCGAACACATCAATCACGGTGAAGCGTTCAGAGCAGTCGTTGTCGATCCCGACTTTTGATTCCTGCCGTACGATGACGGGATTAATCCGATTGTTTCGATAAATTCCGCTGCGGCGAAAGACGCTGTCGACCGATTTTTTTGCAGTCAGGACGTCCCCGATCGCCACGGCAACGTCTTCAATTCGCGACTGCGGTACTGGCCCGGTGAAATCATTATCCGTTACTCGAAAGTAGGCAATGACAACGCCATTGGATGTGGTACAGACCTGAGCCGCCAGAATGTTCATCCGGAGGCCGGACAAGATTCCCGCAATACTGTGAAAACTAGCGTGCCCAAATCGGCCCGGAGCGAACACACGGTAACTGACGGTTTCCGTTTCGGCATCATATTCACCCTCAATCTTGACTTCAGATTCATTCAGCTGATGAATCATGTCCAGATCCCGCGCGATGCGGTCAGGTTGTTCGGTCATGAGATAAAATGGGGGCAGCGTATCCAGTTGTGCTTCGGCCCATTGACCCCATGTTTCCGGATCACTTTTGTTGCCCAGCGGGACAATGGAACTTCGCACGGCCGTGCGTACCATTTGCAATCGTTCACGTTCTAGATGATTGTAAGGCCTTCCGCTAAGAATCTGAATTGCCCGGTTATAGAGATCGGCCAGCAACTCGCCTTTCCAGTCTGACCAGACATCCGGTCCGACGGCCTTAATGTCGGCCACGGACAAAACATAGAGCATTCGCAGTAATTCCGGAGCACCCACAAGGCGCGCGAAATCGACGAGCATCGTGGCATCGGTAATATCACGTCGAAACGCTAGGTCAGGCATGATCAGATGGTAGCGGACGAGAAACATGAGCATCGATTTCTTGTTGGCCGCCATCTGGAGGCGAACAGCGACATCGTCGCACAGTTGTTCACCGACGATGCTGTGATCACCTTCGCGTCCTTTGCCGACGTCGTGCATCAGCATGGCCAGATGCAATGTTGCGCGATGCCGCACGCCCTGATATGCCGAACCAACGGGTGATTCGTCATGGACGAACGACGTCATTTCGTCCATCGCCTTCAGCGTATGCTCATCGACCGTAAAGCTGTGATACTGGTTGAACTGCATCAGGTTTCGGATGCCGGCAAACGATGGAATGAGCCATTCCAAAATTCCGGTTTCGTACATGGCGCGGAGGGTATCCGGCAACCCGTCGGCGAACCGCATAATGTCCCGAAATCGATCGCTTGCCTCGCGACTTGGTTCTTCCGGCAGGCTGTGTGCGAGATGCCCGATCATCTTCCGCAATTCCGGCGAAAGCATGGCCTTGTTCTCCGCAGCGCTGACGAACACGTCCAGAATTGTCAGCGGCTCGTGCAGCGATTCGCGGCGAGTTTCCGGCACGTGAATCATGCCATCGATAATCAAAAACCCTTCCGCTGACTTCTGCGGCAGAATGGCGTTTCGCAGACGACTGAAGAACGATGATCTCCGCGGGACTTCCGCCACGCGCCGGGCGACGGCCGCCACACGCGAGGTATGACCGAAGTATTCCTGCATAAACGCTTCGACGGGGCGAAGCAGATTCGAGGCCTGAAATCCTCGTTTCGCAGAAAGTTGCAACTGCAGTTCGCGCGTCATCACATCCTGCTTCAGACCAGTGAGCACGTGCAAATCCGTTCGCAAAGAGGACAGAAATTCATCCGCCAGCGACAGATCATCCAATTCCTGCTTACTAATGTCGCCTTTTTGCTGCAGTTGGAGCGGATCAGGATTGCGATAACGCATAAAAGAGACCCAACGCAGAAGATGCAGATCACGCAGGCCGCCGGGAGATCGTTTCAAATCCGGTTCCAGTTGATTTACCGAATTTCCGCGGGTCATCCATTCTTCACGCCGTGATGCGACAAGTCGCAGGATCATGGGTTCGGACCGATCCCGGAAGACTTTGGAACGAGTCTGTTGTTGCGCTGTCACAGCGAGGCGTTCGTGGCCGCACAGAAATCGCGTCTCGATCATCGAAGTCGCGAACTGAATGTCTTCAATGGCAAATCGCACGACGTCCGCCACGGTCCGGATACTCGACCCCAGTTGCGCCCCCGCATCCCAGCAGTCGCGGACAACAGCCGATAAAAATTCCTGTGTGGTCGTTTGCTGTTTCGCGTCCACCAGGAACAGCAGATCGATGTCTGAAAACGGGGCAGGGCGACGGCGACCGTTGCCTCCGACAGCAAGGACAGCGAAGGACGTAGGCAAAACATCCCGATGCATAGTCTGCTGCTGACTCACGATTTCGCGAATCAATTCATCGACCTGATCGGACAGCCATTGACAACACGCAATCCCACCGACACCCGCTAATCTGCGTTCTCCCACGCCGTTGCGCATGGCCAACAGTGCGGCGCGTCTGTGCTGAATGCGGCCGTTGATGGATTGTAAATTAGGCATTGCTCACGATTCATCCCGCACAATTCGGCGGCTCTTCAGTTCAAATCGAGGAAACTCACCAGGGGCCACAGCACGGACATCGACGATGAATCCCAAGCGTTGTCGTAAGGCCGACTGGACGCGTTCGATCAGCAGCGCGGCAGTCTCGGCGGCAGCCACCGTCGGTTCGATCGCGACGCAGAGTTCCTGCATCGCGCGGACAGTCTTGAGTTCAATGCGAAATTCCGCAACCTCGGCGATTTCTCGGACGACGGCTTCGATGCTGGAGGGAAACACATTGTTGCCGCGGACGAACAGCATATCATCCGAACGGCCCAAGATGCCGCCGTCGAGCCATGTGAGTTTTCTGCCGGCAGGATCGTCCACGATCGATGCCTTGACGAGATCGCGCGTGCGATAACGAATCAGTGGACTCCCGATTCGCCCCAGATTTGTGACGACAAGCTCACCGATTTCGCCAAGTGCGACGGGCGTCAATGTTTCCTGATGCAGGATTTCTGCGATGCACTCTGTCTCCAGCAAGTACAATCCGCCCGGTCGATCTTCGCTTTCAATTCCGAGTGAACCCAGTTCTGTCATCCCCCAATGGTCAATGACCCGCGCTTCCCATGCCTCTTCGATCCGCGCCCTCGTCCCTGGAATTGTGCCGCCCGGCTCACCAGCGACAAGCAACATGCGGACGGACGTTTCTTTCAGATCGATGCCTTCCGCCGCCGCGACTTCTGCCATTCGCATGGCGTAAGTTGGCGTGCAGCAGACAACGGTGGCTTCGTTTTCAATCATCGCCTGCAACCGCACCAAGGTCGACATGCCTCCGCCAGCAATACAAAAATTGCCGAAGCGTCCCGCACCCTCAAACGCAGCCCAAAAACCAATAAAGGGTCCGAAGGAAAAGGGAAAGAACAGACGGTCCCATGGCTGGAGTCCGGCGAGCGTATAGATCTGCCGCCAGCACTCCATGAACCAGTCCCAGCTGTCCTGAGTGTCCATCCAACGCACGGGACGCCCGGTTGTGCCCGACGTCTGATGCAGGCGGCGAAAACGCGTCGAGGGATATGACAGATTGGAACCATAAGGAGGCTGTTGCGACTGGTTGTCCACCAACTCCTGCTTCGTCGTGAACGGCAGCTTCGCCAGATCTTCGAGACCCCGAATTGTTGCCACATCGACTCCCGCCGCTGCGAACTTCGACGTCCAAAAGCGGTTACGTGGGATAATGGCCTGCAGCATTTCAACGAGCCGCTGCGATTGCATATTTTCAATCTGCGAGCGGTCTTGCCAAATTGTTTCGATATCGATCGTCACAAGAATTTTGTCCGGAGATTGGAGTGTCGTCGCACGGCCTGAGCAGGCGATCCGATGAAGTCAAAGGTTCTCAGAACGAGCAGGATATCAGGAGCAGTAACACCAAGAAACCGGCATTGAGAAATGAGCCCTGATTGAGATTCGACGAGGATTTTCTCGATAGAATTCCCCGTTTATGAAACAATTGAACGGGCTGCCGCATTTTCTAGTCCGCTGTATCGCCAGCGTCAGCGCAAAACCTAATGAGCACTGGACGCATTCACGAACCTCGCCGACGTGATTGTAATCGATGAACTTAGCCTGAGCGTGCAGTTGCAGGATCTTGATGAGGGTGTGCTGTCCAACTGATTCGGAGAATCGATTCGGCAGTTTCTGCGCGTGTTCGCATCTTGCTGCTGGACTTGATTCATTTGCCTAGGTGGTGCGCATTCCCCGTGATCCACGTCTACTCACCCTGTAACGGCTTCGCCGCCTCAGAATTACATCCGCCGCTAAAGCTAAGATTGTAAATTCGACGATCAGTCCCTTGCAGGTGAGTGGTGCAATGCCAGCGGTGTGTTGATTCATAATTTTAACCAGACGCGAAGAGCAGGATTCCGCGAGTACGCTTGGCATCGCGTTAAACGGGCTGCATCAATAGTCGCTAGGAGCCAGCCGCATTCCGCTCAGCAGCAGTTTCTGCCGAAACATATCCATCACATCAGAAAATAGTCCCAACGAAAGACCACGGAATGTCAGGGGCGGGGAAAACGGAACATCTACGACTGGGCTTCATGGAAACCATGGAGGTCGACGGTCGCGGTCATATCGGCGGGCTGCTGATCACGAATCAGAATGGGCGGCCGCTGGAGTTTCAGTGTACGACTCCAGTCAAACCCAATCGCACTCAGGAAATCCTGTTTGGTGAATCACTCCAGGCATGGCTGCTGGGTGAACTCATCGGCAGCACGCTGCTGGATCGCGTGTCCATCAAACCAAACATGATCATTACCAGCGATCCAAATCTGCTGGAACTGCGCAATCATACGTCGATCCCGGTCGCCTGTGCGGCGGAGGGAAAATCCAAAGTGACAGATCAGGGCGGAACACTGCGTCTTGGCGGCAGCATCCTGCGGTTTCACGGAAGCCATGAAATCGATGCCCAAACGCTGGCGCAACAGAAACACCTGATACCCGATTCCGCGAACCTTGCGGAACCGCTGGAACGTGTTCGTGAAGCCCTTGCCGAAACCGTCAAAACGGTGTTTGCACGATGAGTGACGTCGATTTTGCTAATCCTACCGAGACCCCTCCGAACGTGATCGATCCAGCGCTCATCCGCGAGGCCAAACGCGGCATGCGTGTCGATGTCGCGCAGACTGGATTCAATCCGGCCTTGGGACGCTTGCCGACGATTGAAACACAGACGGTCTCACTCACTACCGTGCTGGACTTTGTCCCATCGTGGACAGCCCGACGGATTCCCATCAAGTGTATCGGACTCACGCTGCCGGAGGGCATGGAGTTCTTGCCGCCGAAAGTTGATCCGACGAAGTCGTCTGACGGACTTGAACTGAAACGAATCGGCCCGCCGAAGAAAGATGCGAACGCAGAGGGCGACGGCGACAAGCCGCGCAAGGTCACTCGGGTCAAGCCACCGTCTGATGCGTTGTCCCTGCAAGATCGCCT
>QWQG01000169.1 GCA_003670925.1 Planctomycetota bacterium | reverse complement strand
GATGCTGAAAAAGATGGAACCCATGTCCTGCAGCCGCTGCCTGCGAACCTCTTTCAACTTCTGGTTCACCAACGACACGGTTGATCGGCAGTGCTCGGCATGTCATGGTTAATGGATCGTTTCAGATCATATTGGCCGTGTCGTCAGAATTTCTTCGTTGAATTTCAGCACAGGCCCGAATCGCGCGCAGAAACTCAGCTGCGGATGCGTTGCGTTGCGCCGGGCTTTTTATCAAACACTGCATGCACAGAGCTTCAAGATCCGGCGGGATTTCGGAGCGGAATTGAGACGGCGCAATCGGAGGTTCACTAACAATCTGAGCGAGGATATCAGGAATGCGGGACGCCCTAAATGGAGGCAGGCCCGTCAGTAATGGGTAAAGCAGCGCACCGAGGCCATAGATATCGGTCCGATGGTCGATCGTCCCAAATACTGGATCAATCTGTTCCGGTGACATCCAGGGCGCAGACCCAGCAATGGTGTTCTCAGAACCACTTGCCGAAATGGTGGTTCGCGCCAGTCCGAAATCCGTGATGACGACGCGCCCGTCAGAATTTACCAGCACATTTGCAGGCTTCAAATCGCAATGCACAATGCCCGCCTCATGGACAACATGAAGTGCCTCGGCCACCTGCGTGGTCCAGCTTACTGCGTCGTCAACTGCGGGAACGCCAGCAGAGATCCGATCGGCAAGGTTCTTGCCTTCGATCAAGTCCATCACGATAAACCAGACTCCGGCCTTGGTCTGTCCAATCCCGTTGACGCGCACAATGCCGGGATGCTGCAGCCGCTTTACGACGGCCGCTTCGGCCAGAAATCTTTCGACGATTGGTGGTGAATCCTGAAGTTCCTTGCGCAGAAACTTCACTGCTACGTCCTGGCCGGTCGCTTTATGAACAGCTCGATAGACTTTCCCCATACCGCCAGCACCGATAAGTTGGTTCAGGACCAGATCGGCAAATGAGAACCGGCAGATCGGTTCGTCTTTGGGGAAACGTAAATCCGGGGCTCTGACCTCCGGACAAGCGACGATTCGAATCGTCTCACTCTCGTGGAGGCCATGTCGCAGTCGCATCTGCGATTCGAGATCCGCTAGAATTCGTCGAACCGTGTTTTAACTGCAAGTACACAGATTGTGTTGTCGTTTGCCCTTGCGACTGCTTTCACGAAGGTGAATCCATGCTGTTTATCGACCCGGAGAAGTGTATCGATTGCGAGGCATGCACTCACGAGTGCCCAACTTCAGCCATCTTCATGGACGCCAATCTTCCTGAACAATGGAAAGAGTATCAGGCGTTGAATGCCGAGATGTCACCGCTCTGCCCGGGAATCTTCGAAAAGAAAGAGCCGCAGAACAACTAATTCACCACTTGAAACCAGCTCATGAAGTTAGGGCGTGAAATGTTTAACGCGGGAGATACTATCCGCCGTTGGCATCAAAGCCTGCATTGTTCCGAAGTCCAAGGTCACGCGTGAAGACCACTAAACCGTTTGATCGCGCCCAGTCCATGATTTCACGATCGGTTGCTCGCGGATCACCAACTGCGGTCCAATGTGTTGACGACCAACCATGTTTGGCCAACTCGGCAACCCAATCGGGGGACAAGTTCATGTCAATCATGAATCTGCATGTTCATGCCGTTGCCAGCGGTACGTCACGTTCCTCCATACGCCATCGTTATTGTGCGGTGACGGTCGGTCGTCAATACGACGGTCCATGGCCAGGATCTCGGACATGGATGTCCAAGCTACAGAAATCGCTGTTGTACCTGTGGGCTGACGCCGCACCGCTCACCAAATGCAGACGCTACTGCTGAACTATCACGCCACGGAAACATCCACAATGGCTTTGAGGACACCCGTTTCAGGACGAGTGAAGGCTTCAAAGTCAGCCACCATGTTCTGGAACGGCGTCCGATGTGTAATCCATGGTGTGGTATTGATCGTACCGTCTTCAATCAGGCGAATGATGCGACGAAAATCCGCGGGGATCGCATTCCGTGATGCCTTGAGGGTTATTTCCGGACGATGCAATGTCGTATGTGCGAATGTGATTTCTTCGGTCGTGATTCCCACATAAACCAGCGATCCGGTATGCGCCACATACTTCATGGCAGACGCCATCGAATGTTTGTTACCAGTCGCATCCGTGACGACAGGATACATATCACCGTTCGTGATGGCCTGCATTTGTGCCAGTTCACTGCCATCGCCTTTAAATGGAATCGTGTGTTCGATTCCATAATTCTGCTGACAGAATTCCAGACGTGACGGCACCATGTCCATGACCGTCACGGTCGCACCCGTGAGTCGCGTAAACTCCAACGTCGCGAGCCCAATCGGCCCCGCCCCGATGATCAGCACATGATCGCCCTGCTGCGAGGCTCCGCGATTAGTCGCGTGACAACCGATCGCCAGCGTTTCCACCAGCGCCAGTTGTTCATACGTCAACTTTTTCGAAGAATGCAGCTTGTCTGCTCGAATCAAAAAACGTTCGCACAGTCCGCCATCGATCATCACGCCGATGACATTCAATGTGCAGCAACAGTTTTCTTGGCCACGCCGACAAGCAAAACATGTTCCGCAGTTCATGTAGGGCTCCACGCTGCAGCGATCACCAGCGACGACGTTCGTCACTTCCTCGCCGACCGCCAGCACTTCGACTCCCAGTTCATGGCCCGGAATCCGGGGATAGCGAAAGAACGGAAATTTCCCAAGCCAGCCGCTGAGATCCGTTCCGCAGACCCCCATCCGATGCGTCCGCACCAGCACCTGTCCCGGCCCAGGCTGCCCTGGATCAGCAACATCGACGTATTGAAAGTTCTTTGGTTCTTCGAGTCGAATGGCTTTCATGGAACTTGTGCTTGCAGAGGCTTGATTGATTGAGGTGACTCCCCCTAGTATAGACAAAAATTCAATTGTCGTCACGGATCCGACATTGGACTCTTGCGGCCTTCTGGCGTGGGATCGCTCTTGCGGATTGACGGTGCGTGTTCCGGCGCGAGTCCTTTCCGGCAGAAAAGACCTAAAGCTGAACGGCAAAATGGAAGCCCGACTTCATGGCGATCTTGCGACATTTTCTGGACTGGAACAAGCCCGCTTTAACAGCGGTGGCTGATTATTTGATCAGTCGGTATGCCCACGGCGACCAGCTGAACCTCGCGCACGTAATCCTCGTTTTCCCTGGACGCCGCGCGGCGCGCCGGATGCTGGAACTCTTGGTTCAGCGCGGTGGCTCAAAGTGGCCCGCGTTGGTGCCACCGCGGATGGTGACGTTCACGCAGTTTCCGGAACTGCTTTATCCGCAACAGCAAAAACTGGCCGATGATCTGACGCAACTGTTGGTCTGGCGAAAAGCGTTGTATGCCGTCCGTCCGCAGGAGATTCGCGCGGCATTGCCAAATCGACCTGATGAAAATTCTGTCTCCTCATGGCTGGCACTCTGCGAATCGCTCCGCAAGCAGCACAACGAACTTGCGGCTGACGGAATGGAATTTAATCAGGTCTATCTAAAGTTGGTCGAACTCGGCCATTCCGAAGAAGCCGAACGCTGGAAAGCGTTGCACCACGTTCAGGCAGAATATCTCCGGCAGATGGATGAGCTGCAACTTTGGGACCGCCAAGCTGCGCGACTGGTTGCCGTAAAGAGGCAAGAATGCCGCACCGACAGCGACATTATTCTCATCGGCACGGTGGATATGAATCGCATCATCCGGCAGATGCTTGATCAGGTCGCCGATCGGGTCACGACCATCATTCACGCGCCGGAATCCGAAGCGGACGCTTTTGACGAATACGGCTGCGTGCGTCCCGAACAATGGGAGACACGACTGCTCAACATTCCCTTGGAAAACACTCGCATTGCAGATTCTCCGCTGCAGCAGGCACAGTTGGCCATGGTGGAACTCGCCAGCTTCGATGGGAGGTTTCGAGCCGACGATATTACGATCGGCGTGGCAGATGATGCGATGGTTCCGACGCTCACCCAGGCGATGGCCGATGCCGGGATTGCCGGGCAATGGCCGATCGGCATGCTGCTCCGCGATTCGCGACCGTTTCAACTGTTGTCGGCCATGGCTCTGCATGTGGCATCGGCCCGCGATGAGATGCCGCCGGATTTTACTACACTGGCCGACTTCGTCCGCCATCCGGACGTGTACGACTGGGTCAACGAACATCTGAACCAAAATCTCAACGACGACGATGCCTTCACACGTCGCCACGCTTGGCTCAATGAACTCGATCAATACCTCGCCGAACATCTGCAACTCACACCTGGCGTGCTCCTCGGTACCGCACCTCGACGATCCATCGTGGCCGAAGTCTGCCGCGCAGTGGAATTCCTGTTGCGCTGCCTGATTCCTAGTGCCACAGAAGCGGAGAGTGCTCGATCGGCCGTGGGTCGCGCAACCCCGATCGCAAAGGATAGGAAGCGACCGCAGCAAAGAACGCTCGACGATCTGGAAGACGCCGCCGAAGCGTCGCTCACGCATCAACTGGAAAAAAAACGGTCGCTGTCGGAATGGGCCGATGGAGCCGTGAGGATTCTCGCTACGATCTACCGTGATCGGGAATTACACAGTGATTCCGAAGCCGACCGCGGCATTGTCGCCTGCGTGACCCGCCTGCAGGAACTCAACGAACAACTGCGACGAATTCCGGCCAGCGTGCTGCCCGCATGCACCGCCAGCCAGGCGCTGCAGTTGTTGCTGCGGCAGATTGGTGAGACTTCGATTCCACCGGAAGCAAATGACCAAGCCGTCGAGCTACTCGGCTGGCTGGAACTGACGCTCGATGACAGCCCGGTGCTGGTGCTGACCGGATTCAATGAAGGCAAAATTCCGGAATCAATCAACGCCGATGCCTTCATGCCGAACAGTCTTCGCACGCGGCTGGAACTCACCGACAACCGCCGCCGCTATGCCCGCGACGCATACGCGCTGACGTCCGTGCTGCACAGTCGGCGGCGCGTCATCGTGATTACCGGACGGACAGATGTAAAGGGCAATCCACTTGCTCCCAGTCGATTGTGGTTCGCAGCCGATCCGAAATCGCTCACCGAACGAGTCCGCCAATTTTACGATCCGGCTTCCGTGAGTGACATTGCCACCGCGTTGCCCATCCCGACGGAACCCGAAGCTGCACCGCCGCGGCAGAGTGGTTTTCTTGTGCCTCCGCTGATGTCGGTGCCGTCCGCTCCCACAGAAATTTCGGTCACCAGTTTTCGCGAATATCTCGCCTGTCCGTATCGCTACTTCCTTGGTCGCGAATTGAAGCTGCGACTGGTTGAAGACGATGTCCGTGAACTCGACGCACGCGCTTTTGGAAGTCTGATCCATGAAGTCCTTAATCAGTTCGGGCAGTCAACTGTTCGCGATGCGTTTGACGATGAAGCGATCCGGAACTTTCTCTTGGATGCCCTTCAAAAGGCAGCCCTCGGACGATTCGGCCGCACACGTTCGGCGACCGTCAGCGTGCAGCTCAAGATGATCGAATCGCGCCTCACGGCCTTCGCAAAATGGCAGGCAGAGACTTGCAAAGCTGGCTGGCGAATTCATCAGACTGAGAAGAAGTACGAGTACACGGACTTCACGGATATCCAAGATCGCCCTGTCGCGCTGATTGGCCGTGTAGACAGAATCGATAAGCATGTGCAGACCGGCCAGTTTCGCGTGCTGGACTACAAAACAAGTGAATCCGCCCTGCCCCCCAAGACCACACATCGCAGTAAGCACGAATGGATCGATCTGCAACTGCCGCTGTATCGATTGCTGGTCCGGTCGGATGGAATCACCAGCAACGTGGAACTCGGCTATATCCAGCTTCCGGGCGATCTTTCGAAAATCGGTGAAGATCTGGCAGACTGGTCCGACGCAGAATTGCTGGAAGCCGAAAACCTAGCCCGCATCATCGCGGCCGACATCATTGATCTGAAAATCACCGACATCGTTCCATCAGGAGACCGTCGGTCAACTGAATTCTCCCGCATCTGCCAAGACACCGTCATTGATCGTGGTATGCCGTGGATACCACATTGGCCGGGCCGAACCGTGGTTGAGGAGTCAATTGACGATCTCTCCTTGCGTTTCCCTTGAAAGTGTGCGACATGTACCGTGTACAATTCGAAGAAATCCACGGCAGCAGATTGCCACTTCACCCTGTTCGAAGGATATCCTGATGGTCCGAAAATCAAACGTCGAACGTGCGCATCCAACATCGGTATCGGTGGCACGCGGAGCGAAAATTTTGCCGCGTGCTGTCGTCAGCAAGCTGGGGAAGACTGCTGACACGGAGGTAGCGCGACTCTTCAGCCTAGACCTCGCTACCGTGCGTCAGGCACGACAACGTCTCGAAATCCCGCCGTTTGGTCGAGTCGACTGGACGCCAGATAAAATCAAACTGCTCGGCACCATGTCCGATAAAAAAGTCGCAAGGAAACTGGGGGTTGTAGCGACAACTATTTATTCGAAACGAATGCGGTTGGGGATCCCGGCCTTCGGCCCTTCTTTGCAGGAAGCACGACACGTCTGGAGTGCCCGCGAAATCAAGAGACTTGGAACGATTCCAGACGCCAGACTCGCAGCGATGTTCGGAGTGAGTACAGATACTGTGGCTGCCAAACGAAAGTCACGGGGAATTGCTTCGACGGGGAAGCCGTACGAAATTCGTAAACCGTGGACGGACGCTGAACTGAATATGCTCGGGCGTTTTCCGGACACGCATGTTGCACAGGTAACGAAACGTGGCAGACGGCACGTCCGCAGTAAACGCGAGTCGCTGGGAATCGCCCCTTTTCAAAAACATTTCATTGAGCCATGGACCAAAAAGATGATTCAGCGACTTGGCAAAGCAACCGACACCGACGTCGCCAAAGAACTCGGCGTTGGCATCAAGACGGTTTCGCTGAAACGAGCCAGATTGGGAATTGCAGCGTTTGGCTGATGTCAGATTTAGTCCAGCGTGGCCTGTTCGCCGGTGCGGAGAATATCGACGATTTCAGCGGGTGTGCGGACGGTGCGGAGGCGTTCGGGGATAAATTCGCTTTCATCCAGCAGTGTTGCAATGATTGCTTGGAGTCGTTGATGCACGCGCGGCTGCCCCATGGGGGTTAACAGCACAAACAGCAGATGAGCGCGTTCGATCGTACCGCGATAGGGGATGCCTTTTTCTGAACGAATGACGAGCACAATCGCTTTCTGCAGACCCGGTAAGCGGGCGTGAGGCATCCCAAGATGGCGACCCAGATAAGTCTCGATCAAACGCTCTCGCTCTTCGACGGCCCGAATAATCTGGTCCGCTGGGACCGGCAGCGATTCGCTTTTCATGCGTGACAAGGCCATGCGAACCGCCTCGATTGTGCTCTCAGCTTCGATCTGCAGATGCACGCGATCTTCGAGCAGAGAATCCGACAAGTGAATTGGCTCTTCGTCTTCAAATTCATCACGAATTGTCCCGACGATTTCTTCAATCACATCTTCCAATGTCAGGTAACCCGTCCAGACACCTTTCGCATCTTTCACGATTGCCGCATGGATCCGCTTCTTCTGCATCTCAGCCAGCACTGATTCCAGCAGAGCCGTCTCAGTCACTGTCAGCAATGGACGCAGCAGCGGCTTCAGATCGTCTCCATGTTCACCGGCAAACAGTACGTCTTTCAAATGCACACTTCCGATCGGATTCTTATCGTTTTCATCCAACAGTGGATAACGACTGAAGCGATAACGCCGCGCGATTTGAAGATTTTCTTCCCATGTATTTTGAGTCCTCATGCATCGTACCTGCGAACGTGGTCGCATCGCATCTCGCACGACGAGGTCGCCGAGGTCGAAGACGTTTTCGAGAAAAAGCAGCCGCCGAAAGGTCATCATTCCAGTTGATTGAGACTGATTCAGCAAAATGCGGAGTTCATCTTCGCTGTGAGTTTCATGGTGCTTTGAACCACCCAGTCCCATCAACCTGAGCAGCCCGTTGGCCGAACCATTGAGAACCCATAGCGGGATTACGAACAGCGTGCGGATGACTCTCAGAGGTGCAGCCGTCAGGAGTGCTGATCGATCGGTGCGCCGAATCGCCATGGACTTTGGAATGAGTTCACCGATAAGCGTATGTAGATAGCTCGCAATCAGCAGGCCAATGGCAGATGCAATGACATGTGTCGTCAGAAAAGTGACATCGCTTTCTTCAGGAAACAGGCCTGTCCACTTCAACAGAGGTTCGATCAGGACGACGATCGCGGGTTCCGCCACGAACCCCAGTCCAATCGAAGTGAACGTGATCCCCACCTGACAGACGGACAAGTATTCGTCAAGTTTGTCCTGCACATGTTTCGCCGCCGCCGCCCCAAGAACACCGTCATCCATGAGTTCACGAATTCTAGAAGGCCGCATCTTGACCGCGGCAAATTCCGCCAGCACAAAAAACCCATTGATCAAAATGAGTATAATCGCCAGAAACAGATAAAGAATCACCATTTCCAAATGTGCCTCGTGATGGAAAACTGCATAACTGCCGCGGCAGTTTAGACAGTGCCCGTTCCACTTACCAACAGCTGAGAAATCCAGACTCGTTTCCCACATGTCGCTGCCAATCGCGTGCAATTGGAACAGCGAATGCGTACAACAATTCGGGTGGCAATAATCAAGAAAAATTGCAGCCAAGTGCCTTTGGATGGGGCACCTCTGCTTATTAAAACAGCAGCCGATTCCTCATCGTTCGGCTGACGGGGGCAAAACGGGCAAGTGTCTTCTGGTCGCCAGTGTCTGGCGACACCCGGTGAGTTCCTGCAAGGATGCGGCTTCCGTCGCGGGAAGCAGAGCAGGTTGGGTAGAAAATTTCATCCCGTTTCTCGTGTGATGGGAGTGCCGTGAATGCCCAGCGATACCGCGATTCTACAGGTTTTTCCGGGAGGATAGACAGAGCATGTCGAAAGCAAAGTTGGAGTACATTTGGCTGGACGGCAGCAAACCCACCCAAGGGCTGCGAGCCAAAACAAAAGTGGTGAAGGATTTTGGTGGCACTCTTGAAGAATGCCCGATCTGGTGCTTCGATGGGAGTTCCACGAATCAGGCTCCGGGCGGATCCTCAGACTGTCTGCTAAAGCCCGTCGCCATCCTGCCGGACCCCGGTCGGATGGATGCTTTCTTGGTGATGACGGAAGTCTTGAATGCGGATGGTTCCATCCATGAGTCGAATGGCCGAGCCACGATTTTAGATGACGACGACGATTTCTGGTTCGGTTTCGAACAGGAATATTTCCTTTGGGAGCGCGAAACTAATCTGCCTTTGGGATTCCCGGTTGGCGGCTACCCTGCTCCACAGGGACCTTATTACTGTTCTGTGGGTGCGAAAAATGCCTTTGGTCGCGAATTAATTGAAGAGCATCTGGATATGTGTATTCAGGCGGGCATCAATATCGAAGGCATCAATGCGGAAGTGGCCACTGGCCAGTGGGAATTCCAAGTCTTCGCGAAAGGCGCTCAACGCGCAGGGGACGAGGTCTGGCTGGCTCGGTATTTGCTGGAACGTACCGCAGAGAAGTACAACCTTTCCATCAACTGGCACTGTAAACCGCTGGGTGATACCGATTGGAATGGCTCCGGCATGCACGCCAACTTTTCAAATACGGCGTTGCGTACCTGTGGGAGCAAAGAAACCTACGAAAAGATCTGCAATGCATTCGCGCCACGTGTCAAAGAACACATCGCGGTCTACGGTGCAGATAACCATCTGCGTTTGACAGGTAAGCATGAAACACAAACGATCGACAAGTTCAGCTTCGGCGTGTCCGATCGCGGTGCTTCGATCCGCATTCCGATCGCGACTGTCCAGAATGGCTGGAAGGGCTGGCTGGAAGATCGTCGTCCTGCCTCCAATGCTGATCCTTATAAGGTAGCTGCGGAGATCATCCGGACTGTTAAGTCTGTGAAAATCTGAACGAATCCACTCATCCCGAATCGTAGCGGTTCGTCCGTTAAGGAGACGGGTGGCTGGATTGGGAGTCACTGCTGATCGTGGGGAGTAATCCCCGCGATCAATCCTCCCGGGCTGTCCAGTGGCAACACTGGACAGCCTTTTTTGTTTGCCCAGCGAAGCTGGCAGAAAAGAGTTTGTGTAGCTGAATTTGTAAAAATTTAGGGAAGCTCTGAATTCTTGCGAATTCCGCTACGGAACATGGGCCACCGGTCGGTCAATGCCATCACGCAGATGGACACGACCGCTCCCCCCGTCGCAAGGGCCGTGTCCTTCTGGGCGTCGAAGATGTCGCCCTGCTGTCCGAGGAATTTATCGGCCCATTCCGGTGTAAAGACAACCGCAACCAGCCATTCCAGCAATTCGTAACCCGCGCTCGTCGCAAGGATGAACTCAAGGGCCAGCAACGACGACATGACTTTGGACAGTCGGAGATACCGACGTTCGAATTCCTGAACGGGAACGGCCAGCAGCAGTCCGTAAGAAAAATGCACGACGCGATCGTAATGATTACGCTGGAAGCCAAAGACTTCACTTACGGTGACACCCAGCAGCTCCTGTGACCAGACATCGTACGGCACGTACGAGTACAGATAACGGGCGCCCAGCGTATGCAGGCATAGAAACATGATGATCGACAAAAAACTCCACCGACCGATAACAAAACGGTTCGCCAAATAAGCCAGCAACAAGGCGGCGAGTACCGTCGGCACGTGCTGCATCAGCAAAAATTGTCGATACGGCGGAGAAATGCAACTACCGGCGAAGAACAGCAGAAAGAACAGAAAGAGGAATCTCTGGTATCGATCGCGTGCGAGAAGGTATGACAAGTGCTGCGATTCCTAGAGCTTGGACATTCATGTCCGAGATATTAGCCGTGCGACGGACATGAATGTCCATCCTACATAAGATCGTCCTGCTGCGCCGTCTTCAGGAATGCCTCGAGCTCCGCGCTGATCTGTGGCATGCGCGCCGCTTCCGGCATCCCACTCGGACTGCTGACAGCGGCATAGGCTTCCAGCCGATCGATCGTAAACGCCAAGAGTGCCATCAATCGTGGGAGATCGCGTTCGACGGCTTGAGTCAACTGCGCGGCTCGCCCCCGATATTCTTCGGCCTCATGCGTTGCTTCGCCGAACCAGCGTTTCACATTCGGAATCTGCTTCTGAGCGAACTCAACGTCGTGCTGGGATTTTTCCAGATCCTTCACTTCTTCAATACACGACGGGCGGAAGTCACCCATCCTCCTCATGCGACACTGATGCAGCCGCACACGTGCTTCGGCAACCTCACGCATACAGTTTTCAATCTCATGCTTCCAAAATCCCGGTCGATCGCGTTCTAGCCAAAACAGAATTTGCCGCAACTGCGCATCCATCATGCTGAGACACAGTCGTGCTTCCTCCTGAAACTTCATAACCGCCGCGGCAAACAGCCGGATCGCATCGACCGAATTCACGTTGGCAGAATTGGACATACGCTGTTCCGGCTGCTGAACTTATGGGCTAACTGAAACTAAGCCGCCACTTACGAGCACGACCACGAATGAAATACCGCCTACGAGACAACCTAGCAAATAAATCAAAAAGGCATTCTTGTTGATGTCCCAGCGTGAGACCAAAAAGTAAAGCGCATATGGGCTGCAGAAAAAACACAGAAATCCAGTCATGGGAGCTACTTCAAACGCGTTCATCAGAAATTTGATCGACCCCCAGATTGCCAACACGGCGCTCACCAGTCCACCAATCGCCAGCCCGATGAGCGCAGGCGGAAAGGCGAGTCCGATCGCGCCAAACAGAAACGCAGATCCGATTCCGATCGCCGCCATGATCAGTGGAATTTTCAAGCTAGGCGATGAAGACATGTTGGAGGTGCCGCCTTTCCGCTGCCCCGCGTTTGAATGGCGTTCGCCTTGACCATGCCCACTTTTGGGAGCAATGCCAAACGCATCAAAGTGTTCTTCTTCGATTGCAGGCGATGAATAACTGGAGAGTGGCTGATTCCAGACGTCGTCACCAGTGGGCTCCTGACGTCGACGCTGCGGTGCCGATTTGCCTTTTTCTGGTGGCCGTTCGCCCGGGACTTCGTTGGTTCGTCGAGCTTTTCCGGGCGGTGCTTCCGGTTGATCGCGCCGCGGCGAATTCGATGCCGATGCGCTGCTTGGTTGCGACGTTCCTAGTGGGGATGCCTGCGGCTTCGACTTTCCCGGAGGTCCAGGAGGAGATTGGGATGCCGCAGCACCTGGGATCGAAATCGCGCCACTACATTTCGGACAACGTACCCGCTTGCCTGCATGCTCCGCAGCGACGGCAATGGCCACTTGGCAAGTCGGACACGTTGCTTGAATCTTCATGAAAAGCCCTAGTTGCAAATAATTTCTAAATATCCCGGCGACGCAATTCAGGCTGCGCCAGAAGTACGTCCCGTGCAACTCCTCATTTTAGTTATCTGGGCACATCCGTTCAACTATCATCTCGTGGCACCCCGCCGCGGCGGGGTTCTGATCGCAAAGTCAGCGAATGAATCGCACCCGCAAGACGGGCGGTTGTTGTGATGACAATGTCAAAATCTCCGAATCGTCCACGCATGCTACCGTTGCCATCGGGGACGTCAGATTGCGCCAGTCCGATGGAACATTGCAGGACAGAAAACCAAGTCAACACGCGGAACTTAGATCAGGGTACTTTCACTCCGAAGGAAATCGGCCGACCTTGCACCTACTCTACACCCAACTCTTTCAACAAGTGATCCGCCTCATAGACGATGCCCGTGATCCACAGCACATAGCGGATATCCACGCCGATCGAACGGCTGTAGTCTTTATTCCACGCAAAGTCGTTGATGGTCGCTTCAAAGCAGCGGTCAAAGTTGACTCCGACAAGCTGGCCTCGGCAATTCAGGACAGGACTGCCAGAGTTGCCTCCCGTGGTATCAGTGTCGTACAGGATGGCCACAGGAACCTGACCCAGACGCGGATGCACGAAGCGACCAAACTCACCGGCTTCATACTTCTTCAGCACACGATCAGGAGTAATGAACGGTTCGACCCCGGTCGTCTTTTCGATCACGCCGCGTAGCGTCGAAATCGGCGTTCTGATCACGGCGTCTGCCGGCGAATAGGACTTGATGCGGCCACAGGTAAATCTCAGCGTTGAGTTGGCATCGGGAATAAAACTGGTGGCGAGAAACTGCTGCTTGACCTCAATCAGCGAACCATACAACTGCCCCAGCCTTCCATCACGGGTCTTGTCCGTTTCTCGCAGTTTCATATAAACCGGGTGGAGCTGCACGATCAGACGCAATAATGGATCATCGACCTGCTGCAACTCAGCGGGTGTTTTTTTTAGACACTCCAGAACAAAGCTGAGCTCGCCCAATCGCGTCTTCGTGATCAAGGCCTCAGTCTTTGCTGCCAGCGTCCCCGGTTCGCCCAGGAACGACTTGAGCGGTTCGGTCTCGCGGGCCATCGGTATCCGGCTCAGGCGTTCCAGCATGCCTGCCAGCAGGATCTGATCAGTCGGCGGATGCCAGTCGCTCATGGAGACCTGAAGTTCCTGCACGGATTGCGAAAAATTGCGATCCATGTACGGTGTTTCGCGCTCAAGATCCGCCTTCCCACGCTCCACAGCAGCATCGTAGACAAAGTAACCAAACGCCGCAGCTCGGCAAGCCTGTCGCAGCTGGACCAGATTGAGCTCAAAAGGCCCGGCGGCTGACAATTCTGCATCGACGGCTCCAATGTCCTTGAACAGTGTTCCATATTTCGCCGACCGCGCCGCATCGCTGTCGATGAACGCCTGCAGTTCTGCTTCCTGCTGAGCCCTCGTCTGGACAATTTTTGCCCGGCGAAGTCCCAACAACTGACCTCGGGATCGCTTCTCTGTGTTGGCGAGTGACCTCATGCGCGAGGCATGTTTGATCTCCACCGCGCGATCTTTGACACCGGCTTTCTCCATTTCATCGATCTGCCAGTTGTAGAGTTCCACAATCGTCGGCAGTCGTACGTCCTGTTCGTATCGCAGAAAGCTGGCGGTCCGATGACGCGCCGTACGGCCGGGATAGCCGAGCAGAAACACAGCATCGTTTTCCTCGACGCCTTCCGGTGCCACCTGAATGAAGCGCTTCGGTTTGTAAGGGATATTTTGCGTCGCATAGGTCGCCGATGATCCATCCGGAGCCGTGTAGGCACGCATGAATGAAAAGTCACCGGTGTGCCGAGGCCACTCCCAGTTGTCTACTTCGCCACCGAAATTGCCGATAGACGCCGGAGGTGCGAAGACTAGTCGCACGTCTTTCAGATATGTGTAAAGAAACAGCACATACGTCTTGCCCGCGAACATTTCAGCGACTTCGGCCCGCAGCCCCAGATGCTCTTTTTCTGCGGCGACTTCCAATTCTTTGCGGCGCTTATCGATCGCTTTTGTGCGTTCCAGAAACGACATCTCGTCTGTGACCGCTGCCAGCACGTCACTGGAAATGTCATGGTAGTTCTCCGTAATGCGGACCTGATAGTCCGGGGCGGAAATCTCCTGTTCATGCGCCGCCGCGCTGAATCCATTGGCAAGCAGGTCGTTTTGCGGAGTGCTGGCTTTCTGGATCGCATCGAACGCACAATGATGATTGGTGATGATCAGGCCGCTGTCCGAGACAAACGATCCCGTGCATCCGTTCACGCGGCAAATCCCATCAACCAGACTGATGTGATCAGGATTGAACAGCTGATCGGCCGTCAGCTCGATGCCCTTGTCAGCCAGATTCAAACGCGGCAGTTCGCTCATCGGAAACATGCCGTCCTCCGCGACAATCGGCGACACACTCATAAGACTCATAAGCAGAGTTGCAATCGAAAGTTGAAGACTGGACATGCGCGGACTCGTTAGCCTGAAGGGACAGCCATTTTGCTTGTGGACGATTTTCACAGCGGTGGACATGGATACGGATCAGCAAAAGCTCCGAATGCGCCCAGGCCACCATCGACTTCTAAATCCGTGGCCGTGACAAATGACGCATCGTCGCTGGCAAGCCACAGCACGGCGGCGGCAACTTCATCCGGTCGACCGATGCGACCCAGTGGATGGCGATTCGCTAACTGTGCCTCACCGCCTTGCTCATGTAATGTCGCTTCGACAAGCGGCGTCCTGATCGCACCCGGCGAAACAGACACAACGCGAATTCCCTCACGAGCGTACTCGACGCCCCATTGCCGCGTCTGGAGCAGATTCGCTGCCTTGATCGGACCATAGGCGGGAACCCCTCGAGTCGTCCGATGCGCCTGACCGCTGGCGATGTTCACGATCACACCACTGTCCTGCTTCAGCATCTGTATCAACGCATGTTTTGCCAGCAGTGAATAGCCTGTGAAGTTGACTCCCACCATGCGTTCCCACAGTTCTGTTGGAAACTCATGCAGCGGGGCATAAGAAGACGGAGGCTGAATGGCGGCGTTATTCACCAGCACATCCAGAGCGCCAAACGTCTGGACTGCGAATTCGATGGCATTGCGGCAGTCGTCCTCGAGCGAAGTGTCGCCCGCGACAAATGCAATCCCGTCCGGCAGATCGGCCGCAGAATCTGCGTTAATGTCCAGACACACGACGTTTGCCCCGGAAGCCGCAAATGCCTCGCAGATCGCGCGCCCGATTCCGCCTGCACCACCACTCACCAAAATCACCCGTCCGGCGTTCTTGTAGGCTACCGACCCTTGGGGCCGCGAATTCTTCATGTGTGGTCCTCATGTAATCGTGGGATAAGCTTCCAGCTTGTCAGTGCATTCCAAAAAACGTGGAGTTTTCTGCATTCGATGCCAGCCTGGACGCCCTGGCCCACGCGGAATTCAGCCTAAGAACGCCTAACCGCCCTTCGTAGCTGTTTTGTTAGGGCCTCTAAATCAAGAGACCGCTGCGCGTTTCGGCTGATTTGAGGTTCAGCCTCAACATTTCGGGCCAGCCCGCGTAGAGTACCGTCGGAGCCAGCGTTTTACAGCCTCCGCATTTCCATTTTCGCGTTGTCGTCGATTCTCATGTCAAGAAATCCCGGACGAGATCCTGTTGGGCGAGGCGCCGCTGACAACCCGGCGAACAGATTCCTGACCGTCATTCACGAAGCAGACTTCGAACAACTGGAATTCGACGACGAATTCCTGCAGCAGCTTGCACGCCCCACTACGCGGTACTTCGATGATTCGTCAAAGTCTGTCATTTCCGAAAACGACAGCCCAGACATCCCGTTTCGATACAGTCTTAATCCGTATCGAGGCTGCCTGCACGGCTGCAGTTATTGTTACGCCCGGCCCACGCATGAATACCTCGGGCTGAGCGCCGGACTGGATTTTGAAACGAAGATCTTCGTCAAACGGAACGCTCCCACTCTTTTTCGCGACTGGCTCGCACGACCAAAGTACAAATGCGAACCAGTGATGTTCTCAGGAGTCACCGACTGTTATCAGCCGATCGAACGCAAACTGCAGATCACGCGCCAGTGCCTTGAGGTCGCTCTGGAAGCCCGGCAGCCGATGTCGTTGATCACCAAAAACTCGCTGGTGACGCGCGATGTCGATTTGCTGAGCGAACTTGCGTCCATGAATCTGTGCAGAGTCGCCATCAGTATCAATAGTCTGGATCAGGGACTCACGAAAGTTCTTGAACCCGCCTGCACGGCACCCGCCGGTCGGCTGGAAGCGATCCGGAAACTTGCGGAAGCCGGAATTCCCGTCCACGTCATGGTGGCCCCCATCATACCGGGGCTAAACGACGATGAAATGCCCGCCGTGCTGAAAGCTGTGGCGGAAGCCGGAGCCAAATCCGCCAGTTACATTATGGTCCGGTTACCGCTGACTGTCGAAACAATCTTTATCGACTGGATCAAACGCCATCGCCCGACTCATGCGGACAAAATTGAATCACGTTTACGGGCTGTTCGAGAAGGCAAGCTCAGTCAAAGCGAATTCCGCATTCGGATGCGAGGTACCGGCCCGTTCGCCGATCAGATCTCCGCTCTCTTCAAACTCTCCCGCCAACGCTGTGGCCTTGACGCCACACTGCCCGCGTCCCGAACAGACCTGTTCAAGCCTCCCCGAGATTCGGCGGGCCAGCGATATTTGTTTTGAATGAGTGCTCTGTCACGCACTCATTGCCGGGTTGCGTGCCACTGGCTTTGCCAGTGCTCCCATTTGCAGGAAGCACTGGCAGACCCAGTGGCACACATCAATGGCCTGCCATTCACCAACCGTTTCGCCACGACGAGCACGCGCAGAATCTTTGAAATCCGACATTGACGCTAATGTAGCACATGCTACAATCCTCAAGTGTAGCGCGAGCTACAAGATGGCTGCCGCAGATCTCCGGGGCCTGAATTGCAATCGGTGTCGTCGCCAGTTACGACTTTGACTACCACAGAGTTCATCCATATGAATCAAAATTTGATATGCCGATTGTCTTCTGGGCGACTATCGCGTCGCTCGCGAGCATTTACGCTTATTGAATTGCTCGTAGTCATTGCGATCATTGCAATTCTGGTTTCGTTGCTGTTGCCAGCAGTCCAGCAGGCGCGGGAGGCCGCGCGGCGGACGCAGTGCAAGAGTAATCTGAAGCAGATTGGACTCGCGATTCACAACTATCATGACGTCCATCAGGTGTTGCCCCCCGCCTATCTGGGGAGCCCTGTGGTCTCGGGGTCAGCGTTTGGCGTGAGTTACCCGGATGACAATCGCAATGGCGCATCAGGGCTGGGCTGGGGCGTGATGATACTGCCGCAACTTGAACAGTTGTCGCTGTATCAGCAGTTTGATCCGACGCTTCCATTGTGGGCGCCTCAACATGCGGCGGCCATGAAAGTCAAGCTGGCCATGTTTCTGTGTCCAAGTGCAGTCGGCGGCAGTGATGGGTTTTCGCTGCGAAGATATACATCCGGTGATCACGAGCAACCAGGAAATCCGCAGCCGTATGCTCCGGGAATTTTTATAGCGCACGCTCACTACGTCACCATGGCTGGAACGCAGGGACCATGGGCACGGCCAGCGGCATATTCGACTGACTTCTCCATTCCTGAGCCCATACCCAATGCTGGATCTGCGACAATCGACGGAGCCTTTTATCGCAACAGCAGGATCCGCATGGCGGACATTCCGGACGGCACATCCAACACCATTTTTGTGGGTGAGCACACATCACGCCTGAG
The DNA here is from genome assembly GCA_003670925.1 of Planctomycetota bacterium. Lineage (GTDB taxonomy): Bacteria > Planctomycetota > Planctomycetia > Planctomycetales > Planctomycetaceae > SXXK01. The sequence goes on along the minus strand of QWQG01000169.1, from coordinate 40,919 downwards.
CGACAAAACATGGGTCGGTGTGGTGCCGTATTCTGTCACCTGCAAAAAAGTCAACGGGACGCTCACGGACGATTGCGACAGCGGCGGAGCCTTGGTTCAGGCCCACAGCGGGCCAGACCTGCACGACCATCCTCAGGTGATTATTCATCAGCCCAATCATCCTGCCCGGCATCCGGATCAGCTGGAATCCGAACATGCGGGCGGCTGCCACTGCCTGCTTGGTGACGGTTCGGTACGTTTTATTTCGCAGTACATGGATGGTTTTGTCTGGGCTGGTTTGTGTACGCGCGGCGGTGGCGAAGTCCTGGGAGAATTCTAATCACGTATCTCAAGGGTTTGCCATCTATCCTGCTGCTGAGTCTGCTGCTGCTGTCAGTTTTGGGCTGCGGCGGGCCACCTGCATTGGAATCTGAAGAAGCGATATTGACCACCGATGCCCTGTACACAGCCATCACTTCACGCCGCACCGAACTGCTCGATGACTCCGCAGGACGACTGAAGAAACTCAGGGATGACGGTCAACTGTCGGCCAAAGCCTTTGAAGCACTGGCCGACATCATCCAGCAGGCCCGCGACGGCAAATGGCAGGATGCAGCCGAAGATCTCGACGGCTTCATCCGCCAACAGCCACAGCATGCGCACAGTCACTGAGATGCACAAAATCTGATGACAGTTTCAAGAGAGCATTGACCGGCACAAGGACCAATGTTGTGAGTCACGCCACAGATGTGTCAATCGGATCATTCACAGTCGAGGTCCAGATCAGCGAAGAAGTCCGCGACCGGACTGGAGAATCCCGGCAGAACTTCGCCACCGTCGATGGTCGCTTCTTCATTCAGGATACGCACCGCACTGGGCGACGTATAGACGGCGACGGAGCGATTCACGCAGTCGACCATCCAGACCAGCCGCGTGCCCGAATGAAAGTACTCGACCCGCTTCCGTGACATTTCGGCTTTCGTGTTTCCTGGGCTCAGCACTTCGACCACGAGATCCGGTGAGAATGGTGGGTACGCTTCTGCCGGAAATTTACCCTCGGGCAGTTGCTCGCGGGATACAAACGCGACATCGGGAGCCCGAACGGTGCTGGCCAGCAGCCGGAACATTCCATCGGCCCCAGCCACGAAACCCAGTCGGCGAGGAGCCACGAAATGATGAAGAATTGCAAGTATCGTGGCCGCGACCACAGATGATTCAAACCCCACGGCTTTCTCCACAAGCGTTTGATCGATCAACTCACAAAGCGGTTTGCGATGAGTATTGGCATCCATCAAGTCGTCGACCGTAGCGGTTCCCGGTGCCGGAGACAGACGCAGTCGGTCGGCTGAAATATGGCCCAGTTCCTCAAGTCGTTCGGCCATTGACGAACTGACTGCTGCATTTACCATAATTCACCTCTGGTTTGATGGCCCCACATGGATTCGAGGATTGATCAGTTGTGCAGCATACCTTGTGGATCCGCCTGATGGAAGATGCTGTCTCGGCGACTGGACCGCGAGCGGTTGAGGAAGGCACATTCGTTTAACCGCGTGGGCAACGCCTCGCGCTTCGTATTTGAAATCACAAATACGAAATTTCAAATAGAACAATCGCGGCCCGCTGGGCACGAGGTTGAACGAGCCAATGCCATATGCGTGCGCTGTTACGGCTCGGCGACTACAATTCTTCGTCCGTCACACAGCCTTCCGAAGCTGACTTCACGCAGCGGATGTACTTGGCCAGCGTACCGCGCGTCGCCTTGAACGGTGGAGCTACAAAAGCCGCCTTCCGCGCGGCGAGTTCACTCACGGACAAATCAACGTTGATTTCATTCTTCTCAGCATCAACGGTAATCCTGTCACCATCCTTCAGCAGCGCGAGCGGACCACCGACCTGAGCTTCCGGCGTGATATGCCCCACGATGAATCCGTGCGAACCGCCGCTGAAACGACCGTCGGTCAGCAATGCCACATCTGTGCCAAGACCAGCGCCCATAATGGCAGAGGTCGGCGTGAGCATTTCCGGCATCCCGGGGCCACCCTTTGGTCCTTCGTAGCGAATGACGACGACGTCGCCCTTTTGAATTTTCCCTTGTTCCAGACCGGTTAACATCAGCTCTTCTGAATCGAAACAGCGAGCCGTACCGCTGAAGACAAGACCTTCTTTGCCAGTGATCTTGGCCACGGCACCGTCGGGAGACACGTTGCCCCGCATGATGCGAATATGCCCACTTTCCTTGATCGGATTTTCGAGCGGATGCACAATCTGCTGACCGGATTTCAGTCCAGGCAGATTCTTCAGATTCTGCTCCAGCGTCTTGCCGGTCACCGTCATGCAACTGCCGTCGAGAAAACCTTTTTCCAGCAGATACTTGAGCACAGCCGGCGTGCCGCCGATCATGTGCAAATCTTCCATCACGAACTTGCCGCTGGGCTTCAAGTCCGAAATATAGGGCACGCGATCGCTGACTTTCTGGAAGTCATCAATTGTCAACGGCACTTCCACTGCACGAGCCATCGCGATCAGATGCAGGACGGCGTTCGTTGATCCGCCTGTCGCCATAATGATCACCATCGCATTTTCAAATGCCGCCCGTGTCATGATGTCACGCGGCTTGATATCCTTTTCCAGTAAATTCCGAATCGCATTACCGGCCGCAAAACATTCATCCAGCTTCGCCGGATCTTCTGCAGGAGTCGATGAACTGTAGGGCAGACACATACCCATCGCCTCAATCGCCGACGCCATGGTGTTGGCCGTGTACATACCGCCACAGGCACCAGCTCCGGGACAGCTGCGCCGGACGATGCTGGCTCGTTCTTCTTCCGTGATTTTTTTCCCGAGGTATTCACCGTAGGACTGAAATGCGGAAACGATATCTAGCTTCTCGCCCTTGAGTCCGCATCCCGGCTTGATCGTGCCACCGTAGATCATCAGCGACGGACGATTCAAACGTCCCATCGCCATGATGCAGCCAGGCATGTTCTTGTCGCAACCCGGCAACGAGATGTTTGCGTCGTACCATTGAGCCGACATGACAGTCTCAATCGAATCCGCAATCAGGTCGCGCGACTGCAGCGAATAGGACATCCCATCCGTGCCCATCGAAATGCCGTCGCTGACACCGATCGTGTTGAATCGCATGCCAATCATATTCTCCGCCTGCACGCCAGCATGCACTTTGGCGGCGAGGTCCATCAGGTGCATGTTGCACGGATTGCCTTCGTACCACATGCTGCTGATACCGACCTGAGCCTTGTCCATGTCAGCCTTATCCATCCCGGTGGCATAAAGCATCGCCTGGGAGGCACCCTGAGAAGCTGGCTGCGTAATACGACGGCTGAATTTATTGATTTGAGTCATAACAAACACACTTTGGCAATCAGGACAGAGATGAGAAATGAACAAACATTCCATGAGCTGTCGAACGATAACAGTCCGCATCGAAACTCGCAAAGACGACGCCACCTTTTCCCACCAAACACGGTGCTCTTGATTGCGCGAGATTGCTAACGAGAGGACGTTTCACATGTCGATTCGCTTGGCCCGCTCTTCAATCTGCTCCAAGCTGAAGAATGCGCCGACGCCTGCACCGGGGCAGACGTCGCAGACTTTCTTCCACGCGGTTTCGCTCGCAAGGTGCGAGTTCCAGAAGGGCCATGTGCGGCACTGGACGGGCCGCGCCGGATAGACCGTACACTTGCGACTTTTTGAATCGAAAAATGTGCAGTCGCCATTCGCAAACTCCGTCAGCGAAACTCGGCCACGGACAATTCGTGTATGAAACAGTCGGATTTCACCAATGGGTTTCCCCAGATATTCCGCAATCTCAAGGAGCTCTTCTTCGCTCGCCCAGACAACTCCCGGAGGCCCTGTGCAGCAATCTCCACACTGCGAACATGTAAACGGCAGGCCATCGCGATACCATGGACCGGGCTGGTCTGGTGGCCCCTGTTCGAAACCGGTCTGTTCCAACCCGGTCAGTTGAGGCAATTGTTCTTCGGACACGATACGATCCTTGTGGTTTAACTGTAAAATGCGTTGAGCGATTTGGCGGACACGGTCGCCCCGTCACTGGAGATATTTCTGAATGATTAAACTCGAGCAACTTGCCGGGGTTGTCCTGTGCGGCGGCAAAAGTCGTCGAATGGGAAAGGAAAAATACCGACTGGTGGTCCTCGGCGAAACTCTACTTCAACGAATCTGCCGAATTGTGCAGCCGGAAGTGTCACGGATTCTCATCGTAGCGGCAGTTGATCAGCAAATTCCCCAATCGGAGAGCAACATCGAGGTACTGCGCGATGAAATCCGTGATGCCGGACCACTGGCTGGAATTGCGCAGGCATTGACATATCTGCAGACGACTGAAGACGCACCCGCCGCCGCGTTCGTCACGTCATGCGATGTTCCACTCCTAAAACCGGAGTTGATCCGTCTGTTGCGAAATCAGCTCACGGAAGAATTCGACGCTGTCGTCGTCCGTGACTCCAATTTCGCCTATCCCTTATGCGCGATCTACCGCATCGCTGCCGCCGCTACCGCAGCAAGACTCATCACATCCGGCCAGCACCGCGCTGCCGCGTTGTCAGAAAACCTGCGAACATCTTGGTTGCCGCTGGATGCAATTCGCACGGTCGATCAGAATCTCGACAGCCTGCTAAATTGCAACACACCCGAGGATTACGAACATGTCAAGCAGGCCCTCTTGTAGAATGAACATGCATGTTCGTCGCATGGCCAAGAAACACCATCTAGACGGAAGCTGTGCCGCAACATGAATCACGGTAGGGATGGCACGCTGGCTGGTGAGTTCTCGGACAAGAATGTCCAAGCTACATAAATCCCACCCAACGAACCCGGTCATCCACTTTGCGACACCGACGAACCATCGCGGCGTTTCGTGGTTCCGCCATCATCGATCACACGTGACGTAATCGATGATCCTTCGTGGATACTCAACACCACGTCGCTGACCCTAGACGCTTGAGAAACATTCATGTGCACGCCCTGAACCGCACGCATCGCATGCGCTGAATGCACATAGCGGCGAACCGATCTCCCCATCCATGCCGAGACGACTCCGCGCGTCGTATGGACAGCCACATGCCTGCCAGGCATTGCCAGAAGAGCACAGAATCTCATAAAGCCGGACGCAACAAAGAGCGTCAGATACGCATCCGTCCCACGTCCGAGTGCATTCAAAAATAATCCACCAATGACAGTTCCTAGCACCATTGCAGCCGAATTGCCGAGATTGTAAAGCGTTAGGACTGCCACACGTCTTTCACTAGGAATCTGGTGGAAGAATTGCAGTAACATGGCAAGTTCATAGCAACCCCAGACGAGGCCGCTCAGAATCTGAATCCCCGCCAGCCACCAGATGTTCTGCGAAAAGAACCACATCGCGCTCACAGGCACGATCCCAATGCTACCTACCCATAACAGGCGATCCGATCCGAATCGATTTGCAAACCGGCCGGCCCATGGAAGCGCAAGCATTTTCCCGAAAAAACCCAGCGAGAGCAGACACATGTACTCCATCCACGACATCTTCAGAACTCTAAGCATATATGGCGTAAAGTATGGGCCCGAGACATGCACGGCTGTTTGCACAACCATGAGAAACAATACCAAGCGACCAGCCGATCCTGGGTGTTTCAGAGCCTGCACAATCGCTGCGAAGCGTTCTTTCGCCGATACAATGTTCGGGAATTCCGTGGGATAAGCATCCTGCTTGCCATGCTCGTCCGTGCCGTCCCCAAGCTGCCGAGGATCGCCAGATAATTGATCATCTTCGTCCCCATTTCCCGCCCCGTGCCAGTTCGGCTGTTCGGTTTGTCGCGCCAGCATAAGGGCTGACACATAACGGCCAATCGCACCGATCCCAAACAGCACTGCAAACACAGCGACAGTTAGATTGTGAGCGACGGACCATTTCAAAAATAGGCCTCCCGCGATCAATCCCAGCAGGACACCAATCTGGCACATCCGACTGCGACGCGCAAAAAATCCGCTACGGATTCTCTGAGGAACCAGATACTCCACCCATGTGTTCCACGCCGGACCAGTAGCCAGCCCGGCCGCCCAATACAATGTCGCCGGAATAAATATGGCCCATGCAGGAACATGCGGCAGCAGTGCCATCGTCATCAGAATCAACATACTGCTGGCCTGAATCGAAGCTGTCATCACGACGAAGCGGCGATAGGACTTCAGACGCTGCAATGCCATGGGCGAGAGCAGTTGCAACACACTTCCCAACAAGACTGGAATAGTAGCGATCAACGCGGCGTTCACCTCTCCCAGACCGCGTGCAAGGACGAAGGCTGGGAGATAGGTTTCTGCGATCCCGACCATGACGCTGAAGGAAAATCCATCTGCGTTCATGGCTGTCAAATTCCGCCGCAGGATTTTTCCGCGTGGTACAGTTTGCGTCTGCATAATCATCGGAGCACGCCGCTTCGGTTTTCCGAAGCTGCCATAATTCAACGCGAAAACACGCGTCATGTCTGTTGTTGCCTTATCGCCTTTTAGGGGCGCACTACGGACATTCCTATCCGAAAAACCCAATCCGGGCAATCACTTTCTCGCCACTTTACACACGCGAAATCAACACCGACCTGTTTTCCCCAAATCAACAATCGGTCACCGCCGAAGACCAACACCCGCCAGCAAAAACTGCAGATTTTCGCGCGTCTTTTGGCCCGCGAGTCCCGTGACGTGACGGCGGATGGACATTCATGTGCGTCGTGTGGCCAAGTATTGCCGCTGAGGTTAAGATTGGGCTCAGGTGACCATACTTGCGATTGCAACTTTGTTTGGTGCACGTCTCGGACATGAATGTCCAAGCTACATAAGAATCCAGTCTCAAAAAGGACTAAACTCATTCGCAGCGCCATTCCAGACGTCTTTCGCCAGCCTTCCGCCAGTTCCGCCACGCGCACCGAAGTGGATCGTGTGCCATTTCGGGACGCGCTGAAGTACGGACAACTACCACTGGTCAGCCGGTATCTTTTATCCCCGCTGGCAGGATTCACGACGCTGCCGTTTCGCCGCATCGTACGGAGGATTGGTGGTGTTGGCCTCGCGACCACAGACCTCGTGAATTCACGAGCACTCATCAGTCGCAACGAACGCACCATGGAGATGGTCGAAACGCATCCGGAAGATCGTCCGTTTGCCGTTCAAATTTTCGGCAGTGAACCGAAAATCATGGCGGACGCCGCGCAACTGCTGGTCGAACTGGGCGTCGATACAATTGATATCAATATGGGTTGCCCCGTTAATCGCATCGCCGGAGCCGGGGCGGGCGCCGGAATGATGTGCAACATCGATGGAACGCTCAAGCTCGTGCAAACCGTTGTCGAGGCCGTTTCAATTCCCGTCAGTGTCAAGATGCGACTCGGCTGGGACAGTAGCAGCCTCTCCGCCCCTTTCTTCGCGCGGCAGTTCGAACAAGTGGGCGTGGCTGCCGTAGCCATTCATGGGCGCACGCGAGAACAGGGTTTTGGCGGCACGGTTTCGTTGCCCGGAATTCGCGCGGTTGTCGAAGCGGTCGAAAAAATTCCAGTCATCGGTAACGGAGATATTCGCAACGTCGCTGATGCTGCTCGCATGCTCAAAGAAACGGGCTGCCATGGAATTTCCATCGGTCGTGCCGCCCTGGCCAACCCATGGATCTTTCGCCAACTGGTCGAATGGGAACAGACGGGCAGTTATGCTCCGGCAGGAACCTTTGACGAACGTTTGCAGCTCATGCTGCAGCAATATGCGTGTCTGGAAGAACGCCATGGCAGCGAACGCGCGATCATTCGCTTTCGCAAGATGGCTCACTGGTACCTAAAAGGCATGCGAATTCTGAAACGCCTTCGCGGCGATTTTCAGCAGGTGAGCTCCCGAGCAGAAATGAACGCTGCCATCGCTGAGATTCAAAAGTCCGGCCCCATCGACGGCAACCGCAGTGGCGTTCTCACCGACGTAGAAATCCCCGTCCCCAGCGGCCCGGTGGATAAGTGGTAAAGACTACCTTAAAGGCAACGATTTCTGCTGACTCAGAAACTCTAGCAGACCGGCGATATCTGCATCACTCAAGTCGTTAAGTTGCTTCTCAGGCATCAGTGAGATGGCCTGCGGCTGAAGCTCTTCAACATCGGTCGCGTTGAGGCTTGCATCTTCGGCTTTGGCATTTCGCAGCACGATTTTCTGTCCGTCGCGGCTCATAAGCAGCCCGGAATGCACCTTGCCATCCGTGGTCTGAGCAACCCAAGTGGCGAACTTTGGATCGATTTTCTTCGACGGTTCAAGCAGGCTCGCCAAAATTTCAGCCCGCGTCTGTCGGATGCCAATGTCATCCAAGGCTGGCCCCACTGCCCCGCCCTGAGTTCCAATCCGATGACAAACCATACACTGCGTGCGTTTGTCGAAGAACATGTCGCGCCCCGCGCTCGCGTCGCCAGCGATTGCCAACACACCGCCCGGATCGATCATGGTCCGAATCCGACGTCGAAGTTCAACAGGTTGAAAGCGTTCGAACAAATTGCTGATTTCCGGCGGTGCACGACGCGCTGCCTCCAACAACCGTTGTCGATCGTCCGCTGCCAGCGAATTGTCGTGCAAGGCAAGCATCCATTCCAGAGCCTGTGAGGTGCTTGTCAATTCTGCCGGAGGACTGCCCTTCGTTAAAGTCGCGGGTTCGGTTGCGTTGGGAGCAAGTGTCTGAATCCAGTCGCGCACAACAGAAATTCCACGAGGATCCGGTGTCGCGGAACCGATGTGCGGCATGTGACCGCGTCCAGCTGTGGAAATCCGATACAGCAAAACACTGTCGGTCGGATGTCCGGGCGAAACCAGCAACGCCGCATTCAGATTAAAGGCGCCTTGGACCGGGTTCACTCCAAGCAAACGCATGTCTGAAGTTTCAATTGTGTGCCGGAGGTCGATTGTCGCGGTCCCGCCAGCGTGTTGCTGATGACAATAGCTGCAATTCGCCGCCAGCCATGAACGAGCTCGAAGAACTGTGTCTGCTGACTCATCTCCGGGGTCCGTCAACGCGGCGGCTTGCGAAACAGCCGACTGGGGATCGTCTGGAATTTCGCCGGTCAACCAGCCACCATCGCGCAACGCATGAAGTTGGTTGAGCATGGAACCGCTCGCTGTCGTGACACTCCGATTCAATTGCGGGGGCGTAAAGGCGAGTGGGCCACCTATCCAATGATTGTGGCACCGCTGGCATTCGGTGCGTGACTGAATCCGCCATGTCGCAGTTGCCGCCGTGCGGAAGTTGCCATAGTCCGCCAACTCAAGTTCGCGACCGGCGGCGGGAACAAGTTCGGCATCGCTCTGATCAGGACTCCACGCATAGCTGTATCCGTTCCAGTCGATGCCATCGTAATGCAGCAACTGCGTTTCTAGCCGGACGTCGCGGGCAGCATCGTCCGGTAAAGTGACGTTCCGGGCCAGCACCGAGTCCTTGGGAAACAGCATGGTCTCACGCCACATCCAGTTGGCACGCCGAATACCGTCCTTCAACACTTCGATTTTTCCCTCGCCCGGTACCGCCAGTAATCGTTCCGCCTCGGCACCGTCGTTCCACACCGGAGTGTTGACCTCAAACCCGATGACCCCGGTGGCTGGTTGCAGCGATTTTAGATCGTTAAACAGACCCGTATCGCTCAGGCGAATGGGAAAGGGATGAATAGATTCCGCGGGTTTTCCGAGTTGCAGTTCATGAATCGTGCCGTCTTCGTAACTGAGCATCAGCAGTTCATGTGCCGTGTCTTCGCCAAATGCAACAAGCCGCAACGATGGACGCACAAGGTCGGTAAGCGAAGTCAGTTTCTCGCCCTCAAACCGCGCGGACCAAATGCGACGAGTTTCATAATCGCCAAAAATATAGGTGCCTACCAGGTCAGGAAAACGCTGGCCCCGGTACACATATCCTCCGGTGACTGAAGCGGCATCTGTATGCGGCAACGCAATCGCAGCGGGCAGGATTTCCGTTGGCCCGCGGCGGGCATTCGGCCGAACCTGTTGCGGCCCTTCCATGATACTCCAGCCATAATTGCCGCCTTTGCGGATGCGATAGACCATTTCATAGAGTTCCCAACCCACATCACCGAGCCAGAGTTCGCCGTCCGGGGCAAACGTCATCTTCCATGGATTTCTAAATCCATAAGCCCAGATTTCCGGCCTCGCATTTGTGAGTGCGACGAAAGGGTTATCGGCAGGAACTTTGTACAGCGGATCATTGCCATGCGGCATCACATCAATCCGCAAAACGGTCGACAAAATATTGCTGACGTCCTGTCCCGCATCCCGCGGATCCGGTGGATTAGGAGCTTCACCGTCGCCCGCGGAAACATACAGAAATCCGTCCGGACCGAATTCTAGGCACGCCCCGTTGTGACCACCTTCCAACCATGTCAGCAGAACTTTTTCACTGGCAACATTGCAGTGCGGAACACCTGCCTCATCGAACACAATTTCAAATCGCGATAACCGCGTTCCATCTTCCAGATGATTCTGTTTGGCCGAGTTGAGTGTATATGTGATCCAGCAGACAGGTACCTGAGGATACTGCGGATGAAAAGCCAATCCATAGGCAGAGCCGAATCCACTGGCATCCGGATGCGGTGTGAGTTGGGCAAACGACTTCTGGAAATCAACGAACAAGGACGCTGCAGTGACGTTCGAATCATCAGGAAATGAATGGATCGCTCCACCCTGCTCGACAACCCACAGTCGCAGTGCTGCCGAGTCCGTTCGAATGAGTAAAGGCCGATCAAACTTCAACGCCGAAAATTTCTGCACGGTCTGCAACGGCGGCGCTGGTTCAGGAGAACCACTGATGCGGGATGTTGTCCACGCTGGACGCACCACCTGACTGAAAGCGACATGCGGCATGAGAACAAGAATTCCGAACAGAGTCATACGACTCACATGAGCCCACGGTCGTAAGCAATCTCGCGTCCGATTCAGGCCAATCACGCAACTCTCTCGCATCGCATTGAACTCCACACATATGCCCATCAAAAGCAGCAGCAATCCCGCATACTCTCGCATCAATCGCCAGATTGTAAAGGATCGGTGGGAAAAACGGTTTTGGCAATTGCGTTGCGGCCACTGGATCTTTTCGCCGGCCGTTTCGCAGCGAACCCTGCGAATCCACAACGCCTCACTGAGCCCCAGCGGCATTCCGACTGCTTGCGGCCTTACCCAGCAGGCGCGTCACCAATGCTGTCCAGCCAGTCTGATGGCTGGCACCCATCCCGCGTCCCGTATCTCCATGAAAGTATTCATGGAACAACACAAGATCGCGCCAGTGAGGATCCTCTGCAAATCGAGACTCATCTCCATGACACGGACGACGCCCTGAAGCGTCCGGCAAAAATAACGAGGCCAATCGGCGGCTCAGTTCATGCGCAACCTGCTCAAGATTCATCATCGTTCCCGACCCGACCGGACATTCTACTTCGAACGAATCACCGTAAAAATGGTGATACCGTTCGAGTGCTTCAATCAGCAAATAATTGACGGGAAACCAGATCGGCCCCCGCCAGTTCGAGTTTCCTCCAAACATCCTGCCGGTCGACTCACCAGGCACGTACGTCACACGGTATTCTTCGCCCCCGGCCCAAAATGAGTAGGGATTCGATTCATGGATTTTTGACAACGCGCGCACACCGTGCGGTGACAGGAACTCGGATTCATCTAGCACGTACTTTAAGACGTGTGTCAGCCGTTCTCGGGACGGAATCGCCAGCAACCGATGGCTCCGCTGGTGACCGTCCTGCGCTTCACTTTCGAGATACGAAATCTGCCGTGAAAGATCTTTTCGATGCGTCAGAAACCAATCCATACGTTTGCGGAAGCCCGGCAACTGCTGCAGCAACTCTTCGTCCAAGACTTCTACGGCAAACAACGGAATAATGCCCACGATTGAACGGATTCTTAGCCGATGCGCATCGTCCCCGACTCTTAATTGATCGTAATAAAACCCGTCTTGATCGTCCCAAAGTCCTGTGCCACCGAGACAATTCATGGCATCGGTGATCGCAACAAAGTGTTCGAAAAACTTTGAAGCGATGTCCTCATACGCCGCATCATCACGAGCGAGTTCCAGTGAAATCGACAGCATTGTCGCGCAATAGAAGGCCATCCATGCCGTGCCGTCGGCCTGCTCCAAATAACCACCTGTCGGCAGAGGCTTCGAACGGTCAAAGACGCCGATATTGTCCAGTCCCAGAAACCCACCAGAAAACAAGTGCCGACCATTCACGTCCTTCCGATTGACCCACCAAGTAAAGTTGATCAACAATTTCTGAAAGGCACGGACCAGAAAATCACGATCACGCCCTCGTCGCTGTCCCGTCATTTTATAGACACGCCAGCAGGCCCATGCGTGAACCGGTGGATTGACATCCGAAAAATTAAACTCATAAGCCGGTATCTGGCCGTTTGGATGCATGTACCATTCACGTAGCATCAGCAGTAATTGTGATTTCGCAAAGTCCGGATCGACCGTCGCCATGGGAATCATATGGAACGCCAGATCCCACGCGGCATACCACGGATACTCCCATTTGTCCGGCATCGAGATAATGTCACGGTTAAACAAATGCGTCCATTCACAGTTACGCCCGTTGCGCCGCGCCTCCGGTGGCTGAGGCTCATCCGGGTCGCCGTTGAGCCAATTCTGAACGTCATAGTGATAAAACTGTTTGCTCAACAACAGACCGGCTAGCGCCTGGCGTGCGACGTTGGCTTCTGCGCCTGTCGCCTGCTTTGGTAAAGTTTTTGCATAGAAGGCATCGGCCTCGATAATTCGACTTCGGAAAATCTGCTCGAATTCCGGCCCGAATGGATCAGGCGTGCTGATCTCCGCTTTCGTTAACCGCAGTTTTAGGCTTATCTCACCACCGGGCGGAATTGTCACCACGAAATACCGAGCGGCTTTCGTGCCGCATCTCCGATCCAGTACGCCCCGTTTTTCACCCGCAAGCACGTAGTCATGAAACGCATCTTTGGCCAACGCTCCGGACTCCGGTGCCGCAAACAGCCGCTCACTGTTGGTTTCGTTTTCCGTCAACAATGTCAATGGTTCGCTTGGGCTCGTCATTGCTCCACTGAAGTTCTGATCGATGTGCAACAAAAATTGGCCTAAGGTCGCGTGTTCCGACAATAACGACCCATCCGCCTGCCGCGTGATCGCCGGCTTGACTTCACAGCCCTCATGCGTACACCCCCAAGACCAAGTGTTGCGAAACCATAGCGTCGGCAACACATGAATTGTGGACTCAAGGTCACCACGGTTAGCGACTGTGATCCTGATCAGAATGTCGTCCGCAGAGTCCTTTGCGTATTCCGCAAAAACGTCGAAGTAACGACTGTGATCAAAGATCCCCGTATCGGCAAGCTCGTATTCAAGATCATACTTTCCACGTCTGCGATTTTCTTCGACCAATGTCCCATAGGGGTATTCTGCCTGCGGGTATTTATAAAGAGACTTCATGTAGGAATGCGTCGGTGTGGAATCTAAATAGAAATAGCTCTCCTTCACATCTTCCCCATGGTTGCCTTCTGGCCCCGTCAGGCCGAAAAGTCTTTCCTTGAGGATCCTATCTTTGCCATTCCAGAGCGCCACCGCAAAGCACAGACGACATTCTCGATCACTGATTCCCAGCAGCCCGTCTTCACCCCACCGATACGCACGACTGCGGGCATGATCATGCGGAAAGTAATTCCAGCAGTCACCAGAAGCTGAATAATCTTCGCGCACCGTGCCCCATTGCCGCTCCGACAAGTATGGTCCCCAACGCTGCCAATTTGCACTCCGCTCGCGTGACTGCTTGAGTCGAAGTTCTTCTGCCAGCATGCGCTCGCCCTTAAAGTCAGTGATGATGGGAGATGGGAGGGGTCGATTACGCCTCGCAGTATACCGCTCGTTCCGCAAAATACCCCAAGATTTTGTAACCCAAGCCGCGCTGAAACCGAACCCGGGAGCGTTTCCGCGAGTAGCGCACAGAATGGCTTGGTTGCTATCATTCCACTTTTGCCAAAGCTCGCGGGACGCTTTGGAACCAAGGCTCTGCAACGTACTGGCCACTTTGGAAGAAAATTTGGCGATCCATGATCCGAATCGCGACACGAAAAAGTGCGCTTGCACTCTGGCAGGCTCATTATCTAGCGGATCGGCTGCGAAGCCTGCCTGCAGCGCCTGAGGTCGAACTGGTACCAATCGTTACCATCGGTGATGCCAATCAAACCGACGCCCTCCGGCAATTTGGGGGCACGGGCGTCTTCACGCTTGAAGTCCAGAAGGCAGTGCTAGACGGTCGCGCAGAGATTGCCGTGCATAGTCTTAAAGATCTGCCCACACTATCAGCCGACGGTTTAGTCTTGGCCGCGGTGCCAGAACGGGAACGACGCTGCGATGCCTTGCTCCTGCCACTGACCGTTGCTGCTGTCCAGTGTCTCGACGATATTCCGCATGGCGCGAAAATCGGTACGGGCAGTCCTCGACGACAAGCTCAACTGCTGCATCTACGGCCGGATCTCAAGTTGTGTGAGATTCGAGGTAACGTCGATACACGTATTCGGAAATTAGACGAAGGTCAGTACGACGCAATCGTCTTGGCAGAAGCCGGGCTGCGGCGGCTGGAACTTGCTGGTCGCATTTCTCTCATGCTTGAACCGCCCGCCGTCTATCCCGCCGTCAGCCAAGGCGCTTTGGGAATCGAATGCCGCGTTGCGGATCAAGCCACTCGCGCACTGCTGCAACAGATCACTTGTAACACAACTCTTGCCGAAGTCCTTGCCGAACGCTCCCTGCTCCGAACACTCCGCGCTGGTTGCCATGCGCCACTCGGCGCATGGACACAGGTGGAGGGCGAGCGACTTACACTGACCGGTGTGTTGCTGAGTCTCGATGGCACAACGCGGCTGGAACAGACCGCATCAGGATCGGCTGACTGTGCGGATCAGGTTGGCGTCCTAGTCGCCGAACAACTGTTGTCCAGCGGTGCTGCGAGCCTGCTTTCGGAGGGGAGTTCCCACTGAATTTCGACCTGACCTGTCTGCTTCAGAAATGCGTTAATCCGTGAAAACGGGCGACTGCCGAAGAAGCCTCGATACGCAGACAGCGGCGACGGATGCGGACTCGCGATCACCAAGTGACGGTCAGCCAGCGTACCTGCGATCTCCTGCGCCGGCTTGCCCCAAAGCACAAACACGACACGCGACTGCTGGTTGATCGCCTGGATGATGCGTGACGTAAATTTCTCCCACCCCCTGCCGCGATGCGAATGCGCCTGATGCGCGCGCACCGTGAGAACAGTGTTCAGCAGCAGCACGCCCTGGCGAGCCCATGCTTCAAGGCAACCATGATTCGCCGGAACTGTCCCAAGGTCTGAATGCAGTTCCTTAAAGATGTTTCGGAGAGAAGGCGGTGACTTCACACCGGGTCTGACCGAGAAACTCAATCCATCCGCCTGGCCGCCATCGTGATACGGATCTTGCCCCAGAATGACGACACGCACCTCCGACAGTGGCGTCAATTGAAACGCCCGATAGACGTCTCCTCCAGCCGGAAATACCGAAGATTGACGCCGCTCCGTCTCTACGAACGCCTGAAGTTCCCGAAAATATACTTCCGAAAACTCAGCCCCTGCAACCGCTCGCCAACCTGCCGGAAAACCCGACGGAATGTTTGCACTCTCAGACAACGAAAACTCTCCGCGCACAAATTCAAATGTCGCCAAAACCGCCGCATCTCCCTCAATCTTATTAATTCTTCGGAGGTCGCGACTTCTGTCGAGCAGCAGACACGAGAAAATTACGGCTCGCTAAGAATATCAGACGGCTAAAATTTACATGTCGCTAAAACGGCGGCGGAAGCAAGAAAAACGCCGGCCAAGATTTTTGTAAATCCTGTCCGGCGTTTTGAAGTTTGAATTCGATCAGAGACTGATCGTGCTGTGCTTTACCACGCGAAGTGGGAGAAGGCCTTGTTTGCGTCAGCCATGCGATGTACGTTCTCGCGTTTGTTCATAGCGGCACCTTCACGGCGAAAAGCTGCCAGCAGTTCTTCCGCCAGCGATTTGTCGACCGGACGCCCCTTGCGACCACGCACCGCTTCAAGCAGCCAGCGAATTGATAGAGCTTGCTGACGACGTGAACTGACCGGCGTCGGTACCTGATACGTAGCACCACCGACACGCTTCGATCGAACTTCGATCGCAGGCTTCACATTGTCCACGGCTGTGACAAAAACGTTGAGCGGATCTTCGTTAGGCAATTGCTTCTGCACAATTTCCATGGCACGATAAAAAGCGCCTGAGGCGACGCTCTTCTTGCCATCGTACATCAGACAGTTGACGAATTTCGAAATGAGCAAACTGCCAAAGCGTGTGTCCGGCTTCAATTGCTTACGACTAGCGGTGAACTTCTTGACCATCGAGGGAAACTCTCAATCACTTAAACATGAACCTCAGTCACCGGAGCAACTGAATTACAGTAATTGCAAACTCCAGACAACACAGCATCGGGAGCATCGTAAATTATTTTTTCTTGCCGGCGGGCGCAGCCCCACCTTTAGGACGCTTGGCTCCGTAGCGACTGCGGGCTTGCCGACGGTCCGATACGCCCAGCGTGTCAAGCACACCACGGACAATCTTGTAACGCACACCCGGAAGGTCACGTACACGACCACCACGAATCAAGACGATTGAGTGTTCCTGCAGATTGTGACCTTCACCCGGGATGTAGACCGTCACTTCCTTGCTGTTCGACAAGCGAACACGTGCCACTTTCCGCAAAGCGGAGTTTGGCTTTTTCGGGGTGACAGTTTTCACCTGCAAACACACGCCACGTTTTTGAGGACATCCCTCAAGTACGGGTGTTTTTGACTTCGTGCGCTGTTGTTTTCGGGGTTTCCGAATAAGTTGATTGATCGTGGGCATAGTTCGCCAAACAGAAAGCTGAAAGCCAAGACAAATGAAGTTAAAAACAATATCACCGGAAATGCAGAAAACGCAGCACTCTATCCGCGTTTTCCTCGATCGTCAACCTTGCATGTCAACGATCACTCAAATTCACGCATCACACCAATTCATCGGGCGACAAATCCGCAAGTGAAGGCGCTGAAGGCCGATCCGGATCGATTCGGCGGGCCTGTAAATCGGAATTCCCCATCAAATCCTTGCGAGCAGCCGCCATCCGCATTTTCTGCTCTTCCTGTTCTCGCAATGCGGAATCATGAATTCGAACCTGAGCCTCTTGATGCAGATGGAATCCTGTTCCCGCTGGAATCAGATGCCCCAGAATTACGTTTTCCTTCAACCCAACAAGGTTGTCGACCTTGCCACCCAAGGCCGCTTCGGTCAAAACCTTTGTCGTTTCTTGGAAGCTGGCTGCAGAAATAAAGCTTTCGCTCGAAACTGCCGCTTTCGTAATCCCCAGCAACTGGGGACTTGCCTTGGCCTTTTTGAGCGTCGTGTGCTTGATCGGTTTACTGACTTCCTGATTGACAGCTTCAATGTCCGTCAACTGAACTCGATCACCGATCTCAAAGTCCGATCCGCCGGCATCGGTCACTTTGCCCATCGACTCTAGACCATCGTTGATCTTTTTCAGTTCAAACTTGTCGATCAAAAGCCCTGGCAACAGATCGGTATCTCCCACACTGTCCACGCGGACTTTCCGCAGCATTTGAGCGATCACGATTTCGATGTGCTTGTCATCGATTTCCACGCGTTGGGCACGATAGACGTTCTGAACTTCATGCAATAAATACTGCTGAACTTCTTCCGGACCGCTGACGCGCAGAATGTCCTGCGGAACCAACGGGCCACGGACAAGAGCGTCACCGGCCTTGACCATGTCACCCGGATGCACTTGCAAGTCCTTGCCGTGCGGAATGACATGCTCAACCTCAGTCCCATCAGCACCCTTGACGAGCACAATTCGCTTGCCACGTTTCTTCTCAGGTGGAAACTCGACTTCCCCATCGATCTCCGCCACAACTGCCGGATCTTTTGGCTTACGAACTTCGAACAGTTCCGTCACGCGCGGCAGACCACCCGTGATGTCCTGCGTTCCCGTAGATTCACGTGGTGTCTTCGCGACAACCACACCCGCCGTAATCTGTCCGCCATCTTCGACATCCAGACTTGCACCTTCAGGCAGGTAATAGAAGTCGAGAATTTTTCCAGCCCCGTCTTCCACCACAACTTGCGGATGCAGTCCGGCTTTATGCTCGATCACCGTACGGCGCATCGTTCCGGACTGTTCTTTTTCCGTCCGAATCGACTGCCCTTCGACGCAGTCGTCCAGACGCACACGTCCGCCAACCTGCGCGATAATAGGGATCGAGTGCGGGTCCCAAGTGCAAAGCACATCTCCCGAATTTACCGCTTGGTTCTCTTTCACCTGCAGCAACGCACCGTTCGGTACACGCTGCTTTTCGACTTCGCGACCACGATCGTCGACGATGCTGATCTCACCATTTCGACCCAGCACGACCTGACCACCTTCAGCGTTGATGACACTGCGAATCCGAGTAAATCGCACCTGCCCACCGCGTTTTGCAAATAACTCGCTGGTTTCAACGTCTTTTGACGCCACACCACCAATGTGGAACGTACGCATCGTCAGCTGAGTTCCCGGCTCACCGATACTCTGGGCCGCGATGATACCGACCGCCATCCCAAGTTCGACAAGGTCACCCATCGAAAGGTCCATGCCGTAACACTGTTGACACAGACCCAACGTGCATTCACAGGTCATCGGGCTTCGCACTTGGATCCGCTCAAGCCCCATTTCCTCAATCTTGCGAGCCTTTTCCACGGTGATTAAATCACCCTCTTTTACGATCAACTCTTCCGTGATCAGATTGACGATGTTGGTCCGACTGACACGACCCCGAATCGCATCGGCCAACCCTACTTCAATTTTCTCACCACGATACACAACACCGCGGGTCAGACCCTTGGTCGTCTTGCAGTCGTGCATCGTGATCACCATGTTCTGACAGACATCGGCCAACTTCCGTGTCAAGTAACCGCTGTCCGCTGTTTTCAGAGCCGTGTCCGCCAGACCCTTGCGGGCTCCGTGCGTTGAGCTGAAGTATTCCAGCACCGACAACCCTTCGCGGAAGTTCGATTTGATCGGCGTTTCAATGATTTCGCCGCTAGGCTTGGCCATCAATCCGCGCATCCCTGCCAACTGCTGAATCTGTCCCACACCGCCTCGCGCACCAGAATGCGCCATGAGGTAAATCGGATTCACATAGGCTCCCGATTCGCGGACGTCTTCCTTGAGCTGTTCCATCATGGACTTCGTGATCTCCTCACGAGCATGGGTCCAGATGTCCAGAACTTTGTTGTAACGTTCTTGGTTGGTGATTACGCCGCGTTCAAACAACTTCTGCTGTTTGAGCACGTCTTTCTCGGATTTCCCGATCACTTCCTGTTTGTTCGGAGCCGTCTTAAGGTCACTCACACCGAACGAGAGACCGCTCTCCGTCGAAGCCCGAAATCCACAACTCTTCATGCGGTCTAGGAGTTCAATCGTTTCACGCCGACCCAGTTCCTGATAGCAGTCCGAAATCACGCGGGCCAGATCCTTGCTGGCCAGCGTCTGATTATAATATGACATCTTCTTAGGCAGAATATCGTTGAAGATCACGCGACCAGGTGACGTCTCAACTAGTCCACCCGGACGATAGGTTTCAGCTCCATCACCCTTCACTCGTTTGCCACGCGGCATCCGCAACCGAATCGTCGCATGCCGCGAAACTTTACCCAGTTGGAAGGCCATGAAGACTTCTTCCGATGACGCAAATACCATCCCATCGCCTGGACGATCGGGGCGTTTGAGCGTCAGGTAATAGCAACCCATGACGATGTCCTGCGACGCGCTAATAATCGGCGCGCCGTTGGCAGGACTGAAAATGTTATGGGTCGACATCATCAACGTCGTGGCTTCGATCTGCGCTTCCATCGAGAGCGGCAAATGCACGGCCATCTGGTCGCCGTCAAAGTCGGCGTTGAACCCTTTGCAAACCAGCGGGTGCAGGCGAATGGCGTTACCTTCCACCAGAATCGGCTCAAACGCCTGAATTCCAATGCGGTGCAAGGTCGGAGCACGATTCAGCAACACAGGGTGGTTGCGAATGACATCATCAAGGATGTCCCACACATCTTCATCACGCCGCTCAAGCATCCGCTTCGCGCTCTTGATGGTGTCCGCATGCCCTAAGTCTTTCAGTCGCCGAATCACGAATGGCTGGAACAACTCCAACGCAATCTTCTTCGGCAGACCACACTGATGGAGCTTCAGCTCTGGACCAACGACGATCACGCTCCGCGCTGAGTAGTCCACGCGCTTCCCAAGCAGGTTTTCCCGAAATCGACCTTGCTTGCCTTTGATCATGTCGGTCAAAGACTTGAGCGGACGATTGGATGAACCTAACACCGGTCGCTTGCAACGGTTATTGTCGAATAAAGCATCTACCGACTGCTGCAACATCCGCTTTTCGTTGCGGACGATCACTTCCGGCGCATTTAAATCGACCAGCTTCTTCAGACGGTTGTTGCGGTTGATGATCCGGCGATACAAGTCGTTCAAGTCGCTCGTGGCGAAGTTGCCAGAATCCAGCAAGACCAGCGGACGCAAATCGGGTGGAATCACGGGAATGACATCCAGAACCATCCATTCCGGCTTATTCTCACTGTCCCGCAACGCCTCAACAATCTTCAGCCGCTTAATCAGATCCTTGATCTTTTGCTGACTGCCAGTCTTGGCTAGTTCCGTCCGCAATTCACCCGACAATTCAGCCAAACGCATCGAAGCCAAAAGCTTCTTGATCGCTTCAGCACCCATCCCGATTTCAAACGCGCCTTCACCATAATCTTTTTTTGCCTGACGTGCCTCTTCCTCCGTCAGCATCTGACACTGTTTTAACGGTGTGTCGCCCGGTTCAATGACCACGTAGTCTTGGAAATAGATCACCTTCTCCAGTGACGTCGTCTTCATGTTCAACAGCGCGCCTAGGCGGCTGGGCATGGATTTAAAGAACCAAATATGCACCACTGGCGCAGCCAGTTCAATATGCCCCATGCGCTTACGACGAACACGGCTGTGGGTAACCTTCACGCCGCAGCGGTCGCAAATCATCCCCTTGTATTTCATCCCGCGGTACTTGCCGCAAGCACATTCCCAGTCCTTTTCAGGCCCAAAAATTCGCTCGCAGAACAAGCCGTCCCGCTCAGGCCGGTAGGTTCGATAATTGATCGTTTCCGGCTTTTTGACTTCGCCAAAAGACCAACTGCGAATGTCGTGGGGACTCGCAAGACTGATTTTCACAGACGCGTAGTCGTTAACTCGATCAAATGTACCTTCGGTGACACTCACGCACGAATCTCCTCAATGTCGAGGTTCAAAAAACAGTGTCCGATCAGGAAAGTCCGGATCGGAATTCGCCTTTTGGATCTGGAAAAATTTTGGCATACCCACCAAGCGTTTCGGTGGCTTTTTGATTTCTGGATTAAGCTCGTCCAAATTGAAGTTCGTCAATCCGGCTGAACAGCAAACAGAAACTGATCAACCACTCCGAGAAGCAGAGCGGCTTTCATATTGTCATTTTAATGAACTGATTTCTCAAGCTGCAGGTTCAGACACAGACCCCGGATTTCGTTGTTCAACACATCGAAGCTCGCTGGTGTGCCGGCTTCTAAAGTGTTCTCTCCCTTAACCATGCTTTCGTAAATCTTAGTACGACCTTCGACGTCGTCGCTCTTCACCGTCAACAACTCTTGGAGAATATAGGCGGCTCCATAAGCCTCCAGAGCCCACACTTCCATTTCCCCAAACCTCTGACCTCCGAAACGCGCCTTGCCACCCAAGGGTTGCTGTGTGATGAGCGAGTAAGGCCCAGTGGCTCGAGCATGCACTTTGTCATCCACCAAGTGGTGCAGTTTGAGCATATAAATCTGCCCCACTGTCGTCCGCTGCTCTTGGCGTTCACCAGTTCGGCCATCATACAGATACGACTTGCCGTCTTCCGGCAGCCCAGCTTCCTGCATGGCAAGTCGGACTTCTTCTTCGGCTGCTCCGTCGAATACCGGGCAAATGGCACGATAGCCTAATTTTGCGGCTGCCCAGCCCAAGTGAGTTTCCAAAATTTGCCCGACATTCATACGACTCGGAACACCCAGCGGGTTCAGAATGATGTCAATCGGAGTACCGTCTTCAAGGAACGGCATGTCCTCAATCGGCAGGACTTTTGAAATCACCCCTTTGTTTCCGTGACGGCCCGCCATTTTATCGCCGACCGAAATCTGACGTTTTGAGGCAACATAAACTTTCACCATCTGGAGCACGCCGCTCGGTAATTCATCACCGCGCTTCATACTGTTCAGACGGTGATCTTCGCGATCAATCACGTCTTCAACAAGCACCCAACCTTCACGCACCAATTTACGCGCGGCGGTTTTCTTTTGAGGACTGCGAATGTCCATGTCCTCAAAATGCGTATGAAATCGACGTGCGTAATCGGCGACCGCCTTGGAATCATCTAACTTGGCGATTTGCCGACCATCGGAATCCGTGACTGCCTGTTCCAACACCGCTTCAAGCTCAACGAGGAACGTCGTGAACGATGCCGCAATCGCAACTTCATTTTCTTTTTCAACTTTTTTGAGCTCATCCTCGAAACGCTTGCGTTCGATTTCTGAAAGACTCATGCGACGCGAAAATTTCTCCGTGTGAATTACGATCCCGCCGACACCGCTCGGGACTTCTAAGCTCTCATTCTTCACGTCCTCGCCGGCACGCCCAAAGATTGCGTGCAGCAGTTTTTCTTCCGGCGTAAGTTCCGACTTCGCCTTCGGTGAAACCTTGCCGACCAAAATATCGCCAGGATTGACGCGTGTCCCGACCTTCACGACTCCTGTGTCATCCAGATGACGCAAAGCCTTTTCGCTGACGTTCGGAATGTCACGCGTGAATTCTTCACGGCCCAACTTCGTTTCGCGAATCTCGACATCAAACTCGTCAAGATGAATCGACGTATAAACATCCTCTTTCACCAGACGCTCGGACAAAATAATTGCGTCTTCAAAGTTGTACCCTTCCCATGACATGAAGGCCACAAGCACGTTGCGACCAAGCGCCAACGAACCGTCTTTCGTCGCCGCACTGTCACACAGGATCTGCCCTGCCTTGACGCGTTCACCCATCTTCACGATCGGCTTTTGGTTCAAACATGTGCGTTCGTTCAACCGGGTGAACTTGCGTAGCGGATAGCGTCGTCCGTCGATTTCAATATTACACGCATCGACAAAGGTCACCTTTCCAGACTTCTCTGCCCGCAATACCATCCCGGAATTCTGCGCAACATACTGCTCCATGCCGGTCCCAACAACCGGTCGCTCTGAGATCAGCAGCGGCACAGCCTGACGCTGCATGTTAGATCCCATCAAAGCACGGTTCGCGTCGTCATGCTCAAGGAACGGAATCAGACCAGCTGAGACTCCCACCATCTGACACGGGGCGACGTCAATGTACTGCACTTCATTGCGATCAACCCAAAGCACGTCGCTTTGTGTGCGAGCGAGAACCCGCTCTTCAGCAATCATCCCTTTCTCAACGAGCGTATCGGCTGGACACACCATCCCGGACGCCTCTTCATCGGCCCGCAGCCACACAACCTCATCCGTCACCTTCGCGTTCTTCACCACGCGATATGGAGAG
This sequence comes from Planctomycetota bacterium, assembly GCA_003670925.1. Classification (GTDB taxonomy): domain Bacteria; phylum Planctomycetota; class Planctomycetia; order Planctomycetales; family Planctomycetaceae; genus SXXK01. The sequence goes on along the minus strand of QWQG01000169.1, from coordinate 17,189 downwards.
ATGAGGAAGCCATAATCGTCGACACGCGCGTAAATACTGAGGCTGGAAATCAGACCGATATTTGTGCCTTCCGGCGTCTCAATCGGACAAATACGACCATAGTGCGAAATATGCACGTCTCGCACCTCAAACCCAGCACGCTTGCGATTCAAGCCGCCTGGCCCCAGCGCACTCAATCGCCGCTCGTGCGTTAACATCGAAAGCGGATTTGTCTGGTCCACCACCTGAGACAATTCACTGCGACCGTAAAAATAGTCGATCGCCGCAGATACACTCTTCGGATTGATGAGCGTCCGAGGCGTCATGCCATCAACTTCCTTCAGACTCATCCGCTCCTGCACGGTACGTCGCAGTTTCAAAAAACCCTTGCGGATTTCATCAGCCGCTAATTCATCAATCGTCCGCAACCGCCGGTTACCCAAGTTGTCGATGTCGTCGATCTGAGCCGTATTGTCTCCAATCCGCAGACGAACGATATACTTCATCGCGTTAATGAAGTCCTCCGGCTTCAGTGTCATCTCGTCGTCAGAGATAGCCTGCGCAAATTTGCGGTTGATACGGAAGCGACCTACCCGACCTAAGCGGTAACGATTCACGTCAAAGAACTTCTCGTTGAACAGATCGCTCGCCTTATCCAAGTTCGGCGGATTCCCCGGACGTAGCCTCTGGTAAATCTTCAATAACGCCTCTTCATGCGTTGAAGTCCCGTCTTCCGCTAACGTCTTCAGCATGAGCAGATCCGTGGAATCCTTCACGACCTCAACACTTTTTACTCCACATGTGAGCAGCTCTTCCGAAACTAACTCCGTAATCTCATAACCCGCGTCCACGACAATCTCGCCGGCACGGTCGTGCTTATCCGGGAACACTACGTTGTCAACCGAATATTTCCCCTCCAAATCCTTGGCAACAGTCTTCGCTGTGATCTTGACCGTGTCCGTCGCGTAAAATAGCCGAATGATCTCAGCGTCCGATGAATATTCCTTCGACATGGCGCGCAACAACGTCACGGCAGAAAACTTGCCACTCTGATCGATCCGCACGCCAATCGCTTCACGCTTGCTGACTAGTAACTCGATCCAGCTTCCACGCTCCGGGATAATCCGGCAAGACTGCGTCTTTCGGTCGCTGCTAGCTGTCTCCTCAGCCATCACAAAGTCTACGCCAGGCGAGCGATGCAACTGACTGACTACCACCCGCTCGGCACCGTTGATAATGAACTCCCCGCCACCCACCATGATCGGGATGTCGCCGAGATACACTTCCTCTTCAACTGGCTGCTCCTTGACCAGTCGCAGCCAAACCCGGAATGGCATCCCGTAAGTCAAACGCAACTGCCGGCACTCCTCCGGAGTGTACCGCGGCTTCCCAAGTTCATACCGAATGTACTCAAGTCGAAACTGAGAGTCGTAACTTTCAATCGGAAAAACTTCACGCAGAATCGCTTCAAGACCTATGTCCAGTCGATCCCGTGAAGACCTGTCGGCCTGCAAGAATCGAGCGTAAGAAGCGGTCTGAATCAGAGTGAGACCAGAAATCTCATACTCTGCGTTGATTTTTCCGAAGTTTCGAACTTCGTCCTGGTCGATAGTACGAACAGACGGAATCGGCATACGGAGCCCTGCCTTCGCTGAAGATATCGCAAGCCGCGAGTGTGACAACACTCGCGATCAATAAACCAAACCCAACCTACCAACCTATTAACCTACCCGCAGCCAACTTCGCCACAGCATTTGATGCTGCACCAATTTCCACGCTGCAAAGCAACACTCTTCGCCCCGCCACGTCGTCCTAGCCGAACGGCGCGCGACGAAAGGCACCTGTCGACCAACTCGACAGTTGCCTGCTTCTCTGAGCCATCCACAAATATTGAGACCGCCGAACGCTGGCTAGAGACCAAGTGCCGAGCCTTCATTCACTAACGGACCAGTGCGTTGCAAGCACAAACCTATGCCAGCACCGGGAACGATCAACGACCGTCCCGGCGAGTGCAAACGAAAAGCAATGTCGCAGAGTTTCCAAACATCAATTACTTGATGTCGCAGGTACCACCAGCCGAAACGACTTCAGCCTTCAGCTTCTCTGCGTCTTCCTTGGAAACACCTTCCTTCAAGGATTTTGGTACACCTTCAACCAAGTCTTTTGCTTCTTTCAAACCAAGGCCCGTCATCGCGCGGACAACCTTGATCACGGCAATCTTGTTCTCGCCGAAACCAGTCAGAACGACGTTGAATTCCGTCTGCTCGACAGCTGCTTCGACCGGAGCAGCTCCGCCGCCCATCATCATCACTGCACCGCCACCCGCTGGCTCGATACCGTGAACTTCCTTCAGGTAATCCACAACTCGCTTGGCTTCTAATAGGGTCAAACCGACTATCTTGTCGCCAAGCTCTTTCGTCTTGCTGTCAAATTCAGTGGCTGCTTCTGCAGACATTGCCAATACCTTTCTCTTTCGGAAACACGCTTTTCGTTAACACCTAAATTACATCGGCAGAACACCTAGCCGCTGAATCACTCAGAAGTCTCTTGCACAGGCTCTTCTCCAGATCCACCTTCCACCGGTGCAACTTCCGCAGAAGCACCTTCCTCAGATGAACCCTCCTCAGACCCCTCCCGCTCCGACACCGTCTTCAACTGACCGGCCAACTGGCCGCCTGGACTTTGTAGACAACCAGCCAACCGGCCTCCCGGAGCAAGCAATATGCCAGCAATCTGACCAATCGTCTCGAGGCGACCGGCACTCTTGCTGAGACTATCGACAGCAGCGGCATTCAGGGTTTGCCCCTCAACGCTGCCACCCTTAATTTCAAGTTTTGGGATCTCTTTCGCGTACTGAGCGACGGCTTTGGACAACGCAACAACGTCGTCACTTCCCCACAACAAAGTTGACGGACCGGCCAAAATCGGATCTAACCCTTCGATCCCTTTCTTCCTCAGCGCGTTTGCCGCGATAGAATTCTTAACCGTTAAAGCCTTGATCCGAACTTTCGCCAGACCCAATCGCCAGCGATTCGCGGAAATTGCATCCATTTTTGAGCAATCGACTACGATAAAATCTTTCGCATCCCCAATTCGAGATTGGATATCCGAAATTACCATGTCTTTCACGTGTCGACCCATTGCTGACCACTCACCAAAAACTAGCCGATTGAACAGAAACCCACCACTCCGTGCCTAAACGGCAACCAGAATAGCGGGCATCATCGTCGCGGACACAACTATCCCACGAACATAAACACCTTTTGAAGCACTTGGTTTTAAGCTTCGTATAAAGCTCAACAGCGATTCTATATTTTCCGTCAACTTCTCTACATCGAATGACATTCGGCCGACAACGCAGTGCACGTTAGATCCATTGTCAACCCGGAACTCGACCTTACCAGCCTTGTACTCGCGCACGGCTGTAGCCACGTCCTGAGTGACCGTACCAGCTCGCGGACTGGGCATCAACCCACGCGGCCCAAGCACGCGGCCCAACGGCCCGACTACTCCCATCATGTCAGGCGTTGCAATGGCGACGTCAAACTCAAGCCATCCGTCTTTAATCTTGTCTGCTAGTTCTTTTCCACCCACAATGTCAGCCCCAGCCGTCTGCGCGATCTTCACGTTTTCGCCCTGAGCAAACACGATCACCCGCTGCGATTTACCAATCCCGTGCGGCAACACGATCGAGCCTCGCACAATCTGATCAGCTTGCCGTGGATCAACCCCCAACCGCACTGCGATCTCGACTGTCTGGTCAAATCCGATCCGCTTGATCGCCTTTGGCATCGATTCTTCAAGGCCTTTCAAAGCCTTAACTGCTTCCGGCAATCCAAGCACCCCAAGGCCAGCCGCCTTTTTGGATAGTGACTTCATACGTTTTGACTGACGTGCCATTTTTCCACCCAAATCTGCCAACCAGGACCACTAGTGAAACACAAATCCAGACACACACCAAACTAATCAATTACTTCGATTCCCATGCTCCGAGCAGTACCAGCAATCATTTTGCGAGCCTGATCGAGCGATGATGCGTTTAGATCTTCATATTTTTGCTTTGCGATCTGATCTAACTGCGCGGTCGTCACGCTTCCAACCTTCATTCTCAGAGGACTTCCCGACCCTTTCGCTACGCCAGCCACTTTCTTCAACAGAACCGCCGCCGGCGGACTCTTCAGAACAAATTCGAACGTGCGATCATTATACACGGTGATCACACACGGAATCGTGATCCCCATCATATCACGAGTACGCTCATTGAACTGCTGGACAAATTGCCCAATGTTGACGCCATGCGGACCAAGAGCCGTACCAACTGGAGGCGCTGGAGTTGCCTGACCACCTGTCACCTGAACTTTGATCTGTGCCGTAACCGCACGCTTTTTACCCATGACCGCTCAACCCAGTCGCTAAAACAAAAAAACGTCACCACACCAGCAAACCGCTCAAATTGCCTCTACCTGCCAATGATCTAACTCCACTGGCGTCGACCGCCCAAAGATCTCGATCAACACCGAGATTTTTCCATTGTGCTCGTCAACGGCTTCGATAGTTCCTTCGAAATTCTCAAATGTTCCCTCCCGGATTTTCACCACATCGCCAGAGGAGAACTGAATTTGTACTTTAGGGGCTGCCGTCGCCTGCTGCTCAGCACGGCCAAGCATCCGGTCAACTTCATGTTGCTCCATCGCCATGGGCTTCCCAGCCGCCCCCGCAAAATCACCAACGCCGCTAGTGTCCCGAACCAAATACCAAGTATCATCGTTCAGAATCATCTGAATCATGATGTAACCCGGAAACAACTTCCGGTCATGCTCTTTTGGTGCACCACCGCGAGTGTCAACCACCTTCTCAGACGGAATCACAATATCACCAAAAAACTCCTCCAACCCCTCGAGCTTCACTTTTTTCAGCAACGACTCTCGAATTGTGCGCTCTCTGTTCGTCTGCACTTTCAGGACAAACCAGAGCATGCCGCCGGCCGCAGAATTACTACTCGCTGCGTCTTTGGCCATGAAGACAAACTCCTGTGCAATCCCGCAAAAAAATTCGAAACCGCGTATGGTGATCACGAACAGAGAAAATTGCAACTGTCACGGCTCAGCGTTTGAAACTTGCCGCCAATCAGTCGCCTACTTCGTAGCGTCGTATTCCGTAAATCCGATAAAACTGAACAGCCACGTCCACAGCAAATCGATCAAGAACAGAAACAAACCAAGAAAAAACATCGTACAGAGCACAACCACAGTGGCCTGCAGAACTTCATGACGTCCCGGCCAAGTGACCTTCTCCAGTTCCGATTCAACCGAAACTAGGAAATCTGCGAACCGAGGGTAGTTCACCATCCGGAACGCCACCCAGCCACAAACCAGCCATAATGCAACTGGCACACCCACTTGTACGTTTTTTGCATATGTCATCAAAGGACCGTTTGCGAGCGTGATGCACCCAAAGGCCGACACGACCACTATTGCAAAAAACGTAAACTGGCGAACCATTCGCCCCTGATTTGACTTGTGTATGCCAAATCGGAACAACTCTGGAAGCAGTGAGGCACTGGCACTCTTGCTCGACATCTGAACACTCAAAAAAATGAATCAGAAAAACACCACAGACGCTAACGAATGACAGTTACCAAAGCACGGGCGGAGGGAGTCGAACCCCCAACCGCCGGATTTGGAATCCGGTGCTCTGCCAATTGAGCTACACCCGTTCAACCCAAGGCGATGATCTCGCCCTACTTCTTACGCGATTCTTTATGAAGCGTATGTTTCCGTAGTTTTGGGCAATATTTCATCAACTCCAGACGCTCCGTGCCGCGAGTCTCCTTGATCACTCGGTAGTTCCGCTGTCCGGACTCCGTGCATTCAAGCCACACATACTCACGCATGACAAAAAACCTTCTTACCAGATACTGAAAACAAGTCGAGAGCCAACGCGACTCAAAGCAAAACTGCCTGCCGACATTACCGCCGGCAGGCAGCCAAAATTCTTGCACTCTTCAGACTACTTGAGAATCTTCGTCACGACCCCGGAACCGACCGTCTTGCCACCTTCACGGATAGCGAAACGACTCTGTTCTTCCATCGCGATCGGCTTACCAAGTTCGACTTCCACGCGTACATTGTCACCAGGCATGCACATTTCAGCTCCAGCCAGCAACTTGGTTGACCCAGTCACGTCGGTTGTGCGAAAGTAAAACTGCGGACGATAGCCGGTGAAAAACGGCGTATGACGGCCGCCTTCTTCTTTGCTAAGCACATAAACTTCAGCCTCGAACACCGTGTGCGGCTTAATCGAGTTGTTTGCGGCTAATACTTGGCCACGTTGAATGTCTTCTTTTTTTAGACCCCGAAGCAACAAACCAACGTTGTCGCCGGCAATTCCTTGATCCAGCGTTTTCTGGAACATTTCAACGCCAGTCACAGTTGTTTCTTGCGTGTCACGTAGACCGATGATCTGAATCTTTTCGCCAACTTTTACAACGCCAGCTTCGATTCGCCCCGTTGCCACAGTTCCCCGACCTTCAATCGAGAACACATCTTCAACAGCCATCATAAACGGCTTGTCAATTGCACGCTTTGGCTCTGGAATGGATGAGTCGAGGGCTTCCATCAAATTTGTGATGCACGCACTGAACTTTTCATCTGCCGGATTGTCCAATGCGCCGCGAGCGTTACCCTTCACCAAAATGATATCGTCGCCAGGAAACCCATACTTTGTCAACAACTCGCGAACTTCCATTTCCACGAGATCTAACAACTCCAAGTCGTCAACAAGATCGCATTTATTCAGAAACACGACCAACGCTGGTACGCCCACTTGGCGCGCTAAAAGAATGTGCTCGCGAGTCTGCGGCATCGGACCGTCAGCAGCAGATACCACCAAGATCGCGCCGTCCATCTGAGCAGCACCGGTGATCATGTTTTTGATATAGTCCGCGTGTCCCGGACAATCGATGTGCGCGTAGTGACGATTCGGTGTTTCGTATTCAACATGGCTCGCAGCAATCGTAACCGTTTTAGTGGCATCACGAACTGTCCCGCCCTTCGCAATGTCCGCATACGCCTTTACGGTTGCCAAGCCTTTTGCAGCCTGAACAGCCAAGATCGCTGCTGTTGTTGTTGTCTTGCCGTGGTCAATGTGACCAATAGTGCCCACATTGACGTGCGGCTTCGTTCGCTCGAAGGTACCCTTTGCCATTACCCCAACTCCAGATCAGTCTGCGCCAGGTCACTTCTCGTAGCCCGGCAAACACGCCAAAACAACTCGGCATCCCCACGCGAGACGCCCTCACATCAACTGCAATCACCCACTTGACTTAGCCTGTAACACTAAACACCCACTGCCCAAAAAGCAGGAAAGCTGCTGAAGGGACTTGAACCCTTGACCCCGTCCTTACCAAGGACGTACTCTACCAACTGAGCTACAGCAGCAATCTTCGCGATCAAACTGCCCCCAGAACGCAAAGAGCGGGCGATGGGAATCGAACCCACACAGCCAGCTTGGAAGGCTGGAATTCTACCATTGAACTACGCCCGCATTGTTTAATCCGCATTTTTGCAAGCACTATTCTCACATGCCTAAATCTACAATGCCGCACGCCCTGCTCACATCTCAACACCCCAGACACAAGCCTCCCTCTTTCAGAGCCCCATAGGAGAGAATGGGGGAAGCAGGATTCGAACCTGCGAAGGCTTACGCCACCAGATTTACAGTCTGGCCCCTTTGGCCACTCGGGTATTCCCCCCTTTAATCTTTTCTTGACTCGCTACCCTATTATTTTTATCCTCAAACAGGCTTCGAAACCGCAAGAGAAACAGGTCAATTCATCTGCTAAAGCTAGCGGAGGGACTTGAACCCACAACCACCGGTTTACAAAACCGGAGCTCTGCCAATTGAGCTACACTAGCGCGAACCGCGTGCGATAGCGAGCGGCGGAGTATAGCAATCGGTTTCTGCCAGACAAGGCAGATCCCCGAAAGCTCCCAACAACGGGGCAAACTCAGCACATCACGATCCAGCGACTTCTCAAATTTGACGCGACAAGCGCCCCATCAAACTCTGATGGCCTCGGCTTCACCCACTGAGCAAGGCTTGCAATTTCATCCTCAAATCCGTAGCCCTTTTACTTTCGGCAGCCTGTCGCTGACAATAAATTCCGCCGATCGGCTATCGACATTGGCACGCGATTAATCTACAGATTTTTAAGAACCCTCGCATTTCAGAAATCCACCAGCGGTCAAATCCGTGCCCGTTTCTCAGATTTCGAATTTCCTCACCGTGTGACAAAAATTGGCAACATCACGCGTTGTTCTGCGCTCATTTCCATCCGCTGCCACGTGGGCAGTCGCCCAATGGCATCCGCTTTCTTCGATCGGGCGGCACGCGCTAAGCTCACAGCCAAGCTCCGCCCGCATGCGGCACCCCACAACTCATTCCTGATAACCGTCGCATTCTACCCGCCCTTCCTCAGCCCCTCCTGAACGCAAACAGCCCTGCGGTTAAATAACGCAGGGCTCTTGTTCGCGAAGTTTGAAACCACAAGCGGAACCCAAGGAAGTGCCGTTCCATGAGGTGGCCGACATGCCGGAATCACGATCTGCGCTGTCCGCCGACAATAAAACACTCAAGCAAACCCGCGCGGAGGAGAGTTCTCCGATCAGATCCCTTCAGTGCCTCGGATCGCTGATCGCACAGAACCGCGTTAGAACCCGGGAATTTCAAACGCCCGGCGTTCTGCGATCCGGCGGAGTTTTTCCAAAGTGCGAACTTCAATCTGGCGGACGCGTTCTTTGGTGACCCCCAGACGATTGCCAACCTGCTCGAGTGTTTCCGGCTGTTCCCCCGCACTTAAGCCAAAGCGGCAAGCGATGACTTTCTGCTCGCGTCCGTCAAGTTCCTGCATCATTTCTTGGATCACGGCGCGCTGCGTCAGATTCATGTGCTCATCGATGAAGAATGAACCTTTCTGCTCCGACGACTGCGCGAACACTTCGTCGTTGCCCGTTCGGAAGCGGTCCTGTCGCTGCTGTTCAGCTGGCACTGATCGTGCGAAGTTTTTCAGAATGGCCCACGATGCATAAGTTGAGAACTTGAATCCGCGAGCATAGTCAAATTTTTCAACCGCCCGGATTAAGGAGATATTGCCGTCGCTCACGAGTTCGAAGAAACCCGTATTCGCTTTCAGATACCGCTTGGCGATCGAGACCACCAATCTCAAATTGGACCGAATCAAGAGGTTTTTTATGTCAGTGATCTCTGCGAGCAATGACTCCAGCTTTGATACGATCCGAGCCGACGGCTTATTGACATCCAACTCGTTCCGCAGCTCCGAAAACTGGAACTTCCGAAAATTCATCCGCCGAAAATAATACTGCTCGTGCTTCTTTGTAAGCAACGGCACCCGATACAACTCACCAAGATATCCCGGCAGGCCCGTTGGAACCCGACCGACCGTCGCCTCATCCAATCCCGGCATCGTATCGCAGATCACGCTTTCCGCATTTCGCTGACGAAATTCGTCGCTGTCAATGTAGGCAACATCCGCTTCCGTCAGCCTGTGCACGCGGGCTTCCATCAGCCCTCCGTGCACAGCCGTTTTGCTCATCGAAAATGCTTTTGCCAAGCACGCGACACTCTCGCCCAATAAGGCACGCTCAAGCAGACAGACATTCCGTTCCGCAGCGGAATTCCAAGCATGACGCGAACTAGGATTCAAATGCTGCGAATCTTGACCAATACTGCCCTGCAGAGGCAACCCCGACAACAGCGATTGTGCTTCAGCGTTTTGATACATGTTGCTTTTTGAATCGACCATTGGACTTGTGCTGACCATGCCTAGCTCCCTTGCCTTTACATTTGCCGCTGAAACTCACGAATCCCATGCTTCACGCTGTGGACCGCGATTTTTATGCACTCAATTTGCCGCACGAACCGCTGCCGTTTGCCAACAAGTCCCGATCGACAGTCGTGCTGACCGCAAATGCCGAGCCACTCCCTGTAAGAACTTCCCGAATGAAGCTACTCCACCCCGTGACTCCCTTACCAACCGCGTTCCGCACAGTTTCTCCGGCAAGATTCGCACATGCTCACCACGAATTGCCAAAATTGCTGCCGGAGAGCCCGCAATCCAACTCAGCCGGAGACACAAGTGTGTTCACCCGCTCACTGCCCTGCCCCAAAATATAGCTCACATTCAGCAGACCTTGACGAGCCTGTCCAGCCTCGATTGTAAATCCGTAAACAAGAGACGCAGAGATTACAAAAATGTTCGCTGAATCTGGTTGACGAAGATATCGAGAATACCAAACACGCTTACACGCCCTTGCCCCTTTTTGCCCCAGCGTGGCAAAACACCCGGGGCTCCGCCGTTGCCAACATCCAGTGTCTCGCCCGCGTGGGATTGCTTGCGATTTTTAGTTGTCGCCGGATACGCTCGGCTTCGGCCGTGAATTCAGCCACACCTAGAATTTTTGCGAACACGGAGACACGCCACGTGGGCCCGCAAAAGACCTAATATCATGTTGCATATTCTCAGAATTTGACGGCCCGTAACCGCGATTTGGTGCAATTAACTGCCATAACTGTTTCGAGGGTGAGGGCTTTCCGGGGATTCTTCATGCAATTCTCGTGCGGTTAAAAAAATTTCCGTTCCATGGCAACCCCGATATTCCAGCTTGGGAATGAGGTGACCTCAAACATGTCCACGGACTCCGCATCGCTGCAAGCAAACATCACCTGTCCACACTGCTGGTTTTAGTTCCCATCGTATGATACGAAATGGATTTCCGTACATCCGAGCCTGCAGGATGACCCCAATGTGCCGGAAGGACATCGGCGGTTTCTTCCCACTCAATGCGACATCTCAGGGCAGGCGATCGATGCGAAAGGTGAGTCGTGCTCGAGCTGGCTTGTCCGCGATGTCATCTGAGTCTGCCTCGTGATGTCTGGGAACTTCCTTTAGCTTTCTTTTCAATTTTGGGTTCGCCAAGTTCCGGCAAGTCTTATTTCTTGTCCGCATCACTGTGGCAGCTTCGAACCATTTTAGGGCAGAAGTTTGGAATCAGTTTTGAAGACGCTGATCCAATCGCCAACCACAAGTTGCATGAGTACGAGGATCCGCATGCGCTACCCTGAGTATAATGAACAACAGGTCAACAACGAAATTTTCCGCCGACTTGAAATCGCCAAGCGGATCGACGACGGGGATCGCTACCGCCCGTTGGATGCAATCAATGAACAGCTTTGATGCAGTTCGACGAACACTGGTGGCACTCGAATCACTCTCGGTAAAGTATGTCCTCGTCGGGGCTCTTGCGACCAATGTGTACAGCATTCCTCGTTCAACAAAAGATGCGGATAACCATGAACAACTGGACTGGAAATACATATTCGGATGGACTGAATTGCATGGGACGACTCCGCTGTTGCGGCAACTTTGCACCGAAGTTCTCGGCTTAAGGCGACCGCCAGAGTGAAGCGCATGGGAGATCACATCGTATGATTGAAGAAATCATTTACACATCGGCCGAAAAAGGCCTGAAACAAGAAAGTCGCGGCTTCTGGACAGTCGTGAGCACATCCGGGATGGCCCTGAATATCGCGGAACGACTCGCATCGATGAGCGGCTATCGGCAGGCATTCCCGCTCAATCATCCCCAGTCATCGCTGAACCCTGTCAATTACTCCCATGTGACGATGCGCATTGCCGCCAAGAAACTGCATGTTCTTTCGCGGGTGGCAGATGCAGGGCAAGACTACACGGGTCGCAGCAATAAGCTGGCTCACCACATTGTGATTGACAGCGTTGTGCATCTGACTCCCGGCCCGGCAAGGCTGCTGGCTGACGCAAGTGTTGTCGTGGACCACTGGGACGGCGTTGTACCACCATGACCCGCCGCGTAGCACCCAATCATACGTCGATTTACGGCCGGCGGAAGGATTGGTCACAGTGACATTTTGCTGGTAGTCAGCAGTGTCAGAATACACATCCTGACACCATCCCCACAGATTGCCGTGCATGTCAAATAGGCCGAAGTTATTTGGTTTTTTTTGCGGACGCATTCCGGTTATATCGCTCCTTGCAGCTTTATCGACACGAAAAACGTTCCGCCTCCGCCAATGTGAGGCGTGTTGGCGACGCGGTCTAGACGGCAGCGATGGCAAAGATGCACAGGATGGCAATCCAGACGATGCCGAGGACATGCCAGCACCAAGCGGCGAAGGTGACGCCCCAAGAGTATTCGTGGTCGTAGCGATCTGTGAAGGCTGAGAGCGTCACCCACAACAGGATGGACTGCGCGACGATAAAATGCATGGCGTGAATTGCCGCGAACATGATGACCATTCCGTGGATGCTGGTCTGCATTTCCAGTTGGGGCGAAATGGATTTGACGAGTGCCCACATGCCGTAAGACTGAACCGACACAAACAACACTGCGGTACTCAGGGCCAGCAGCAATGCGATGCGAAACCGACGTTGGCGTTCTCGGCGGACGTTCGTCTGTGCGTCGTGCAGGCACCAACTGCCAATCGCCAGAAACATGGTTCCATACTGAAAAGCGGTCGGCAACTCCAACTTTTCCGTGGGCTCAGGATGTCCGCACACCACTCCAAAAGTAAAGCCCAGCAGCAGAATCACGCCAGCCTGAAGGACGGTTGCGAGGAAAAAGTGCCGCGCCAGCGACGCGCGAGTCAAATCCCATCGATTGGACATGAATTGTCGTGAACTCCTGAAAAACTGCCGAGCATCCCCGGACACTCCGCCTGTTTTATGGCAGTCTCCGTAAAATTCAAGGATGGAGGATGGCGGCAAAGCAGATGAACGCTTGCCTATTCGCCACTGGAGGTAACAATAGCGGCGAAGTTCGACGATGTAACGGCACCGGGTGAGGAAAGCGGGTATCCGACTTTTGTAAAGTGTTCCGGTTGCCGGTCGTCTTGGTAAGGTTTTCTCAGGGGAAAATGAAATGACGAAATTCTGGCAAACTCTGGCTCTTGGCATCATTTGCGTAGTAGGGACAACCTCGATGGCAGCGGACTCCATTCACGACTTCAAGCTCAAAAACATTGAAGGCAAGGATGTCGAACTTTCCGAGTACAAGGGTAAAGTGCTGCTGGTCGTGAACGTTGCCAGCAAGTGCGGAGCGACACCGCAGTACGAACAGCTTCAGGCGTTGCAGGATAAGTACAAAGAAAAAGGTCTCGTCGTCGTTGGGATTCCTTGCAATCAATTTGGCGGCCAAGAACCCGGCACAGAAAAAGACATTCAGAAGTTCTGCACCGACAAGTACAAAGTCACATTTCCGATGATGAGCAAAGTGGATGTGAACGGGGAAAAACAGGCGCCGCTGTACAAGTTTCTGAAGGCCAATGCCGAAAGCAAAGATGACGTGAAATGGAACTTTGAAAAGTTCGTTATCAGTAAGGATGGCACGGTCGCCGGTCGCTTCAGTACGAAGACAAAGCCGGATGCGGTTGAAGTAGTCAGTGTCATTGAATCCGAACTGAAGAAGTAAGCGACGATGAAATAATTGATTGTTTAACGGCAAGCTGCAGGCGACTGTGTGTTGCGACTTCATGAAAACGCCAGCGAGCTGAATGTCTCGCTGGCGTTTCTTTGTTTGATGTTACGTGCTGAGATTCCGTAGCTTGGACATCCATGTCCGAGACGTTCACCAGACAACGGTCCATCGCTGGAAAACTTTCGATGCCCAATAGTCTTCGCTTCGAAAACGTTTCACGGCTATGCGACGGACCTGAATCTCCATCCTGCAGATGGTTCATCGTCCGGCAATGCTGCAGGGAATACGTTCAATGACCAGCCGACGATTCTGGATTGCTGCGTCATTGATCACTTCAGCATCGGTCACGATGATCGGTGTTACCGTGACAAGCCTGCAAACTGCGACTCCTGCATGGTGGGCTCTGATGGCGGCAGCGGCCATCGGGCAGAGCAGCCTTTTCTGGCTTTGGCCGCGCCTCCGCGATCACGATCCGGAGATTGTGGCATTGCGGGTGAAACTGACCTTCGAACAGAATCGGCAGCTCGAACAACAGCAGGAGTTTGATCGCGTCCGCCAAGCGTTGCAAACCGAACTGTCTTTTCGGGCGGAACGACTGGAAGCAAGAGAGCGCGATCTGGCATCTCGGTTTGCCAGGTTTCATGAATTCCTCGAATACCCCTTCGAAGATATGCATGCAGAAAAGTCCTCGGGACAACTTCAGAAGCTGAGCGAACAGGATCGCAGCGTGCGGCAACTTCTGGAAGCAGAAGCGGAACGAGTCTACGAAAAAATTCGCCGCAACGGTTACACCGTTAACCACAAAGTGGATGTGAATGCAATCCGCGATGAAACCCTGCAACTCATGCAACGGGTTGCAAAAATTTATAATCCAAGCAGTCAGAATCCCCTGCTGGAAACTAGCTTCGATCAACTGGCGCGGGCCGCCAGTCGCATCTGCCTGCATATGCTGGTGTTACTTGAGCAGCTTCCCGTTAGCGTGCAGCATTCCAACGTCAACAAACTTTACGGCTACATGCAACAGGCGATTGCCAGCTACGGTGTGTATCAAAAAGCGGCCCCATGGTTTAAGTACCTTTCGCGAGGACTGTATGCCGGACGACTGCTGTCAGCGACCAGCCCGGCGACATTAGGAGCGTGGTGGCTAGCAACAGAACTTGGCAAAGTCGGCGCTCAAAAGGTTATCGAAAATGCAATTGATCGCCAGGCCATTGCCACCCTGCATGATCTGGTGACTGTGATCGGGGTAGAAGTCGCGGGAATCTACGGCACGGGATTTCGGCAACGCGGTTCGGGCTGGATTCTGGGAGCGGAACTAGCAGAATTGATTCACTGTTTCCCGATGTCCGGCGAAAGTCTGCGCAACGGCCTACGGCAGATTACGGCGTTGCCGCTCCGCAGTGAATACGATCGCGTCTATCTTTATCGCTGCCTTGCCGATCACCGATCTGTCGGACTACAACTGGCAGACCCCGCCATGCTGACTCGAGAAGAACGAGAAGTGATTGCCAGACAGCTGGAAGCGTTCTTCACCAGTCATATCCATGGCGCGACCGAAGCCAATCTCCAAAAATGGCGTGACGGATTCGAACAGCGTTTTGATCTGCGTCTAACGCTGGAAGGAATTCGCACGACACCATCGGACTCCGAGCAGCATGAACTGCAAACGGCGGTCAATGCCTTGGCCGGATTCCTCCAGTCTGTGGCCGGAATGTCGGCCACCGCCACGATCCAGGCATTCGACGGCCTGCAGGTGGCGGCGCGGATCCCTTTATCCGAGCGGCCGGCAGTGATCGCCGCAGCGTGTCACGCCGCAGCGGGTAAGCCGTTTGAGCCGCCGTCGCTGGATCCTGGCGCGGAGATCATGGACGACTTTCTGCTAGATCTAGCCCACTGCTGCACAATTTCTGAACCACCAAATGAGAATGTGGAGCAGCTCGCCGGTGAAGTCAGTCGCTACTTCCGCCGTCCGGCTCAGGACATGCAGAATTTCTTGGAAGCCGCTTGGCGATCCAGTGTGAAACGGCATTCGTCTAATCTGCCGGTCTGTGATCAGCTGCAGGACGGTGTCGCGCGGGCTTTCCTTGAACGGCGGCAGGACGATGAAATTCTCGCGTTTTGTTACGGAGACCTGAGCCGCATGGTTGGCGAATTCGAGGAGCCCTTGCCGAGCACTTGGTTGCTGGGTTTGGAACGCACGGACCACACCAATCGCCGCGCCATCGTCTTGGAAAGCGGTCGCGAACCCAGAATTTTGTGGGAATCCGCCTACCCGCTGAAGACCGCCCGAACACGGGGAATGTTTCTTGACGATGCCCGAATCACGGGTGGGAAATGGCTTCAGGTCACAGCCGCAGATGAGCCGGAGGGAGATCTGGTGGTTTCCGGAAGTCTGCGAGGCGGACGTTTTCGCACTTACTTCAAGGATCTGCTGACATTTTCTGAACCGCTGCCCTGAAACAACGGGGGAAACCGCTTGCAATCACGCACAACCAGGCAATCTGCAAGCTCTAGGTTGACTACTAACAGCCCCCTTCGCTTACCATCATTCATTCCCGCCCCTGAAAATCCGGAATCATCGATCCAACTTACCGAGTCTAGGAGACGATAACGAGAGAGCGTGATCTGGCAACTGCGTGGCTGTAAGTTGTTTTTGGACAGGCGTTTATCAGCAAATTTTGCTGATTCGTTCGTCTTGACAATGTCCCCGCAAAAGCCTTACCTTCCGACCACAACTCAGGCCGAGCCCGAGTCGTTGAACTACAGCAGCGAATGGAGTCGCTTCATGTCCGCCCGCCAACCCCACACTCATTCTGCAGAATTATCTCAGCCGATTCCCTTCATCGACTTGGTGCCACAGTACCAGACGATTCGAAGCGAAGTCCGTGAAGCTGTCGATCGCTGCTTCGAAATGCAACATTTTATTTTGGGTGATGAAGTTACGCTGCTGGAACAGGAAATCGCTGCCTACTGCGATTCTAGATATGCCATCGGCTGCGCGTCTGGAACAGATGCTTTGATCTTGGCCCTCTTGGCCGTTGGAGTCAAACCAGGTGATGAAGTCATCACCAGCCCGTTCAGTTTCTTTGCGACAGCTGGGGCCATTCATCGGGTAGGTGCGATTCCGGTGCTGGTTGATATCGAACCGGACAGTTTCAACATCTGCCCGGAACAGGTTGAACGCGCGATTACATCGAAGACAACGGCCATCATGCCGGTTCACCTCTTTGGTCAGTGTGCCGAGATGGATCCATTGTGGCGTTTGTCGGCAGCGCACGGCATTCCAATTATCGAAGATGCTGCTCAAGCGATCGGGGCTGAATACCAAGGTCGCCGTGCAGGTGTGTTGGGTTCCGTCGGTTGCTTCAGCTTCTTCCCCACCAAGAATCTGGGTGGTGCTGGAGACGGCGGGATCATGACAACCGATAATCCTGAAATTGCCGAGCGGCTGAAACGCCTACGAGTCCACGGTGATAAGGGTGGATACAACCATGTAGAAGTGGGTTTCAACAGCCGTCTGGATGCATTGCAGGCTGCAGTGCTGCGTGTAAAACTGCGGCATCTAGATTCTTGGACGGCAGGACGAGCCCGCAATGCTGCGCGTTACGAAGAACTCATTTCTGCGAACGGACTGACGGATACGATTACTCTGCCAACGGTGTTGCCGGGTCGTCGTCACGT